>JAKFVH010000073.1 GCA_021732285.1 Reyranella sp. | reverse complement strand
CACTACAGCGTGCCGGCGGTGCAGGGCGTGCTCGACAAGAAGGTGCCGCTGTTCGGCATCTGCCTCGGCCATCAGATCCTGGCGCTGACGCTCGGCGGCAAGACGCGCAAGATGGAGCGCGGCCATCGCGGCGCCAACCAGCCGGTCAAGGACCTGACCACCGGCAAGGTCGAGATCACCTCGCAGAACCACGGCTTCTGCGTCGTCCCTGAATCGCTGCCCAAGACCGCCGAGGTCACGCACGTCTCGCTGTTCGACGGCACCAACGAGGGCCTGCGCTGCATCGACAAGCCGGCCTTCTCGGTGCAGTACCATCCCGAGGCCTCGCCCGGCCCGACCGACAGCCACTACCTGTTCGATCGCTTCGTCGACATGATCGACAAGAGCAAGGGCGGCAAATAACCGAATGCCCAAGCGTACAGACATCAAGAGCATCCTCGTGATCGGCGCCGGGCCGATCGTCATCGGCCAGGCCTGCGAGTTCGACTATTCCGGCGTGCAGGCCTGCAAGGCGCTGAAGGACGAGGGCTATCGCGTCATCCTGGTGAACTCCAACCCGGCCACGATCATGACCGATCCGGGCCTGGCCGATGCGACCTACATCGAGCCGATCACGCCCGACATGGTGGCGCGCATCATCGAGAAGGAGAGGCCCGACGCCGTCCTGCCGACCATGGGCGGCCAGACCGCGCTCAACACGGCGATGGCGCTGCACCGCGACGGCCGGCTGAAGAAGTTCAAGGTCGAGCTGATCGGCGCCAATGCCGAGGCGATCGACAAGGCCGAGGATCGGCTGCTGTTCCGCGAGGCCATGACCAAGATCGGGCTGGAATGCCCCAAGAGCGAGGTCGTGCACAATCGCGAGGAGGCGATCAACGCGATCGAGCATGTCGGATTGCCCGCCATCATCCGCCCGTCCTTCACCTTGGGCGGCACCGGCGGCGGCATCGCCTACAACCGCGACGAATATTTCGACATCGTCCAGGGCGGCATCGACGCCTCGCCGGTCGGCGAGGTGCTGGTCGAGGAATCGGTGCTGGGCTGGAAAGAGTATGAGATGGAGGTCGTGCGCGACCGGCGCGACAACTGCATCATCATCTGCTCGATCGAGAACGTCGACCCGATGGGCATCCACACCGGCGACTCGGTGACGGTGGCGCCGGCGCTGACGCTCACCGACAAGGAATACCAGATCATGCGCGACGCCTCGATCGCGTGCCTGCGCGAGATCGGCGTCGATACCGGCGGATCGAACGTGCAGTTCGCGGTCGATCCCGAGACCGGCCGCATGGTCGTGATCGAGATGAACCCGCGCGTGTCGCGCTCCTCGGCGCTGGCGTCAAAGGCGACGGGCTTTCCGATCGCCAAGGTCGCGGCGCGGCTTGCCGTCGGCTACACGCTCGACGAGCTTCTAAACGACATCACCGGCACGACCCCGGCCTCGTTCGAGCCGACGATCGACTACGTCGTCACCAAGATGCCGCGCTTCGCCTTCGAGAAGTTCCCCGGCGCCGAGGCTCTCCTCACCACCTCGATGAAGAGCGTGGGCGAGGCGATGTCGATCGGCCGGACCTTCCAGGAATCGCTGCAGAAGGCCCTGCGCTCGATGGAGACAGGCCTGACCGGCCTGAACGAGATCGAGATCAAGGGCGCGCCCGACAAGAGCGCCGTCGTCGGCGCGCTGGCGCGCCCGACGCCGGACCGCGTGCTGGTGATCGCCCAGGCCTTCCGCTACGGCCTCTCGGTCGAGGAGATCGCCCAGGCGTCGAAGTACGAGCCGTGGTTCCTGCGCCAGATCGAGCAGCTGGTGAAGATCGAGGCCGAGGTCCGCGCCAAGGGCCTGCCGAAGGACGCCAAGGACTTCATCGACCTCAAGAAGAAGGGCTTTTCCGACGAGCGCCTGGCTGAGCTCACGGGACAGTCGGCGGCCGCTGTCGCCAAGAAGCGGCGCGCGATGGGCATCCGTCCGGTGTTCAAGCGCATCGACACCTGCGCCGCCGAGTTCGCCTCGCGCACGCCCTACCTCTACTCCTGCTACGAGGGCGATGGGCTCCGGCCCGCCGAGTGCGAGGCCGAGCCGACCGACCGGCGCAAGGTCATCATCCTGGGCGGCGGCCCGAACCGCATCGGCCAGGGCATCGAGTTCGACTATTGCTGCGTCCACGCCGTCTACGCCCTGCGCGAGGCCGGCTACGAGACCATCATGGTCAACTGCAACCCCGAGACGGTCTCGACCGACTACGACACCGCCGACCGCCTCTACTTCGAGCCGCTGACGGCCGAGGACGTGATCGAGCTGGTCGAGGTCGAGCGCAGCAAGGGCGAGCTTTTGGGTTTGATCGTGCAGTTCGGCGGCCAGACGCCGCTCAAGCTTGCCAAGCCGCTCGAGGCCGCCGGCATCCCGATCCTCGGCACCTCGCCCGACGCCATCGATCTCGCCGAGGACCGCGAGCGCTTCCAGCAGCTCATCCACAAGCTCAAGCTGCGCCAGCCCGACAACGGCACCGCGACCTCGCAGGAGCAGGCGATCGCCGTCGCCGACAAGATCGGCTACCCGGTGGTCATCCGTCCGTCCTACGTGCTGGGCGGCCGCGCCATGCAGATCGTCTACGACCGCGAAGGCACCGAGCGCTACATGCGCGACGCGGTGAAGGTGTCGGGCGCCAATCCGGTGCTGGTCGATTCCTATCTGCGTGACGCCATCGAGGTCGATGTCGATGCGCTGGCCGACAAGAACCAGAACGTGTTCGTCGCCGGCATCATGGAGCACATCGAGGAAGCCGGAATCCATTCCGGCGACTCGGCCTGCTCGCTGCCGCCTTACTCGCTGCCGGCCAAGATCATCGCCGAGATCGAGCGCCAGACCGAGGCGATGGCCAAGGCCCTGCAGGTCGTCGGCCTGATGAACGTGCAGTACGCGGTGAAGGACGGCGAGGTCTACGTGCTGGAGGTCAATCCGCGCGCCAGCCGCACCGTGCCCTTCGTCGCCAAGGCAACCGGCCAGCCGATCGCCAAGTACGCCGCCCGCCTGATGGCCGGCGAATCGCTGAAGTCGCTCGCCATCAAGAAGGCCAAGGGCAAGCACGTCGCGGTCAAGGAAGCGGTGTTCCCCTTCGCGCGCTTCCCCGGCGTCGACGTCATCCTCGGGCCCGAGATGCGCTCGACCGGCGAGGTCATGGGGCTGGATTCCGATTTCGGCCGCGCCTTCGCCAAGTCGCAGCTCGGCGCCGGCAGCAAGGTGCCGGTCGACGGCGTGGTCTTCGTGTCGGTCAAGGATCCCGACAAGGCGGCGATGGTGAAGCCGGTGAAGCGGCTGGTCGAGCTCGGCTTCAAGGTCGTGGCGACCGGCGGCACCGCCGACCATCTGCGCCGTCACGGCATCGAGGCGCTGCGCGTCAACAAGGTGCTCGAAGGCCGGCCGCACATCGTCGACCTGATGAAGGACGGCAAGGTGCAGCTGGTGTTCAACACCGTCGACGGCTCGGCGGCGCTGACCGACAGTTTTACGCTTCGGCGCACCGCGCTGATGCACAAGATCGCCTATTACACCACGGTGGCGGGCGCCAAGGCCTCGGTCGAAGGCATCGCGGCGCTGAGCGAAGGGGCGTTGGACGTGGCGCCGCTGCAATCCTACTTCAAGACCACCTTCTAGCTTCCGAGCCCAAATCAGGCGCATTGCAACCGGCCTGATGGGCCGGGATGGGCGTTGACGCCGCACGATTCATTAAGGACGATCAGGCAATGGAAAGGGTTCCGACGACGGCCGAGGGGCTGAAAGTCCTCGAGGACGAACTGAAGCAGCTGAAGAGCATTGAGCGCCCGGCGATCATCAAGGCGATCGCGGCGGCGCGCGAGCATGGCGATCTTTCGGAGAACGCCGAATATACCTCCGCGCGCGAACGCCAGGGCTTCATCGAAGGCCGCATCGCCGAGATCGAGGACATCGTCGCGCGCGCCGAGGTGATCGATTTCAGCAAGCTTTCCGGCAAGGTCGTGAAGTTCGGCGCCACCGTGCGGCTGGCCGACGAGGACACCGACGAGAAGGTGAAATACCAGATCGTCGGCCCCTACGAGGCCGACCTCACCAAGGGCCGCATCTCGGTGACCTCGCCGATCGGCCGGGCCCTGATCGGCAAGACGGTGGGCGACACCGTCGAAGTCCAGACGCCGCGCGGCGCCCGCTCCTACGAGGTCGTGGGCGTCCAGTTCAAGTAGACGCCGCCTGCGCCATCGCCGCCTTGGCGCGACGCACGCCGACGAACCGCATCAGGCCATACTGAACCAGGAACAGCGCGACTTTGCTCGCGATGCCCCAGATCGACATGATCGCCGACCAGCTGACCGGATCGAGCGTCATGGCCAGCGCGATGTTGAGCACGGCCGAGCCGAACATCAGGCCGGCCCACACGAAGCCGAAGATCCACGCGAGATCGGGCACGGTCTGCACGGCGATCGGCGGCAGATAGCGGTTCATCCAGCCCGGCTTCAGCATGTAGGCGCCGACGATGCAGTAGATCACCGTAGGCTTCAGCATCACGAAGCGCGGATCGCTGGTCAGCATGGTGGCGATGCCGGAGACCACGACCAGGCCGATGCTCAGCCATTGCATGGTGTCGATCGGCTGACCCCGCAGTTTCATCCAGCCGATCTGGACGATGCCGAGGCCGACGCCCAGCGCCACGGCCAGCATCAGGTCCTTGGTGGCGAGCAGGACGACCAGGAACAGGATCGTCGAGGCGAGGTCGGTAACCAGCAGCCGGGCCGAGTGCATCAGGTTGGCCATGTGCGCCTCCGTGTAGCGGTAACGCCGTGTATTTTTGGCACGCTATAGATACACAGCGTTTCCCGCAAGAGGGTTTTCGAGGAATTTTTAAGGCAGCGCGGACAGGGCCGTCAGGTGACGACCTTGATGTACGTGTCCTTCAGAACGATCAGGCCGCGGCGGAAGGTGTAGAGATCGCAGCCCAGCCACTCCTGACGTTCGCCGGTCTTGAGCGTCGCCGTACGATGCCATTCCGTGACGGCGCGGTTGCCGCAGATGAACTCGCTGGTGTGCTGCCATTTCACGTCGCCGGTCGAGGCAAACAGCGGTTCGAAGTAGCTGCGGATCGCCGCCTTGCCCTTGAAACTCTGGCCCCAATAGTCGGGGCCGCGGGCATTGCGGAACTCGCCGTCCTCGGCGAACGAATTGACGATGCCGTCGACGTCGCGGCGGGCGAAGGCGTCGGCGATCTCGTGCAGGCGCTCCAAAGTGACGTCGGGGGCGGGGCTGCCGTCCATGGTCCTTGCTCCTACTCGACGGAGATCGGCACCCCGGGCAGCTGCTTGGCGGTGCGGAAGACCATCATGGATTTCACATGACTGACATTGGGCGCCGAGGTCAGCCGCGTGGTCAGGAACTTCTGGTACTCGTCCCAGGTCTCCGCGACGATCTTCAGCAGGAAGTCGGCCTCGCCCGCCAGCATGTGGCATTCGCGGACCTCGTCCCACTTGGCGATGAGTTCCTCGAAGGCCTTGAGGTCGATCTCGGCCTGGCTGTTGAGGCCGACCAGCGCGAACACCGAGACGCTGTAGCCCAGGGTCTCGGGGCTGAGTTCCGCATGGTAACCCTTGATGATCCCGGCGCGCTCGAGCGCCCGCACCCGCCGCAGGCAGGGCGGCGCGGATATGCCGGCGCGCTCGGCCAGCTCCACGTTGGTCATGCGCCCGTTTGCCTGCAGGTCGCTGATAATGCGCCGATCGATCCGATCGAGCTTTGCACGAGCCATCAATTTCCTCCGTTGGCCGCGCTCTATGCCAGAACCATGCCGTCCGCGCAATAAAGTTGCGGGTTTGGGCCAAGTCCCTGTGAACAATTGCGCTCGATCGTCAGAACATCCGTGCATACCTGGCGAGGTTTGCATATATGTCGAAGATATGCGGTTTGCGGGATGCGGGTAGGTCATGGCGGCGACTCATCGGGGAAAAGTGCTCATTCTGGGGTCGGGACCGGCTGGTTACACGGCGGCCATCTATGCCGCCCGCGCCAGCCTGAAGCCCATGCTGGTCCAGGGCATCCAGCCCGGCGGCCAGCTCACCATCACCACTGACGTGGAGAACTATCCGGGCTTCGCCGACGTCATCCAGGGCCCCTGGCTGATGGAGCAGATGCAGAAGCAGGCCGAGCATGTCGGCACCCAGCTCCATTTTGATACCATCGTCGACGTCGACCTGTCGCGCCGGCCGTTCGTCTGCCTGGGCGATTCCGGAGACCGCTATGAGGCGGACGCATTGATCATCTCGACCGGGGCCACGGCGAAGTGGCTGGGCATCCCGACTGAGGAGACCTTCCGCGGCGGCGGCGTGTCGGCCTGCGCGACCTGCGACGGTTTCTTCTTCCGTGGCAAGGAAGTGGTCGTGGTCGGCGGCGGCAACACCGCGGTCGAGGAATCGCTCTATCTCACGCACCATGCCTCGAAGGTGACGTTGATCCACCGGCGCGATTCGTTCCGCGCCGAAAAGATCCTTCAGGAACGCCTGTTCAAGAATCCCAAGGTCACGGTGCTGTGGGATCACACGCTGCAGGAGATCACGGGCGAGGCCAAGCCCGCGCCGCTGGTCAAGGGCGTGCGCGTGAAGAACGTCAAGACCGGGGCGGAGAAGGAGTTTTCGACCGACGGCGTGTTCATCGCCATCGGCCATTCGCCCAACACCGAGCTGTTCCGGGGCAAGCTCGCCATGGACAGCGAGGGCTATCTCATCACCAAGCCCGATTCGACCGCCACCGACGTCGAAGGCGTCTACGCGGCGGGCGACGTGCAGGACAAGATCTTCCGCCAGGCCGTAACGGCGGCCGGCACTGGCTGCATGGCGGCGCTGGAGGCGGAGAAATGGTTGGCGGGCCAGGAAGCCCGCCTCGCGCAAGCCGCGGAGTAGTTCAAGCGGCGCCGCGATAGGGAGGCGATGTCATGGACTGGGACAAGCTGCGGATCTTTCAGGCCGTAGCTGACGCGGGAAGTTTCACTCACGCCGGCGAATCACTGAAACTCAGCCAGTCGGCGATCTCGCGCCAGATCGGCGCGCTCGAGGAGCAGCTCGGCGTCATGCTGTTCCATCGCCATGCGCGCGGCCTGATCCTCACCGAGCAGGGCGAGCTGCTGTATCGCACCGCGCGCGACATGGCGGCCAAGGTCAACACTGCGGAGGCGCTGCTGCGCGCCAACCAGGACAAGCCGGCCGGCCGCCTGAAGATCCACGCCACGGTGGGCTTCGGCTCGACCTGGCTGACCGCGCAGATGCACGAGTTCATCACCACCTATCCCGAGATCGACGTCAGCCTGGTGCTGTCGGACAACGAGCTCGACCTCGGCATGCGCGAGGCCGACGTTGCCATCCGCATGATGATGCCGCGCCAGCCCGGCCTGGTGCAGCGCCACCTGCTGACCGTGCGCAGCCACGTCTATGCCGCGCACAGCTACATCCAGAAGTACGGCAAGCCCAAGTCGATCGACGAACTCGACCAGCACCGGCTGATCATCTTCGGCGAGGATGCGCGCGCCCCCGTGCAGGACGTCAATTGGCTGCTGCGCGAAGGCAACCCCGATCAGGCCGCCCGCATCGTCGTGCTGCGCGTCAACAACACCTACGGCATCTTCCGCGCCGTCGAATCCGGCCTGGGGATAGCCTCGCTGCCCGACTACCTGGCGCGCGAATCGACCAAGATCGACATGGTCCTGCCGGAGCTCAATGTCCGCACCACCGATGTGTATTTCACCTATCCCGAGGAATTGCGGCACTCCAAGCGCATCGCCGTGTTCCGCGATTTCCTGTTGCGCAAGGTCGCGGAGACCCGATTCTGAAGATCAGACCTGCAGGATTGCATAGTCGATGAAAGGCATGCGTCCACCGCATGCCAGTTGCCGGAAATTCCCCCCTACCCATGTGCAATCCGAAGACTATTTTCGAGGCAGGTTTTCGACCACGAACGGTTCTTTGCTTTTCGCGTTCGAAACTCGGGATCCTCATGATCCCACGTCTCCCAGACGTGAAGCCTCCCTGTTTGACTCGCCGGGCCTTTGGGCCCGGCGTCTTTTTTTGGCAGCCTGATTCCCTGCGGCTGAAGCGGTCATTCCTGTCGCTTTTGAATGGGACGTTCTGCCGCTGGTAGGTCAGAGCCCACAGGTTGCCCAAGCAATTGATGTGGAAGGCTTCCCACCCCACATGTATTTTCAGGCCAACCAAGACGATGTTTTCCGAAGTCCGCCAAGCCATCCTGCCCTTGGCTCTGCGCACGATTAAGCGCCGGGGCGACCTGGAGCGTGCCGGTCTTCTGATCGAATCGCTGGCCAAGCACTGGCGCGATGCCAAGCCCTTCGAGCTGCTGATCGTCTCGCCCGGCAACGACACCCATCTGTTGCGCACCAGCCTGCCGCGCTTTCCCAACATCAACGTGTCGGTACGGCCCGAGAGCGACTTCTTCCCGTGGTTCTCGAGCTTCTACCTGATGACCGGCTGGTACCGGCAGCAGATCGTCAAGCTGCAGGTGCCGGTGATGCTGGGCTTCGGCGGCTACCTGACGCTCGACTCCGACGTCTGCTGCGTCGGCGACTTCGATGCCCGGACCTTCGTCGACGACGGCCGCGGCCTGTCGCGCTGGGAGCCCAAGGTCCACCATGACTGGTGGCGCAACGTCACCGAGGTGGTCGGCACCTACTACGACGCCAAGGGCCATGGCCTGTCGGTGACGCCCAACCTGCTGCATGGCGACCTCGCGGCGCAGACCCTGAAATTCATGCGCAACGGCTCGCAGGGCTCGTCGACCAAGGCCTTGATGTCCTGGAAGATCCGCCGGCCGATGAGCGTGCCGTGGACCGAGTATTCGCTCTACACCACCGTGGCCGAGATGCAGGGCAACCTGTTCGACTATCACGTCGAATGGAACACCTGCTATGGCGCCAGCGTGCACCTGTTCTCCGAGCAGTCCTGCGTCTGGGGCGCCGACGATTTCGAGCGGCTGGTCAAGCTGCCCAACGGCACCGACCCCGGCGGCAAGTTCATCATCGTGCAAAGCCACGCCCGCATCCCGCTCGAGCGGGTGCGCGAATACGCCCTGAGCTTCGCTGGCTGATTTTCTCGCCGGACCGCGGGCCTCCAGGCCCGCTCATATTCATGTTCTTCCGGACCGCGAGCTTCCAGCTCGCTCATGAATCATGAGCGAGCTGGAAGCTCGCGGTCCAAAAGACCATGAGCGGGCCTGGAGGCCCGCGGTCCGGTAAGAGTCAGATCTTTCCGTTGTGCTCGCCGATCTTCGGCGCCTTGGCGACCTCGCTCGCGCGTTCGCCGTCGAAGCTGACCGGCAGGCCGTGGAACAGCGCATTCGAGCCGGCGTAGGGCTTCGAGAACATGCCGAGGGCGGCCACCTGGGCCAGGTCCAGCACCTGCGGCACGGTGTTGAGTGGCCCGTTGGGCACGCCCAGCGCATCGAGCTTGCCCGACCAGTAGTCGCGGCTCTTGTGCTTCATGATGTCGCCGATCAAGCCCAGCAGCAGGTCGCGCTGCTGCATGCGCTCGACATTGGTCTTGAAGCGCGGCTCGTCGGGCCATTCGGGATGGCCCAGCGCCTCGGCGAACTTGCGCCATAGCCGGTCGTTGCCCGGGCAGATCATCAAGGGGCCGTCGCTGCACTCGAACGCCTGGTAGGGCGTGAGCGAGGGATGGCCGGTGCCCTGGCGTGCAGCCATCTTGCCCGTCACCGCGTAGTTCGCGGCGTGGTTCGACGCCCACATCAGGCCGCTCTCGAACAGCGAGGTGTTGACCAGGCTGCCGCGGCCGGTGGCGGCGCGCCGGGCGATCGCCGCTAAAACGCCGATCGCCGTCCACATGCCGGTCGACAGGTCGATGATCGAGACACCGATGCGCGCCTCGGGGCCCGACGGATCGCCGTTCAGCGAGATCAGTCCGGCCACCGCCTGGACGATCGGCTCATAGCCCGGCCGCTCCTTCCACGGGCCGGCATGACCGAAGGCGCCGAGATCGGCATAGATGAGCCGCGGGAAGCGCCTGGTGAGCGTGGCGCCGTCGATGCCGAACTTGGCCGGCACGTCGGCACGCAGATTGTGGATGAAGACGTCGGCCGCGCCGATGCGCTCGATCAGCGCCTCGCGCTCGGCCTTGTCCGAAAGATCGCAGGTGATCGACTTCTTGCCGCGGTTCAGCGCGATGAAGCCCACCGAGTCGCCCTCGATGAAAGGCGGGCCCCATTTGCGTGCATCGTCACCTTCGGGCCGCTCGACCTTCACTACCTCGGCGCCGAGGAAAGCAAGGATCTGACCGCAATAGGGTCCAGCGAGGTTCTGGCCGAACTCGACGACTTTTATGCCCGCCAGCGGCTTGCTCATCTGAGATTGCTGCCCAGGATCTCGCGCGCGATCACCATGCGCTGCACCTCGCTCGGCCCCTCGCCGACGCGGCGGATGCGCATCTCGCGATACCAGCGTTCGAGCGGCAGGTCCTTGGTCATGCCCATACCGCCATGGATCTGCATCGCGCGATCGACGACGCGGCCGCCGCCTTCCGATGCCGTGAGCTTGGCGATGGCGGCCTCGGTGCGGAAGGGCAGCCCGCGGCGCGCCTTCTCGGCGGCCTCGAGCGTGAAGTGCCGGGCGGTGCGGATGTCGATCTCGTTGTCTACAAGCATCCACTGGATGGCCTGCCGGTTGGCGAGCTTCTCGCCGAAGGTGCTGCGCATCTTGGCCCATTCGACGGCCATCTCGTGGGCAGCGATGGCGACACCGATGCAGCCCGCGGCGTAGGGGATGCGCTGGCGCGTCAGCCGGTCGTTGGCCACGGCGAAGCCCTTGTTGACCTCGCCCAGGATCTGATGGTCGGACACCCAGCAGTCCTTGAACTCGAGCTCGGTGGCGTAGCTCGACGAGCGCAGCGTGTGCACGACGCGCCGCACGTGGAAACCCGGCGTGCCGGCGTCAATGATGAAGCAGGTGATGCCGGCGCGGCCCTTGGAGGCGTCGGTGCGGGCGAAGACGATGCCGTACTGGGCGCGATCGGCGCCGGAGATGAAGATCTTGGCGCCGTTCAGCACCCAGCCATTGTCCTTGCGCTCGGCCTTGGTCTGGATGGCGCGTGCCGGATCACTGCCGCCCGACGGCTCGGTGAGCCCGAAGAACGGCTTCTTCTCGCCGCGCAGGGTCGGATAGAGGTAGCGCTCCTTCTGGTCCTCGTTGGCCTCGAAGATCTGGGCGAGGCCGGCGCCGCCGAAGGTGCCGTAGCAGGGCACGTAGAGGCCGGCGCGATGTTGGGCCATTTCGATGGCCAGCAGCACGCGCGTCACGATATCGATGTCGGGCCCGCCGAATTCCTTGGGGATGTCGATGCCGTAGAGGCCCATCGCCTTGGTCTTCTCGACCAGTCGCGCCTGGTCGGCCGGGTCGAGCTCGGCGGCGTCGGGATCGAGCTTGGCCTCGAGCGGGATGATCTCTTCGCGCACGTAGCGGCGCACCTGATCGATCAGCATCTGCTGTTCGGCGCTGGGCTCGAAATCCATGGGTGTCTCCTCAGTACGACCTCACCCCGAGGAGCGGCCGCAGGCCGCGTCTCGAAGGGTGGGCCACAGTCTTGATGTTGCCACCCTTCGAGACGCGCGCTTCGCGCGCTCCTCAGGGTGAGGCGGTTCGCTGATCTTCACGACGGACTCAGCCTGCCGAGAGCAGGCGGCGGGTTCTTGGCGTTGTCGGCGGGCAGGCTGCCGTGGTCGGCCTGGTGCACCATCAGAAGCTCGAACCAGCGCGTGCGGTACTGCTGGTTGACCTCGACACGGAACTGATGGCCCGAGGCGCGCTGGCTCGCCTCGCGCTGCAGTTCGCTGCGCAGGCCGAAGGCCGTGCGCGCGCCGGCCTGGCCGATATAGACGATCGTGCCCTTGGCGTCGGCGATCTGGTAGACGCCGAGCTGGCCCGGCAGGCGATCGACGACTTCCGCCGTCAGCGGACGCCAGGGCTTGTCGAGGCGCAGCCTGAGCGCCACGTCACTTGCCCTGGAACTTGGCGGTGCGCTTCTCCAGGCGGGCCTTCATGCCTTCCTGCGCGTCCTGGCTCTGCATCGCCGCCCGCACCAGCGCGTCGACGTCGTCGTGCTTGATGGCGTCACGGATCTCGAGCTGGCGCACGGTCAGCGCCTTCATGGCTTTTAGCGACAGGGGCGCGTTGGCGGCCAACCGGTCGATGACCTTGGTCGCCTCGGCCTCGAGCTGGTCGGCCGGCACACAGCGGGCGATCAGGCCGAGCGCAAAGAGCTTGGTCGAGGGCAGGGGATCGCCCAGCAGCAGCATCTCGCGCGTCGTCACCGGCCCCAGCACTTCCATGAGCTTCTTCGCCAGGAACCAGTTGGGCGCCAGGCCGACCTGGGCGAGCGACATGCCGAAGCGCGCCTTCTGGCTCGCCACCACCAGATCGCAATGCAGCGCCAGCTCATTGCCGCCGGCAATCGCGTCGCCCTGGACCACGGCCACCACGGGCAGCGGACAGAGCTCGATGGCGCGCAGCATGATTTCGATGCCGCTCGCCTCGCCGGCGCCGGCCGATTTGCTGCGCTCGGCCATGTCGAGGCCGGCGCAGAAGACGTCGCCCTTGCCGCGGATCACCAGGACGCGGTCTTCGGCCGCGACCGGCGCCTGCAGGGCGCCGATCATCTCCTTCAGCAATTCGCTGTCGAGCGCGTTGCGCTTCTCCGGCCGGTTCATCCATACGGTTTTGACCGGGCCGTTCTTCTCGATGATGACCTTGCTCATTGATGTCACTCCGGTTCGATGCCCGCGGCCTTGATCTCGGTGGTCCACCACGTCGTCTGTTCCTTGACGTAGGCGGCGAACTGCTCGAGCGGCAGCGGCGAGATTTCCATGCGGCCCTGCGTCATGGCCTTGCCCGTCGCCGGGTCCTTCAGCGCCTCGGCGATGGCGTCGGCCAGCGTCTTCTGGATGTCCTTCGGCGTGCCGGCCGGGGCGAACACCGCCAGCCAATAGACCAGCGAGTAGCCCGGCACGGTCTCGGCGATCGCCGGCAGGTTGGGCGCCACCGACGTCCGCTGCGGACCGGTGGTGCCAAGCCCGCGCACCTTGCCGGCGTCGATCTGCGCCAGCCCCTGCGGCAGGTCGGGGAACATGACTTGGCACTGGCCGGACATGACGTCGCCCAGCGCCTGCGGGCTTGCCTTGTAGGGCACGCGCTCGATCTTGACGCCCGCCATCTTGTTGAACATCTCGGCCGACAGCCGCTGCGAGGCGCTGGCCTCGGCGTAGTTCAGCTTGCCGGGGTTCTTCTTGGCGTAGTCGATCAGCTCGGCGACCGACTTGATCGGCAGCTCGTTGTTGACCACCAGCACGTTGACGCCGGTCACGCAGCGCATGATCGGCACGAAGTCCTTTTCCGGATCGTAGGAGAGCTTCTTGAACAACGCCGGGTTGGCGGCGTTGGTCGTGTTGGTGCCCATCAGCAGCGTGTAGCCGTCGGGCGGCGCTGTCGCGACCGCCGAGGCGCCGAGCTGGCCCGAGGCGCCGGGCTTGTCGTCGACGACGATCGGCTGCTTCAGGAGCTCCTGCAGCTTGGCGGCCAGCCCGCGGGCCGTCAGGTCGGTGGCGCTGCCGGCAGCGAAGGGCACGACGATCTTGATCGGCTTGTTGGGGTACGCCTGCGCGAATGCCTTCGGCGATGCCGACAGGGCGACAGCGCCGGCAAGCACGGAACGGCGAAACAACTTCACTGAAAATCCTCCCTTGGCCTCGCGGGCCGATGCCCGTTTTAGCGCGGGCCGGCGCGGCAAGGCAAAGGAAGGCAGCCCAGCGTTACATGAAGAGCTTTTCCGCTTTGCGGTCGGCGTAAAGCCCGGCCACGAACTCGCCGTAGCCGTTGTAGAGCAGGGTGGGGATGCGTTGTTCGCTGCCCAGCGGCTTCTCGGTCGCCTGGCTCCAGCGCGGATGCGCCACCTGCGGGTTCACGTTGGCCCAGAAGCCGTACTCGCTCGCCTGCAGCTTCTCCCAGAACGAGACCGGTCGCCTATCGCTGAACTCGACTGAGACGATCGACTTCACGTTCTTGAAGCCGTACTTCCACGGCGCCACGAGCCTGAGCGGCGCGCCGTTCTGCTTGTGGATCGGCTTGCCGTAGAGGCCGGTGGCGATGAAGGTGAGGTCGTTCATCGCCTCGTCCATCGCCAGGCCCTCGGTATAGGGCCAGGGATAGAGCGGGTCGCGCTGCTCGCGCATCACCGCGGGCTTGCTGAGCGTCTTCATCACCACGAACTTGGCGCCGCTCGTGGGCTTGCACAGCTCGACCAGCGAGCGCATCGGAAAGCCGCTCCACGGCACGATCATCGACCACGTCTCGACGCAGCGATGGCGATAGACGCGCTCCTCGAGCTGGACCTTGGCCAAGAGATCGTCGATGCCGATCTCGAACGGCTTCTCGACCATGCCCGAGACCTTGATGGTCCAGGGACGCACCTCGAGCTTCTGGGCATCGCGCCAGATGCTCTTGTCGGTGCCGAATTCGTAGAAGTTGTTGTAGGTCGTCGCCAGCTTCTCGGCGGTCATCGGCGTGGGCACGCCGAACTTGTCGTTGCGCTTGGCCGGATAAAGTGCGGCGGATGGATCCTTGTCTTGGGCCGAGGCGATGGCCGGAAGGGCGAGCGAGGCGGCGCCGAGACCCATGGCCTTCACCAGCGACCGGCGCTGCAAATAGGTGCCTTCAGGCGTTGCCTGGTTTTCGCCCAATTCCCAGCCGCGTCTGCGCTTGATCAACATGAGTAGAACTCCTCTACGCCCCGCGCTTATCTGGCGTCGCGGCGGCTCGGGTGCAAATCAACCCTGCTCACCGCGCCGTGACGTCACCTTCGCCCATGGCGTCGGCAAGATCGCGGCGCTGGCCCATGACGACCATGGCTTCGGCAACCAGGAACATCGGCCCGATGAAGGCCTGGAAGATATTGTCCATCAGCGCCGGCCGCTTGCCCTCGTAGTGATGGCCGAGGAGCTGCAGCACCCATCCGCCGACGAACAGGACGATGAAGGCGATCCACACGGCCTGCGCCGAGCCCAGCGCGCCGGCGAAGGCCTCGGCGGCGTACCAGGCGACCGCCATGATCAGGGCCATGACGATGCCGATGCCGAGATCGAGCGCCATCCAGCCCAGCACCGCCACGATGGTGATGGCGAGCGACAGCGTCCATTGCCGGTCGCCGACCTCGAAGCGCCACAGCGACAGGATCAGCAGCAGCGAGAAGACGATGATCGGGATACCGACGAAGTGGGTCGCCTTGTTGCGCCAGTCGCGATGCACCGACGCGTAGGATGCGAGTTGACTGCGGAACAGCTCGTTCGTCATCTTGGCCTCCGGTTGGTCAGGGTTTGGTGTTCGTGATGTCGAGGATCGTCGGCCACATATAGTCACGCCAGCCGTTGTTGCCGGCGGTGCTCGCCGTGAGCTGGCCGTTCTGCAGCAGGAAGAACCGCGGGGTTTCGTATTCCTCCCATCTGCCTACCTGGCTCATCAGGAAGGTGTCGAGCAGCCAGCTCAGATTGGCGGGCCAGGCCTTGGGCTGCATCATTGCCTTGGCGTTGGGTGCGTTGATCGTCTGGATGTCGATCATCTTGTAAGCGGGGCTGGCGGCGAACAGTGGCTGCCACTGGCTGTGCCACGTTTTGCACGCCTCTGACTGGTCGTGGCAGACGAGGATCAACTGCGCCTTCGCGCCCTGGCTGGCAGCGGGCGTTTGCGCGTCGACAACGGGTGCGCACAGCACCGCAGCGGCCATCGCCAGGCTCGCCATCAAGAAACGTCTCAGGACCATACGACTTCATCTCCCCCGTGGAACGCTCCACGGGGTCAATATGATCCAAGCCGCCAACGAGGAAAAGGCAGCGAGTCTTGCCTCCCCATCGTCTTACGATGGGGAGGTGCCCGCGTAGCGGGCGGAGGGGTCATGAGCATCAGTACTGTCGTCCATGACCCCTCCGGCCCTGCGGGCCACCTCCCCAGCGAAGCTGGGGAGGAAGCATTCTCAGGCCTTGGTACCCGTCACCTCGACGAGCTTCGGCCACATCTGATCCTTCCAGCCGGCATTGCCGGTGACTGCAAGAATGACGTTGCCGTCCTGGAAGAGGATGAAGCGCGGCGTCTTGGACCCGTTTGCCTTGCCCTCGTCGCTGTCGAGGAAGGCGGTGCGCACGGGTTTGGCCGCGGCAGGCCAGCTCGCTTCCGCCGTCACGAGGTCGGCGTTGGCGGGATAGACCACCTGGTAGTCGAGCTTGCTGAAGGCGTCTGACTTCTTGAAGTCAGGTTCAGACTGGGCACGCCAGATCTTGCAGCCGCCTCAAAGTTCGTGACCGACGAACACCAGCATCGGCTTCCCAGACTGGGCGTGCGCGATGCGGGTCAATGACGGTGCGGTGGCCATCGCCAGGCCGCCCACCATCACGGACCTTCTGTTGAACATGAGATCCATCCCCCGTGGAACCATTCCACCGGACAAGTATGCGGGCGATTGCCAGCCGGGAGAAGCCGCCGTGGAGCGGCTTCACCGCCTTGTGAGGGGAGCCTGATCCTAGGCCGCCCGCTTCTTGCTTTCCTCGACGATGCGGTCGGCGGTGCGCCCGACCAGCTCCTGCAGATGGTCGAACTCGGTGCGGAAGGTGCCCACACCCTGGGTGACCGAGCGGATCTCGACGATCATGTCGGCGATCTCGGCCTCGGGCATGAGGGCGGAGACCTCGTCCCAGCCGTTCCAGCCCTCGCGCGCGTCGTAGCCCAGAAGCTGGCCGCGGCGGCCGGAGATCAGGCGCTGGATGCGCGGCGTGGCGTCGTTGGGCGCGGCCACCGTCACCTTGAGGATGGGCTCCAGCAGCACCGGCTTGCACTTGGGCATGGCCTCGCTCATGGCGATGCGCGCGGCCATCTTGAACGACATTTCCGAGCTGTCGACGGAGTGGTACTGGCCGTCGAACAGCGTGACCTCGAGGTCGACCACCGGTTGGCCGAGCGGGCCTTCCTTCAGGTAGTCGACCAGGCCCTCCTCGACCGCCGGGATGAAGTTGCGCGGCACCACGCCGCCCACGACCTTGTCGACGAAGCGGAAGCCCGAGCCGCGGGCCAAGGGCTTGATCTCGACCTTGATGTCGGCGAACTGGCCGTGGCCGCCTGTCTGGCGCTTGTAGCGGGCATGCTGCTGGCTGCCGCCCTGGATGGTCTCGCGGTAGGCGACCCGCGGCGTCTCGGTGTCGACCGCGACGTTGTAGCGGCCGGCGAGCTTGTCGACCGCGACCTTCAGGTGCATCTCGCCCTGGCCCTTGATCAGCAGCTCGTGGGTCTCGCCGCGCGCCTCGAAGGAAAGCGACGGGTCTTCCTCGACGATCTTGTGCAGGGCGCCCGAGAGCTTGACCTCGTCGTTGCGGTTCTTGGCCCTGAGCGACAGCGCGAACACCGGCGGGTCGGCCTTGGGGAAGTCCGCGCTCGCGACAATGCCCGCGGCCGCCAGCGACTGGCCGCCCGACAACGCGTCGACCTTGGCCAGCGCCACGATCTCGCCGGCCTTGGCCTCGGCGATCTTGTCGAGGCGCTGGCCGAACGGCCTCAGCAGCGTGCCGATGCGCTGGCCGCCGACGCTCTGGCCCTCGACCAGGCTGCCCGACCAGACTCGGCAGAGCGACAGCTTGCCGGCATGGCTCTGGTGCAGGACCTTGAAGCATTCGGCCATGGCCACGCCGTTGGACGGCAGCGCGCGCCGCTTGGCGGTCTCGGCGACGAACGGCGCGTCATGGCGCAGCGCCTTGAGCAGCCGGCGCACGCCGTTCTCGCGATCGCCGGCGCCCAGCAAGACGGGCGAGATCTGGTCGGCGCCGAACTCGTCGTGCAGGTCGCGGTAGATCAGCGACTTCTCGGGCGCGATGTCCTCGATGAGCTGCTCGAGGAGCTGGTCGTCGAACTCCGACAGCGTCTCCAGCATCTCGCGGCGGGCTTCGCTCTCGCGCGGCAGGATCTCGGCCGGCATCTCGATCAGGTCGGACGCGCCGCTCGACTTGTAGCGGTAGGCGCGCTCGCTCACGAGGTCGACATAGCCCACCGTCTCCTCGCTGCCGTCGGCCGCCGTGTGGCGGATCGGCACCTGGCGTAGCAGCAGCTTGCGCGACGAGATCGACTGCAGCGCCGACAGCATGTCGCGCACGCGGACCTCGGCGGAATCGATCTTGTTGATGAAGATGACGTGGGGGATGTGGTGGTCTTCGATGAACTTCAAGAGCGGCGTCAGCGCCACGACGCGCTCGGGCGAGGGTTCGCAGACCAGCACGGCCGCGTCGCTCACGGCCAACGCCGCAAAGGCATCGTGCTGGAACTCGATCGAGCCCGGGACGTCGAGGAAGGTCCATTGATCGCCGAGATAGTCGACCGAGGCGACGTTGATCTCGGTGCCCATGCCGCGCTTGCGCGCCTCGGCGGCACCGTCGCCGATGGAGGTGCCTGCGCGCGTCGAGCCGCGCCGGCCGATGGCCCCCGTGGCGTAGAGGATGCTCTCGAGCAGGCTGGTCTTGCCCGAGAGATACGGCCCGCACAGCGCCACCACGCGATGCGCGCCGCTGCCTGGTCTGCCTCCAGTGATGGTCTCGGATTTGATGTCGGCCATGACAACGTCCTCCTGCTGGCGCGGTCGTTTGCGCACAAAGGCTCCGGACGTGGTCGCTACGGAACTCGGCCGGAGCGAAGTCTTGTCCTGGAAATCGTTTCACCCCGGCTTGGGCGAGTCAATCGGCGGGTGTGGAGAAGGCCGAGAGCGATAGTCGTCACAGCGGAACAGCCGCTCGCGCACCCTATTCGTGCGGATATAGGCCGCGGCGGCGGTTGTGGCGGCACCTATTTTCACCGCAATGGCAATGCATCCACAACGGAACCATAAAGGGGTGACCTCTGCCCCTTTGTGCACCACAGTTGGTAGCTCCGGTTTCTCGACCGGAGCAGGGGGCTTCTATAGTGTCAACGGTCCGGCTGCGCGGTCCGGCAATAATCGCCCGGCCGAGGGGCATGCAGCTTTTCGACCTCATACGTTCTTTTCCCGACCAAGCCAGGCTCGCACTCGGCACGCGCGGTGTCATCTGGGCGACGGCAGCTGGCGCGGTCGGCCTGCTGTGCTGCGCGATCTCCATGGCCAGCATCGTGCTGTCGTTGCGTGCCACGGAGGCGGGCTACACCCGACACAGGACGGCCGATCTGCTGGCGCTCGACCAGAGCACGCGGCAGTTGATGCATTCCGTCCATCTCATGACCTACGACCAGCTTCCGGCTGCCGACGCCGAAGCATCCTTGCGCAAGGCGTGGGCGCGGTTCGAGGCTGCGCTGACCGAGGCTTGTGGCCAGGCGGGCGGAGTGTCATCCGACATCGCGCGCCAGCCGGTGATCTGCGCCGAGGCCGCGGCGATGCATGCCTTGCTCGTGGGCGAGATCAAGGCGTTCAACCCGCCGAGCCGCCTGCTCGACCGGGCGACGCTGGGCAAGGCCATCGTCCTGCTCGGCCGGTTCAACGCGGCGAGTGCCGCGGACGCGCAGAGCGTGGATGTGCTGATCGGCAAGCTGGTCGACGACTACGGTTGGGCGCTCCTGGTGTTGACGCTCAGCACGGCGGGCTTCGTTTCCGCCGGCCTGGTGCTGATCCTGCTGGTCGGCCGCGCCTCGATGGAGCACCAGCGGCAATGGCAGGCCGCCGGAGAGGCGCGCGATCTCCTGCAGGAGACGATCGACAGCCTGTCGGCAGGCGTCGTGGTCTACGACCAGAACGAACGGCTGGTCATGTTCAATGCCGCCGCCATGGCCTCGACGCCGGTGCTGAAGCGGCCTGGCATCATCGGCATTTCCTACACGGACTTGGCGCGCGAGACCGCCAAGCTGTCGGGAGAGTTCGGCGCGCCGCTCGAGAACACCGCCGAGGAATGGATCGCGCGTTTCCGCAGCAAGGGCCGGCAGATCATGCGCCAGGCGGTCGGCGAACGCTGGTTCGAATGGTCGGAGAAGCTCACGCCGTCCGGCCGGACGGTCGGTCTCAGGGTCGACGTCACCGATCTCAAGAACCACGAGATGGAGATCGAGCACGCGCGCGACCTACTCCAGGAAACCATCGATGCGCTGCCGGCGGGCGTCGTGCTCTACGACAAGGACGAGCGGTTGGTGATGTTCAACAAGGCCGCGGCCGCCATCACGCCCGGCCTCGCCCGGCCCGGCGCCATTGGCATGACTTACGCCGAATTGTGTTATGCGCGTGTGCGCAACGGCGAGGCTACCGAAGCCGAGGTGGTCGAGGGGCCGGAGTCGTGGATCAGGCGTTTTCGCTCCAAGGAAAGTCGACACCTTCGCAAGACGACGAAAAATCGTTGGATCGAGTGGCTCGAGAAAGAGACACCGAGCGGTGGCACGGTCGGCCTTCGGGTCGACGTCACCGACCTGAAGAACCAGGAGCTCGAGATCGAGCGTGCCCGGGCCGACTATCAGGCGCTGGTCGATTCGCTCTCCGACATGGTCTACGCGCTCGATGCAAAGGGCGTCTTCACCTTCGCCAGCGCCGCCGCCATCGACTTGCTGGAAATGCCGGCCGCAAACGTTGTCGGCAAGCGCTTTGCCGATTTCCTGGACGCCGAGGACCTGGAGCGCGCCAGCGCGGCCGCCCGCGCTCACCTGCGGTCGACGGACGAAGCGGTACGCCATATCAATCTGCGCATGAAGCGGGCTGACGGCTCGATCAAGCACATGGAATGCCGCTATCGCCGGCCGCCGGGTGGCCCTGGCCAGACCGTGGCGGCGGTCGGCGTGATGCGCGACGTGACGGAGCGCGTCGAGCTCACGGCACGTCTGGAACGGCAGATGGCTGAAGTCGAGCATGCCCGCGCCGAGTACCAGGCGCTGCTCGATTCAATGGGCGACGTGGTGCTCAAGGTCGACCCGCGCAGCAACCGCATCGTCTTCGCCAATGCCGCCGCGACTGATCTCTGGGGCTTGCAGATGGTCGGCGCCGATGCGTTCGATCATATCGTCGGCGAAGACAGGGGGAGCGTGCGCGCGACCATCAGGGGCAGCCTCGCCGGCGGCCAGCCGCAGCTCGTTCAGTTACACTATCGCGTCCTCACGGCCGGCGGCGAGAAGAGACACGTCGAGGCAAACTGCCGAAAAGTGTGGGGGGAGGACGGCAAGTCGCTCATCGTCGCCATCGTGCGCGACATCGAGGCGCGTGTGCAGCTCGAGCGCCGGCTCGCCGAGGAGATGGGCAACCTGCGTTCGATCGTCGGATCGATCGGCGCCGGGCTGATACTGACTGACCGCGATCTCAGGGTCATCGTGGTCAATCGCGAGGTCTTGAACATCCATGGTGTGACTGAGGAAGACCTGGTCGGCCGGCCGGTGACCGAGACGGTCGGGACGGCTCTCGAGATGAGTGTGTATCGGCAATGGCTGGCCGGCGAGCATACGGAACCGGCGAGGTATACGCGCTCACTCATCGACGCATCGGGCCGGCATCGGCTGTTCAGCCTGACGGCGAGCCCGATCCTCGATTCGTCGGGGGTGGTGCGCCAGATCGCCTTCCTGGGTGTCGACGAGACCGAGCGGCGCGAGGCCGAGCATGCCTTGTACGCCGCCGAGCGTCTCACCACTGTCGGCGAAATGGCGGCGACGGTGGCCCACGAGCTCAGCCAGCCGTTGCAGGTGATCGACCTCGCTTGCCATACCGCCAGCGACGAGCTGTCCGAGGCCACCAAGCGCGGCACTACCGCCGATCCGGACTTCATGGCGACCAAGCTCGGCCGCATCACCCTTCAGGTCGAGCGTGCCAGCCGCATCGTCGGCGACCTCAGGGCCTTCGTGCGCGGCGCCAGCGCCGGCGACGACCCCGTGCCGTTCCGGATCGCCGACGCCGTGCGGGGCGCGGTCGATCTCACGGGCCATGGCCTGCGACAGCAGCAGACGACACTGTCGGCGTCGCTGCCCGACGACCTGCCTCCCGTCATGGGCCATGTCGCCCGGCTCGAGCAGGTGCTGGTCAACCTGATCAACAATGCGCGCGATGCCGGCGGCAGCACCATCTCCGTCGCCGCCAGCGCCGTCGAGCGAGGCGGCCGGCCGCTGGTGCGTATCGCGGTCGAGGATTCAGGACCGGGCATCGCGCCCGACGTGCTGTCGCGCCTGTTCGTGGCCTTCGTCACCACCAAGGCGCGCGGCAAGGGCACTGGCCTCGGCCTGCGCATCTGCCGGCGCATCGTCGAGGAGATGGACGGCGAGATCTCGGCCAGGAACCGGGCCGAGGGTGGCGCCTGTTTCGAAATCCTTCTGCCGGCGGCGGTGATGGACGAGTAAGTGGTTTCACTGATGATCTGCCATTAACTCAACGGCGCCATCATGTGAAAATTATCGGGCGAATGCGCCCGGTCCTAAGTGCATATCTAACGATTCGACGATCAGACGATAAATAACTCTGGTGAACGAATAATAACTATGGTATAGTTAGTTGTCATTATGAGGAATCGCAAATGTTCAACTTTCGAGAGACCAAATTCATACCCGGTTTTCGCGTCAGAGAGCCTAAGGAGGAAGTTCCAGGCTTCCGCCTTGCACCAGATGGTTCAATTCGGGACAGCTCGGCAGACGTCGATCCCCCAACACATCAAGGTCTCGCTTCCGAGAGCTGGTTGCAGCATTGGCCCGCGCTTACGCCCGGACCAACGACCAACTTGGCATTCCTTGGCGGTGGGATGGCCGGCGATCTGACGCCCCGGACACTACAGGATGTTGACCCTGTTGCTGCTGGCGACTTGGCCTGCCAAAAATGCGCTTCTGGTGGAGACTATGGTACGACCGGCGCGTATCGGATCGAGGATCGTATTTTGTGCCAAAAGTGCGCCGTAAAACAACTCGGAATCGGAAACGAACCGAGTTCCACGCAACCGGGGCTGCTTCGGCCGTGGCTTATCCGTCCTAGGTAGGAAATCGGCGCATGGCCGATCGCAGGTCCAAGCTAAGTCGTCTTGTCCCGGGCGACATTTTCCATGCGGAGTGCCCAAACGGCGCGAGTCTCATCTGCTTGGTAGAGGCCATAACGAACGACAAAATTGAAGCAAGAAGGGTGACCACGCAGGATCACGTAACGTTTGAGTTGAGCACCGGCGTCTCCTTGCCAGACGACGGTGAAACCCGATGTACGATCGATTCAATCGCTCCGCTGCCTGTCGATATCCACAACGTCATGTTGGGACTGGATCGCAAGATGAGGCTGCGTTTCGAGAAACCGGATCGGGCAGAGAAGGATGCTCTGCTCTTCGTGGCGGATTTCTACCCCGCCAACCCTTTGTGAAGCTGAGCTCCCGGGCGCGACAGTTGACGGTCGCGCCCGATGTAGCTTGCTAGGAAAGTGCCCCGCAGGCCCGTTGGATGCGACGGCCGGCCTCTTCCAGCAGGTCGGTCGCCGTGGCGTAGGAGATGCGGAAGGCCGGACCCTGGCCGAAGGCGGAGCCCTGCACGACCGAGAGACCCTCGGCCTCGAGCAGGTAGTTCACGAAGTCGGTGTCGTTCGCGATCGTCTTGCCGTCCGGTGTCTTCTTGCCGATCGCGCCGGCGCACGACGGATAGACGTAGAACGCGCCCTCGGGCCGCGGGCACTTGAGACCCTTGGCCTGGTTCAGCATCGAGACGATGAGGTCGCGGCGCTGCTTGAAGACGGCGACGTTCTTCGGGATGAAGTCGGTCGGGCCGTTCAGCGCCGCCACCGACGCCGCCTGGCTGATCGAGCTGGCGTTCGACGTGCTCTGCGACTGCACGGTGATCATGGCGTCGATCAGCTTCTGCGGACCGGCGGCGTAGCCGATGCGCCAGCCCGTCATGTTGTAGGCCTTCGACACGCCGTTCATGGTGAGCGTGCGGTCATAGAGCTTGGGCTCGACCTCGGCCGGCGTCGCGAAGACGAAGTCGTCGTAGACCAGCTTCTCGTACATGTCGTCGGTGAGCACATGGACCTGGGGATGACGCAGCAGCACGTCGCACAGCGCGCGCAGGTCGGCGCGCGTGTAGGCCGCACCGGTCGGGTTGCTGGGCGAGTTCAGGATCAGCCACTTGGTCTTGGGCGTGATGGCGCGCTCGAGATCCTCGGGGCGCAGCTTGAAGCCGCTCGACTCCGGGCACTGCACGATCACCGGCGTGCCGTCGCCGAACAGCACCATCTCCGGATACGACACCCAGTAGGGCGCCGGGATGATCACTTCGTCGCCTGGGTTCAGGGTGGCGAGCATGGCGTTGAAGATGATCTGCTTGCCGCCCGAGGTTACGACGGTCTGCGACGGCTTGTAGTC
This sequence comes from Reyranella sp., assembly GCA_021732285.1. Taxonomy (GTDB): domain Bacteria; phylum Pseudomonadota; class Alphaproteobacteria; order Reyranellales; family Reyranellaceae; genus Reyranella. The sequence continues at coordinate 42,783 of JAKFVH010000073.1, read as the reverse complement.
GAGGCCGTGGTCGCGCTTCATCTTGGCTGAGATCGCCTGGCGCAGCGCCGGCGTGCCGGGCACGGCGGTGTACTTGGTGTCGTTGGCGTGGATCGCCTTGATCGCCGCCTCTTTGATATGGTCGGGCGTCGGGAAGTCGGGCTCGCCGGCGGCCAGGCCGATCACGTCTTTGCCCGCCGCTTTCATCTCCAGGAACTTGCCTTGCGCGGCATTGGTCGGAGAGGGCTTGATGCGACTCAGACGATCGGCGATGAGAGCCATGACGGCGGCGCCTCCTTTCAGGCGTTTGAAAAGGCGCGCGGAAAGTACTGGCGCCATGCTGCTTTCGCAAGGCAACGCCGCAGCAAGGCAGCGTTGCGAGGGCTATTTCTCGTAGGTTCGTGCCGTACAAGCCCTAATCTGGGCGTTTGCAAGCCTATTAGAGGCTCTCGTCAAGGCAGGACGACAGGCCGGCCTCTGGGATATAGTCGCGAAAGGAGCACGACCATGAAGGTAATGACCATTGCCGAAGCCCAAGCTGCCTTCGACAAGGTTCTGGAGAGCCTAGTCGAGGATAGTGTTGTGCTCAAACGAGGCGAGGACGATGTCGCCGCGGTGATATCGATCGAGGACTACGACAAGCTTCGACGCCTCAAGGTCGAGGAGTTGCTGTCGTTGTGCGAGCGCGTCGGGCGTCAGGCCGAATCGCGAGGATTGAGCGAAGAGAAGCTCGCCGAGCTTCTACGCAATGACGACTGAGTTCCGGGTCGTTATCGACACCAACGTTCTTATCAGTCAGCTGCTCCGCCCACAGTCGAAGCCGTCAGAGGCGGTGAGAGTCGTCTTGCGCCTCGGCGTTCTTCTCACATCTGAGGAACATTTGAAGGAGCTTTTCGACGTCGTCATGCGTCGGAAGTTCGATGCCTACATTTCCCGCGATGTTCGCTTGGAACAGGTTCGGCGTTTGGCGGAGCTGACCGAACCTGTTCGCATCGTCAGGCGAGTCCGCCTTTGTCGTGATCCGAGTGACGACAAGCTCCTCGAAATCGCTGTGAACGGCCGCGCGTCCCATCTTGTGACCGGCGATTCGGATCTGCTGCAACTCGATCCGTTCGAAGGCGTGCGCATTGTGACGCCCGCGGCCTTCCTGCTTCTTTATCAAGGCTAGTCCATGAGCCTCACGGAAGCCTCGACGCTCATCTTCGCATCCCCGAATCCTACACGCCGGCCGCTGACCGGCGCGGCATCACGATAGTCGAGGCCGACGGCGACCCTGAGGCTGTCGCCGCGCGGGCTGATGTCGTTGGCCGGGTCGAAGCCCACCCATTCCAGGCCCGGCACCCAGGCTTCGGCCCACGAATGGCTGGTGCGGCCGACATGCAGCTCAGGATCGTCGTTGCGCAGGTAGCCGCTGACGTAGCGCGCCGGCACGCCGAGCCGACGGCAGGCGGCGATGAAGACATGCGCCTGGTCCTGCGCCACGCCGGCGCCGCGCGCCAGCGCCTCGGTGGCGGTCGTATCCACGGTCGAGACGCCGGTCTTGTAGACGATGCGCTGGCAGACGCGCTTCATGAGCTCGTGCAGGGCTTCGACGCGCTTGGTGGTTGCGTTGGCCCGCTCGGCCAGGCCTCCGATCAACGGATCGAAGCTCGCGTCGTGGCGCGCCAGGCCCGTGTTGCGCAGCCAGAACGGCGCCGGCAGGGTCGGTGTCTCGGCGTAGCGCAGCCACTGGTCGCCGCCGATGTACTCGTAGATGCCGTGGACGACGATCTCGACGCGATCGTGCTGCTGCGCCACCGAGAAGGTCGTGACCTGGTTGCCGTGGCCATCGAGCCACTCCGAGCGCTTGCCCGGTCCGTCGATGCGCCATGAGATCAGGCGCTGGCCGCTGGCGGGCTTGGGCGTGAGCCGCACGTCATGGATCGAATGACCCGAGGGCTGGTCGAACTCGAAGCGGGTGGCGTGGTGGACGGAGAGGCGCATGTTCTGTCAGTCCAGCAGGAACTGGCGGCCGATTTCGTCGGACAGCGTGGCGATGTCGCCGCGCACGCCGCCTAAAAACTTGTTGAGGCCCATGTCGAACACCTGGTCGATGCGCGTGTAGCGCAGGCGGGCGTGCAGCTCACCGGCCAGCCGGTCGGCCTCGCCGCGCGAGCCGTAGGCCTCGGCCAGCTCGCGCATGCTGAGATCGACCATCCACAGGCAGTGGTGCACCGAGCGCGGCACGTCACGGCGCAACATCATCAGCTCGGCGACTTTCATGGGATCGAGCGCGCTGCGATAGATGCGCCGGTAGGTGCGCACCGCGCCGATGCAGGCCAGCACCTCCGACCAGGCGAAGTAGTCGAGCTCCTGCGCATGCGGGTTGCCGTCGGGGCGCAGCGCGTGGAACTTGATGTCGAGGATGCGCGCGGTGTTGTCGGCGCGCTCGAGGAAGGCGCCGAGCTGCAGGAAGTTGTAGGCCTCGTCGCGCAGCAAGGTCACTTGCGCCGCGCCGAAGATCATCACTGCCTGCTTCTTCACCGATTCGATCAGCGCGCCGCGGTCGAGCAGGGCGCGGTTGCCGCGCAGGCGCTCGCTCAGCTCCAGCCACAGGCCGTTCAGGCTCTCCCAGACATCGACCGTGATGTTGTTGCGTTCCTCGCGGGCGTTGCGCCGCGCCGCGCCGATCGAGCTCACCAGTGAGGAGGGATTGTTCTCGTCGATCACCAGGAAGTCGATGAGGCTCGCCAGCCGGCCGCTCGACTGCTGCTGCCTCTGGCGGAACTCGTCCTCCATGCCGAAGATCGCGGCCACGCCGGCGGCTTCCTCGCCGCGCGACTGCAGGGCCATGCGCTGCGTCGCCTCGATCAGCCGCGCCGTCGACTTGGCGCGCTGCAGATAGCGGCCCATCCAGTAGAGGTTCTTGGCGGTGCTGCTCAGCATGCGCCGCTCACTTGCTCGTATTCTTCCGGACCGCGCGCTTCCAGCGCGCTCATGAGCGCGCTGGAAGCGCGCGGTCCGGAAGAGCATGAACTCATGTCAAGCACCCGCGGCGCCCGGCGCCAGGACCCAGGTGTCCTTGGTGCCGCCGCCCTGGCTCGAATTGACGACCAGCGAGCCCTCCTTCAGCGCCACGCGCGTCAGCCCGCCGGGGATGATGGTGGTCTTGCGGCCTGACAGCACGAAGGGGCGCAGATCGACATGGCGCGGCGCCACGCCCTGGCCGACGAAGGTCGGGCAGGTCGAGAGCGCCAGCGTCGGCTGGGCGATGTAGTTGTCGGGCCGCGCCTTGAGGAGCGTGGTGAACTCCTCGATCTCGGCCTTGCTCGAGGTCGGGCCGACCAGCATGCCCTTGCCGCCCGATCCGTGGATCTCCTTGACCACCAGCTCGGGCAGGCGTTCCAGCACGTACTTGAAGTCGTCGGCGCGATCGCAGCGCCAGGTCGGCACGTTGTTCAGGATCGGCTCCTCGCCGAGATAGAAGCGCACCATCTCCGGCACGTAGGTGTAGGTCGACTTGTCGTCGGCCACGCCGTTGCCCAGCGCATTGACGATGTTGACGCGGCCGGCACGCAGCGCGCCTAAGAGGCCCGCGACGCCGAGGAAGGAATCCGGCCGCATCGCCAGCGGATCGAGGAAGCCGTCGTCGACGCGCCGGTAGATCACGTCGACCCTCTGCGGCCCGCGCGGCGTGCGCATGTAGACGCGGCCTTCGTCGACGAACAGGTCGGAGCCCTTGACCAGCTCGATGCCCATCTCGTCGGCCAGGAAGGCGTGCTCGAAGTAGGCGCTGTTGTAGTGGCCGGGTGTCAGCAGCACGACGTTGGGCGCGGCATCGTCGCTGAACGACACTGAACGCAACGTCGCCAGCAGCTCCTCGGTGTAGTCGGCGACCGGCAGCACGCGCATGGCCGAGAACAGCTCGGGCGCCAGCCGCATCATCACTTCGCGATTCTCCAGCACGTAGGACACGCCCGACGGCGTGCGCACGTTGTCCTCGAGGACGTAAAAATCCTTCTCGCCGACGCGCACCAGGTCGATGCCGGCGATGTGGGCGTGCACGCCGCCCGGCAGGTCGAGGCCCTGCGCCATGGCGACGAACTCGGCGTTCATCAGCACCTGCTGCTCGGGGATGACGCCGGCGCGGCAGATCTCGCGTTCGCCGTAGGCGTCGGCCAGGAAGGCGTTGAGCGCGCGAACGCGCTGCACCAGCCCCTTGTGCAGATGCTCCCATTCGTCCCAGGCGATGACGCGCGGGATGATGTCGAAGGGGATCGTCGTCTCCGCGCCGTCGACGGCGCCATAGGCGCCGAAGGTGATGCCGTGCCGGCGATAGAAGACGTCGACCTCGTGCCGCGTCGCCGCGACCTTCTCGGGCGAAGTCTGCGCCAGCCAGTTGGCGACGGCGCGATAGGGCGCGCGGACGGAGTCCGCCGCGCCTGAATTCATTTCGTCAAATGCCTTGGCCGCCATCCGGCATTTCACCCCCTGTCGAATCACAATATAAGCAATCGACGGGCCAACAAAGCAAAGGCTCTTCCTCCCCAGCGAAGCTGGGGAGGTGTCGGCGTCTTCGCCGACGGAGGGGTCATGAGCATCGCGACTGATGCTCATGACCCCTCCGTCCGCTTCGCGGACACCTCCCCACGCTTGAGCGTGGGGAGGAAGAAAAAGGAGGAAACGCATGCAGCAGGTCCTGATCGACCGCTATGGAACGCCCTGGGACGTCGCGCGCTGCGCCGACGTGCCCGACGTCGGCGAGCCGGCGGCGGACGAAGTCGTGTTCGACGTGCTGGCCTTCCCCATCAACCCGGCCGACATGTGGTTCTGTCGCGGCAGCTACCGGCTGAAGCCGCCGCTGCCCGCGACGCCTGGCGCCGAGTGCGTCGGCCGCGTCGTCGCCGTCGGCTCGGCGGTGAAGCACGTCAAGAAGGATGACCTGGTCATCAACCTGCAGCGCGAGAACTGGGCGCAGCGCCGCAAGGTCAAAGGCGACGATGCGATCCCGCTGCCGGCCGGCATCGACCTCAGGCAGGCGGCGATGGTGCGTATCAACCCGCCGACTGCACAGCTGATGCTGTCGGACTTCGTCGACCTCAAGCCGGGCGACTGGGTGAGCCAGAACGTCGCCAACTCCGCCGTCGGCCGGCTGCTGATCGTGCTGGCCAAGCAGCGCGGCCTGCGCACGGTCAATGTCGTGCGCCGCGCCGACCTTGCCGCCGAGCTGACGGCGCTGGGTGCCGACGTCGTGATCGTCGACAGCAGCGACCTGGCGCGCCAGGTCGGCGAGGCGACGGACGATGCCCGCATCATGCTGGGCGTCGAGGCGATCGGCGGCGCGGCCACCGGCCGGCTGGCCGACTGCATCGCGACCGACGGCACGCTGGTCCATTACGGCTCGATGAGCGGCGAGGACCCGAAGGTCACGCGCAACAACTTCATCTATCGCGGCGTGCGACTCACCGGCTTCATGCTGGGCCGCTTCCTTGCCAAGCGCAGCGCGGAGCAGATCCGCGCGATCTACGCCGACCTCGGCGGGCAGGTGATGGCGGGCAAGCTTTCCGCGCCGGTGGACACGGTCTATCCGATCGAGAATATCAAGGACGCACTGGCGCACGCCGACAAGGGCGGGCGCAACGGCAAGATCCTGGTCAGCCCGAACGGGGCGATCTGAACACGGAGGACAGGCGATGAGCTCGGAAGTCTCGGCGGTCGAGAAGGTGCTACAGGTTTATTTCGACGGCCTCTACGAAGGCGACACCAAGAAGCTCGGCGAGGTGTTCCATTCCGCCTCGCATCTCTATGCCGCGGGAGGCGATGGCAAGGCGAGCGACTGGCCGCGTGGCGAGTGGTTCAAGATGGTGGACGGCCGCCCGTCCGGCAAGGCCAAGGGCAGCGCCCGTGCCGACCGCATCGTGTCGATCGACTTCTCCGGCCCGACCACGGCAATCGCCAAGGTCGAATGCCAGCTGCCGCCACGCTACTTCACCGATTACCTGACGCTGCTGAAGGTGGACGGTCGCTGGCAGATCATCTCCAAGACCTTCCACACGGTGACGAAGGAATAGGGCTCTCAGTCCTTCATGTTCCTCTCCCCCGTTAGGGGGAGAGGCTAGGTGAGGGGGCAGCGACGTGCGTTTCCCCCTCACCCAACCTCTCCCCCTAGCCACCTACGCTGCGGTGCAGCTTCGGTGGCTTTAGCAGCATGCTTGGCCTCAAGCCCTCCGAAGCTCCGCAGGAGCGAAGGGGGCTAGCGGGGGAGAGGAGCCCAATTCATGAAGGTCGTCTTGTAACGCCTAGTTCTTTGCGTCGGCCGCGACCTGGACCTTGATCATCTTGTCGGGCGGCGGCGGCACCGAGCCCGACTGGCCCTGGCCGCGCTTGATCTTGTCGACGAACTCCATGCCCTTGGTGACCTTGCCCCACACCGTGTACTGGCCGTCGAGGAAGTTCGAATCCTTGAAGACGATGAAGAACTGGCTGCGCGCGCTGTTGGGGTCGCTGGTGCGCGCCATCGACACCGAGCCGCGCACGTGCGGCTCCTTGGAGAACTCCGACTTCAGCGTCTCGCCCATGCCGCCTGAGCCGGTGCCGGTCGGGTCGCCAGTCTGGGCCATGAAGCCCTCGATCACGCGATGGAACACGACGCCGTCGTACTTGCCCTCGCGCGCCAGCTTCTTGATCTGCGCCACGTGGTTGGGCGCGAGATCGGGGCGCATCTCGATGACCACGCGGCCATCCTTGAGATCGATATAGAGCGTGTTTTCCTTGTCCATGGCAGCAGTCGCTCCTGCGAACATTAAAGAGATGGCGACGAATAGCGGCGTCAATGCCAGACGCATCATGGGACCCTCACTCTCACCACGCCGATAGGGTCGGCGCGCGACCATACTGACAGGTCCCGGAAAGACAAGCGTCAACTCGGCCACCAATCAGGCCGCCATTTGGTTGGCCCAGGGGGTGTGCATCGTTTCCCGTGGAGTTCCCGCGAAACCGCTGCTTAGAGTGCAGGAATAGTGGGAAGTCATTGATAAATCGGACTGTCGGATGACCGCCATGGACGGCGGAGAGCGGCTCGATGAGGGCCCGGCCGCCCTGAATTCCGTGCTCGAACGGCCGCGTCCGCTCGAGGAGATTTTCCCGCTGCGCGGCGATGCCGGTCGTGCACGCCTGATGCAGGAGACCTGGCGCGCCTTCACCGTCGGCATGTCGGCCAGGGTGGCGGCGGCCTTCGGCGACGGCCGCTCGCCGCCGGAAATCGCCTATGCCATCGGCGAGGTCGTCCACAACACCTTCCGCACGCGCGGGCTCACGCTCACAAGCTATGAGCTGCGCCGCCTGGTCGCCGAGCTGCTTGCCCAGCGGCAGCGCGGGCGCCGGACGAGCGGGCCGCTCGTGCAGTTCGCCAGCGAGCCCTCGACCGGCACGACGACGTGGACCGATACCGACGCTGCGCCGCCGCCGCCGGCCGTCGGCGATGCCGTGTTCGCGGGGCCGCCATCGCGTCTGGTGACGGTGATGCCGCGCGAGTTGGCCGACGTCGTGGCCAAGGTCCGCGCTCGGCTTGGGGCTGATCCGTTCGGCCTGCCGCGCAAGGTCGTGATCGATGCCATCGCGTCGGCGCTCGACGGCTCGCCGTCCGACGAGCGCGATCGACTGGCCCGCCTCGCCTTGAGTGAGCTCTGTGGCCTGGGGCCGATCGAGCGCCTATGGGCCGACAGTTCGATCCGCGCCGTGTACGTGAACGGTCCGGACGCCCTCTACGTCGAGCGCGAGGGTGTCATCGAAGCGTCACCGGAGAGGTTTCGCGACAGTACCCACCTCGCGGAGATCGTCGGACGCCTCGTGAGGCGGCGGGCGTCGCCTGCGGCTGCGATCAGTCTGCGCGATGGCAGTGAAGGCGTGGTGCTGTTTCCGCCGGCCGCGCCGGCCGGGCCCGTCCTGGCTCTGCGGCGCGGCGAGCCGGGGGAGGCGACCCTCGAGCGGCTGGTCGCCGCCGCGCGGCTCAGCCGGCCGATGGCCGACCTTTTACGCATTGCCACCCGCAGCCGACTGAATGCGCTGGTGGTCGGGCCCGCAGGGGCGGGCAAGACCGTGTTGTTGGCGGCGCTGGCGCGCGACCTTGGCGACGCCCGGGTCGTGACGTTGGCGCCGCACCGCGAGTTCCGCTGGGCGTCCGCCTCGAAAGTCGAGATCACTGCGTCGCCTGAAGCCTCCTTGGCCACGCTGCTGGCGACCAGCCTGCGGTTGCGGCCCGAGGTGCTGGTTGTCGATTCGCTGCAGCCATCCGACGCCTCCGTCCTTGGCGGCCTGCTGTCGGCGGGTGCGCGCGGCATCGTCGCCGCCGGCGAGCCTCCGGCCATCGCGGTCGTGCCGCGTCAATCCGTCGATCTCCTGGTCAGCGTCGGTCGCCTGCACGGATCGTTCGTCGTGACCTCCATCGAGGACGCGACCGGCGCCCAACTCTTCGCCTATCAAAAGGGCGGCGGGTTCCAGCGTCGGGCGACCACGCCGTCATTCGCCGGGACCGTGCACAAGGCGGGCTACGGCGAGGCGCTTTCCAGCGTGCTGCGCTAGCTCTGCCTATCCTCCAGTGCGACCGGCCGCCACATACCGATAAGGGGCGAAAACCCGTTACGTCACAGGCCTATATCTGGTACTAACCGCTTTGAATTGCGGGGGATTTTGCGGGTCGGAACCCTCCTGAGAGAGCGGCCTGCTGAAGGGACGAGTTGCATGAGCGGCAAGCGCGTTTTGGGCATTCTCGGGATGGCGGTGATCGCCGCGCTCGGCTTCGCGGGCGGCGTCCTGGCGCAGCCGATCGTCGGCGTGCCGCACGATTGGCAGACGAACTTCCCGCCGCCCTACACGCCGGTGATGGAGAAGGTCGAATCGCTGAACGACCTCCTGCTGGTCATCATCACGCTGATCTGCATTTTCGTGCTTGGCCTGCTGCTCTACGCGATGTGGCGCTTCCATGCCTCGCGCAACCCGGTGGCGACGACGACGACGCACAACACCGTGATCGAGATCGCCTGGACGGTCGTGCCGATCCTCATCCTGGTGGTCATCGCCATCCCGTCGTTCCGGTTGCTCTACTACAGCGACAAGGCCGTCGACGCCGCCTTCACCATCAAGGTGACGGGCAACCAGTGGTACTGGACCTACAACTACCCGGACCAGGGTGACTTCACGGTCGAGAGCCGCATCCTGCCCGAGGCCGACCGCGTCAAGCAGAAGCCGCAGGTCCCGCGCCTGCTGGCGGTCGACGAGGAGATGGTGATTCCCAAGGGCACCACGGTCCGCATCATCGGCACCGCCGTCGGCAACTCCATGCACGGCTGGACCGTGCCGGGCTTCGGCATCAAGAAGACGGTGATCCCCGGCCGCCTCAACGAGGGCTGGATCAGCGTCAAGGAAGAGGGCTTCTACTTCGGCCAGTGCTCGCAGATCTGTGGCGACAATCACGCCTACATGCCGATCGCGGTGCGCGTGGTCTCCAAGGACGTCTTCGACAAATGGGTGGAGCAGAAGAAGAAGAAGGCCGGCCTGTTGCCGGCGACCGACTTCGCTTCCGTCACCGCTCCCGCCAACCGCTAAGCGCTTCGCCGCAGGAGAGATAAAATGGCCACCGGGTACGGCGCCGCCCACTCACACGACGCTCATGGTCACGACGACCATCACACGCCGACGGGCATCAAGCGCTGGCTGTACAGCACCAACCACAAGGACATCGGCACGATGTATCTTGTGTTCGCGATCTTCGCCGCCCTGATCGGCGCCACCTTCTCGGTGATCATGCGTCTGGAACTGCTGCAGCCGGGCGTTCAGTACTTCAACGGTCCGGACGGCACGCCGAACGGCCATCTGTGGAACACCGTCGTCACGGCGCACGGCCTGATCATGGTGTTCTTCGTCGTCATGCCGGCGCTGATCGGCGGGTTCGGCAACTGGTTCGTGCCGCTGATGATCGGCGCGCCCGACATGGCCTTCCCGCGCATGAACAACATCAGCTTCTGGCTGCTGCCGCCGGCCTTCATCCTGCTGCTCGGCTCCGCGGTGATCGGCGGCGGCGTGGGCACCGGCTGGACGATCTATCCGCCCCTTACAATAAGTCAGGGCGCGGGCATGGATCTCGCGATCTTCTCGCTGCACATCGCCGGCGCGTCCTCGATCCTGGGCGCCATCAACTTCATCACCACGATCTTCAACATGCGCGCGCCGGGCATGACTTTGCACCGCATGCCGCTGTTCGCCTGGTCGATCCTGGTGACGGCCTTCCTGCTGCTGCTGGCCCTGCCGGTGCTGGCCGGCGCCATCACCATGCTGCTGACCGACCGCAACTTCGGCACCTCGTTCTTCAAGGCCGAGGGCGGCGGCGACCCGACCCTGTTCCTGCACCTCTTCTGGTTCTTCGGCCATCCCGAGGTGTACATCATGATCCTGCCGGCCTTCGGCATCGTCAGCCACATCATCTCGACCTTCTCCAAGAAGCCGATCTTCGGCTATCTCGGCATGGCCTACGCGATGGTGGCGATCGGCGTCGTGGGCTTCGTCGTGTGGGCGCACCACATGTTCACCGTCGGCATGGACGTCGACACGCGAGCGTACTTCGTTGCCGCGACAATGGTGATCGCGGTCCCGACGGGCGTGAAGATCTTCTCCTGGATCGCCACCATGTGGGGCGGCTCGATCAGGCTCGAAGTGCCGATGCTGTGGGCGATCGGCTTCATCTTCCTGTTCACGGTCGGCGGCGTGACCGGCGTCGTGCTGGCCAATGCCGGCGTCGACTACTCGCTGCACAACACCTACTACGTGATCGCGCACTTCCACTACGTGCTGTCGCTCGGCGCGGTGTTCGGCATGTTCGCGGGCTTCTACTACTGGTTCGGCAAGATGACGGGCCGGCAGTATCCCGAGTGGGCCGCCCAGATCCACTTCTGGACGACCTTCATCGGCGTCAACCTGACGTTCTTCCCGATGCACTTCAGCGGGCTCGCCGGCATGCCGCGCCATTACGTCGACTATCCCGACGCGATGTGGCACTGGAACTACATCTCCTCGATCGGCGCCTTCATCTCGTTCGGTTCGACCATCTTCTGGCTGATCTTCGTCGTGTTCGGCGGGATGCTGGCCGGCCGGAAGGTCGGCGCCAACTACTGGGGCGACGGCGCAACGACGCTGGAATGGACGGTGCCTTCGCCGCCGCCGTTCCACACCTTCGAGGAACTGCCGCACATCTCCCCGACGGCACACCACTGAGATAGGAGCGAAGGCGCCCCTGCGGCGCCTTCGCCTTGATTGAGCGATGAGTGACACGACACAGATCCTGAGAGCATTCGACGAGGCGGCGCCCACACGCGTCCGCGACTACGTCGACTTGCTGAAGCCCAGGGTCATGTCGCTGGTCGTCTTCACCGGCCTGGTCGGCGTCATGATCGCGCCCGGGCATCTGCATCCGTTCATGGCCGCGCTCGCCGTGCTGGCGATCGCGCTGGGTTCGGGCGCCGCCGGCTGCATCAACATGTGGTACGAGCGCGACCTCGACGCTCTGATGGCGCGCACCGCCAACCGGCCGCTGCCGGCCGGCCGCGTGGCGCCGGACGATGCGCTGGCGCTGGGCGTGCTGCTGTCGATCTTCTCCGTCCTGCTGATGGCGGTGTCGACCAACTTCGTCGCCGCCGCGCTGCTCACTGCCGCGATCCTGTTCTACGTCTTCATCTACACGGTGTGGCTGAAGCGCCGCACGCCGCAGAACATCGTGATCGGCGGCGCCGCCGGCGCCTTCCCGCCGATGATCGGCTGGGCCGCCGTCACCGGCGACGTCTCGGCCATCTCGATCGCCCTGTTCGGCCTGATCTTCCTGTGGACGCCGCCGCACTTCTGGGCGCTCGCCCTCTATCGCAGCGAGGACTATCGCCGCGCCGGCGTGCCCATGCTGCCGGTGGTGGCGGGCCCGCGCGAGACCAAGCGGCAGATGCTGATCTACACCCTGGTGCTGCTGCCGGTGGCGCTGGTGCCGACCTTGATGGGCTCGGTCGGCTGGCTGTACGGCGCCGTCGCCCTGGTGCTGAGCCTGGCCTTCATCGGCCACGCCGTCATCGTGTGGCGCACCGCTGACGACGCGAGCGGCTACGGGACGGCGCGCCGCATGTTCCGTTTCTCGCTGATCTATCTCGCCGCGCTGTTCGCCGCGCTGCCGGTCGACCAGTTCGTCTCCCGGATGCTGGCCGGATGAGCGTGATGGCCGACAACCGCCCCGGCGATTCCGACATGCACCGCCGCCAGCGCGGCAAGAACCTCGTGGTGGCAGCCTTCCTGCTGGTGCTGGTCGTGATCTTCTTCGTGCTCACCATCGTGCGCATGGGGCCGCATCTATGAGCGGCGACAAGAACGCTCGCCTGGCCTGGACGCTGGCGGCCGCGGTCGGCGGCATGCTGGCGCTCGCCTATGCCGCCTCGCCGCTCTACGACATGTTCTGCCGCGCCACCGGCTTCGGCGGCACGCCGCAGGTCGCCCAGGCAGGCGAGCGTCCGATCCTGTCGCGCACCGTCAACGTGCGCTTCGATTCCAACGTCGATGCCAACCTGCCGTGGCGCTTCACGCCGCTCGAGCGCGAGGTCAAGGTCAAGCTGGGCGAGGAGCGCCTGGTGCATTACCGCGTGACCAACGTCTCGCAGCGCCCGATCGTCGGCACCTCGACCTACAACGTCACGCCCGAGCACTCGGGTCCGTGGTTCAACAAGTTGCAATGCTTCTGCTTCACCGAGCAGTTGCTGCTGCCCGGGCAGTCGATGGACATGCCCGTGGTGTTCTTCGTCGATCCCGAGATGGACAAGGATCGGCGCTACGACAACGTCCGCACCATCACGCTCTCGTACACCTTCTTCGAGGCCAAGACGGAGCGGGCGAAGACCTTGCTCGGCAGCGTTGCTGCCGGCGCCACTGGAAAGGGTGGATGAACATGGCCGACGGCACTCCCAAGCATCCCTATCACCTGGTCGATCCCAGCCCGTGGCCGGCGCTGGGCGCGATCGGCGCCCTGATGCTGGCGGTCGGCGGGGCGCTCGGCATGCATCCCGAGATGCTGGGCACCGGCGTCGCCAAGGTCATCAAGGCCGTCGAATGGTGGATCATCGCGCCCGGCCTCGGGCTCATCCTGGCGGTCATGTTCTGGTGGTGGAGCGATGTCATCGCCGAGTCGCGCAAGTACCACACCGCGGTGGTCCAGCTCGGCCTGCGCTACGGCATGATCCTGTTCATCGCCTCGGAGGTGCTGTTCTTCGCGGCCTTCTTCTGGGCCTTCTTCGACGCCTCGCTGTTCCCGAACTCGCCGGAGATGCCGGTGCGCGCCGAGGCCACCGGCGGCATCTGGCCGCCCAAGGGCATCAGCGTCATCGCGCCGTTCGACCTGCCCTTCATGAACACGCTGATCCTGCTGCTCTCGGGCACCACGGTGACGTGGGCGCACCACGCCATCCTCGAGGGCAACAAGCGCGACGCCGTGCGCGGCCTGACGCTGACGGTGATCCTCGGCATCTGCTTCACCGCCATCCAGGCCTACGAGTACATCAACGCGCCGTTCAGCTTCCGGGAGAACATCTATTCGTCGACGTTCTTCATGGCGACCGGCTTCCACGGCTTCCACGTGCTGGTCGGCACGACCTTCCTGCTGGTCTGCCTGTTCCGCGCCATGGCGGGCCAGTTCAAGCCGAACCAGCATTTCGGCTTCGAGGCCGCCGCCTGGTACTGGCACTTCGTCGACGTGGTGTGGCTGTTCCTGTTCTTCTGCATCTACTGGTGGGGTTCGGGCAAGGCGCCGATCGCTCTGCACTGAGCTGTCGTGGACACGATTCATGTTCCTCTCCCCCGCTAGGGGGAGAGGCTAGGTGAGGGGGCTTCGAAGGCTGTTTGTAACCCCCTCACCCAACCTCTCCCCCTAGCGGGGGAGAGGAGTCTGAACGATATGATGACACCGCCGGGCGACCCCCGGCGGTTCGCCTTTGGAGCGTGTGAATGTCGGATTGGCCGCGGCAATCGCCCGTCGACGTCGCCCTGCGCGGGGCCTGCCCGCGCTGCGGCCGCGGCCGGCTGTTCCGCGGCCTTTTAGGCGTGGTCGAGCGCTGTTCCGAATGCGACCTCGATCTGCGCGGCAACGATGCCGGTGACGGCCCGGCGGTGTTCGTCATCCTGGGGCTGGGCGCCATCGTCATGATCCTGGTGTTCTGGGTGGAATTCCGCTTCGAGCCGCCGTGGTGGGTGCATGTTCTGATCTGGGGCCCGCTCACCGTCGGGCTCGCCGTGTGGATGCTGCGGGTGCTGAAGGCATGGCTGATCGCCCAGCAGTACACTCATCGCTCGACGGCGTTGGACAAGTAGGAGAGGGCGCATGTTCCGGCTCAGGCCAGCCTTGTGGCCCACCCTCATCTCGCTGCCGATCTTCGTGGTCTCGCTGGGGCTCGGCGTCTGGCAGATGGAGCGCCGTGCCTGGAAGCAGGACATTCTGCATCGCATCGAGGTCAACCAGGCGGCCGCACCCATCACCCTCGACGAGCTCTTACGCGGCAACGTGCTGCGCCATGAATACGGTCGCGTGACCGTGTTCGGCACGCTCCTGAACGACAAGGAGTTCTACCTCGCCGCCCGCAACCTCAAGAACAAGGTCGGTTTGCAGGTCGTGACGCCGCTGCGCACGGATGACGGGCGCATCGTGCTGTTCAACCGCGGCTGGGTCCCGCAGGAGCAGAAGGACCCTGCCAAGCGCGCCCAGGGCCAGGTCACGAGCCGCGTCGACCTCACCGGCGTCGTGCGCCGCAACCAGGAGCGCCGCCAGTTCGCGCCCGAGAACGTGCCTGACAAGAACGTCTGGTTCCATGTCGACGTGCCGCTGATGCGCAGCATGGCGGGCGGCAAGCCCGATCCCAAGCTCGACGCCTTCTTCCTCGACGCCGACGCCGCGCCCAACCCGGGCGGCATTCCGATCGGCGGCCAGACGCGCCTCGACATCCCCAACGACCATCTGCAGTACGCCATCACCTGGTTCCTGATCGCGCTGGCGCTGGCTGGAGTCTATCTCGCCTACCATTGGGAGAACGGCCGGCTGACCGTCGCCGGCCGCACGAAGGTCAAACCATGATCGCCAACGATCCCTATGCCGAGCTCGAACGCCGCTTCGCGCGGCTGAGCGCCGTCAACCGCGCCAGCTCGATCCTGAACTGGGACCGCTCGGCCATGATGCCATCGGGCGCCAGCAAGGATCGCGCCGACCAGCTCGCGACCCTGGGCGTCATCGCGCATGGCATGATCGCTGCCCCAGACATGCCCGAGCTGCTGTCGCGCGCGGAGGAGGGGGCCAAGCGCCTCGATCGCTGGCGCGCCGCCAACCTGCGCGAGATGCGGCGACTGTGGGTCCACGAAAGCGCGCTGCCGGCCGACCTCGTGGAGGCGCGCACCCGCGCCACGTCGGCCTGCGAGATGGTCTGGCGCGAGGCCAAGAAGGACGCCGACTTCAAGTCGTTGCTGCCGACGCTCACCGAAGTGCTGGCCGTGATGCGCCGCGTCGGCGAGGCCAAGGCTGCCGCGCTCGGCACCTCGCTGTACGACGCGCTGCTCGACGAGTTCGAGCCGGGCGGCCGCTCGGCGCGCATCGACGAGCTGTTCGGCGAGTTGCGCAGTTTCCTCCCCGACCTGCTGGGTCGTGTCATGGAGCGCCAAGCGAAGGCCGGCAAGCCGCTCGAGCTCGACGGGCCGTTCCCGGTCGAACAGCAGCGCAAGCTCGGCGAGGAGATGTGCCGTCGACTCGGCTTCGACTTCACCCATGGCCGGCTCGATGTCTCGGCGCATCCTTTCACCGGCGGCACGGCCGACGACGTGCGCATCACCACGCGCTACGACGAGGCCGACTTCGCGCGCGCCCTGATGGGGGTGCTGCACGAGACCGGCCATGGCCTCTATGAGCTCGGGTTGCCGCGCGACTGGCGACGTCAGCCGGTCGGCAATGCGCGCGGCATGGCGCTGCACGAGAGCCAGTCGCTCTTGATGGAGATGCAGGCCTGTCGCAGCGACGCCTTCCTCGAGTTTGCCGCACCGCGCATGCGTGCGGCCTTCGGCAAGGATGGGCCGGCCTGGACGGCGGACAATATCCATCGCGTTTATACACGCGTGGCGCCGGGCTACATCCGCGTCGATGCCGACGAGGTGACCTATCCCTTGCACGTCATGCTGCGCTACCGGCTGGAGCGGGCGATGCTTTCAGGCGACCTCAAGCTCGCCGACCTGCCCGGGGCCTGGAACGAGGGGATGCGCGAGCTTTTGGGCATCGTGCCGCCGGACGACGCGCTGGGCTGCCTGCAGGACATCCATTGGCCGGACGGCGGCTGGGGCTACTTCCCGACCTATACGTTGGGGGCGTTGGCTGCCGCGCAGCTATTTGCCGCCGCCCGGAGGGCCAATCCCGGCCTTTTGGCCGCCATCGGCAAAGGCGATTTTGCCCCCTTGCTGGCCTGGCTGCGGGCCAATGTGCACGGCAAGGGCTCGCTGGAAAGCACCGACCAGGTGCTGATCGAGGCCACCGGCGACCGCCTCGGGGCCGCCGCCTTCAAGGCCCATCTGGAAACCCGCTATCTGTCGGCGTAAGAGGAAGCCATGCTCGATCTCCGCCCCAACTGCGAATGCTGCGACAAGGACCTGCCGAACGGCGCCGCCGACGCCCTGATCTGCACCTATGAGTGCACGTTCTGTGCGGACTGCGCCCGAACTCGGCTGGGCGGTCTTTGCCCCAATTGCGGCGGTGACCTCGTGAAGCGTCCGACGCGCCCGGCGCGGATGCTGGAGAAACACCCCGCTTCGACCAAGAGGGTCCGCAAGGATCATGCAGCCTGTCGCCAAGTGGCGTAACAGGTTTGCCTAGTCGGAGTCTTTCTTTGCTCTACATCAGCACGCGCCGCGGCTCGCAGGGAAATCCTGAGCCGCTTGGCTTCGAGGACGTCATGCTCGCGGGCCTCGCCCGCGACGGCGGCCTCTATCTGCCGGCGGAATGGCCACAGTTCTCCAAGGCCGAGATCGCTGCCCTCAAGGGCCAGCCCTATGGCGAGGTTGCCTATCGGGTGATGCGTCCGTTCGTCGGCGATGCCTTCGACGAGGCGACCTTCCGTCGCCTGATCGGCGAGGCCTATGCCTCGTTCGAGACCTCCGAAGTCGCGCCGGTGAAGTCACTGGGCGACAGCGGCATGCACCTGCTGGAGCTGTTCCACGGCCCGACGCTCGCCTTCAAGGACGTGGCGCTGCAGCTTTTAGGCCGCATGCTCGACCACACGCTGACGGCGCGGCACCAGCACGCCACCATCGTCGGCGCCACCTCGGGCGACACCGGCTCGGCCGCCATCGAGGCGGTGCGCGACCGCAGGACCATCGACGTCTTCATGCTGTTCCCGCACGGCCGCGTCAGCGAGGTGCAGCGCCGCCAGATGACGACGGTGCTGGCGCCCAACGTGCACAATGTCACCATCGAGGGCACGTTCGACGACTGTCAGGACCTCGCCAAGGCGTGCTTCAACGACCTCGCCTTCCGCGACCGCCATGCGCTGACCGCGGTGAACTCGATCAACTTCGCTCGCGTGATGGCGCAGATCGTCTATTACTTCTGGGCGGCGGTGAAGCTCGGCGCGCCGGACCGGCCGGTCGCCTTCACGGTGCCGACGGGCAATTTCGGCAACGTCTATGCGGGCTATGCCGCCAAGCAGATGGGCCTGCCGGTTTCGCACTTCGTCGTGGCGACCAACAGCAACGACATCCTGGCGCGCTTCTTCGAGACGGGCGCCATGACCATGACCGACGTCGTGCCGACCTATAGCCCGAGCATGGACATCCAGATCTCGAGCAACTTCGAGCGCCTGCTGTTCGACCTCTACGGCCGCGACGGCAAGGCGCTGGCCGAGGCGATGGCGGGCTTCCGCAGCAGCGGCACGCTCAAGGTCGGCGCCAATGCGCTGGGCGGCGTGCGCGAGCTCTTCGACGCCGGCCGCCTCGACGACGAGGGCACGCTCAAGGCCATCGTCGACTGCCGCAAGCGGTTCGGCGTGACGCTCGATACCCATAGCGCGGTGGGCTATGCCGTGGCCCAGCAGCATCGGCGCGACGCCAAGGTGCCGATGGTCGTTCTGTCGACGGCGCATCCCGCCAAGTTCCCGGATGCGGTCGAGAAAGCGACGGGCGAGCGGCCGGCGCTGCCGCCCCGGCTCGCCGACCTGATGGAGCGCACCGAGCGCGTCGACGGGCTGCCCAACGACACCGTCGCGCTCAAAAGCCTGATCGACGAGCGCATGGCGGCGCTGCGGCAACCTTCTCGTGCGGCAAGGCGATAGGACGGCGATGAGCAACGTCAAGGTCACCACCCTCCCCAACGGCTTGCGCGTCGCGGTCGACGCGATGCCCGAGGTCGAATCGGCGGCGCTCGGCATCTGGGTCGCCTGCGGCACGCGCCACGAATCGGCCGAGCTCAACGGCATGGCGCACATGCTCGAGCACATGGCCTTCAAGGGCACGCGCACGCGCTCGGCCCGCGCCATCGCCGAGGAGATCGAGAATGTCGGCGGCAGCCTGAACGCCTATACCGGCCGCGAGATCACGGCCTACCATGCCTCGGTGCTGAAGGAGGACGTGGCGCTGGGTGTCGAGATGGTGGCCGACATCCTGCGCAACTCGGTGTTCGATCCCGACGAGCTGCAGCGCGAGCGCGGCGTCATCCTGCAGGAGATCGGCCAGGCGCTCGACACGCCCGACGACCTGGTGTTCGACCAGTTCCAGGTCACCGCCTTTCCCGGCCAGCCGCTCGGCCGGCCGGTGCTGGGCACGGCGGAGACGGTCGAGGCGATCGGCCGCGACGATCTCTTCGCCTTCCTCGCCCGTCACTACACGGCGTCCAACATGGTCCTGTCGGCGGCCGGGCGCGTGGAGAACAACCAGATCGTCGACCTCGCCGAGAAGTATTTCGGCTCGGTGCCGCGCACGCCCGCCAATGCCGAGGCGCCGGTGCCGCTCGCCTATGTCGGCGGCGACGGCCGCGAATCGCGCGTGCTCGAGCAGGCGCATCTGGTGCTGGGCTGCCAAGGCATCGGCTATCGCGATCCCGACTACTTCGCGCTCGCCGTCTATTCGACCCTGTTCGGCGGCGGCATGTCCTCACGCCTGTTCCAGCGCATCCGCGAGGAGCGCGGCCTGGTCTACGGCATCCACTGCTTCAACACCGCCTATGCCGACGGCGGCCTGTTCGGCATCTATGCCGGCACGGGCGAAGACGATCTCGCCGAGCTGGTGCCGGCGGTGTGCGAGGAATTCGCCGGCGTCGCCGACACGCTGAGCGAAGCCGAGCTGGTGCGCGCCCGCAACCAGATCAAGGCCGGCACGCTGATGGCCCTGGAATCGAGCGGCGCCCGGTCGGAGCAGGCGGCCCGCCACCTGATCATCCATGGCCGGCCGATCCCCTACGCCGAGATCGTGACCCGCATCGAGGCGGTCGATCAGGCGGCCGTGCAGCGGGTCGCGCGCCGGCTCCTGCAGGGCGAGCTCACGCTTGCCGCACTCGGTCCGATCGACGAGCTGGAGTCTTTGGACAAGATCGCCTCCCGTCTGGCGGCGTAGCGACGAAAGCCAGTCAGTCGGCGACGGGCTCGCTTCTCGCAAGCTTCTCCAATGCTCTCTTGCGCGCCGCGCCGCGCTCCCAGTCGGACACCTGGATCAGCCCGGCGACCTGGCGGATCAGGGCATCTTCGTCCGGATCGAGCGCGCCATCGGCGTAGGCGACCGTCCACAACATCTCGATGATCTGCACGCGCATGTCGGCGCTGGCGTGCCGGCAGATCTGCTGCGTGAAGGGGAAGTACTGGGTGGAGCGCTGCATCTCCTGGTCTGCCCGCTCGACAAGAGATTGCACGTTCTCAGGCTCGAGGCTGAACATGCGGGTGAGCAGCTGCTCGACGGTACGTCGCTCGACGGCATTGACCTTGTCGTCCATGCGCGCCAGCTCGATCAGCAACGCGGCGACCGCCAACGGGAGATCGTCAGCAGGCTTCTCCGAAGTCCACTCGCCGCGACCGGCCAACAAATCCAACAGACGATCGATCATGCCAACCCTGGTGCCAGCTCAGTGTGTCCGGCAAAAGGCATCTGCATCGCAGCGATTCAATGTTCGTGAAATCGAGCGCCGCCCGCTGGCGCTCCGATCTATTTACGGTCGACGTTGACCGGCGACGTCGTGTGGCTCGCCATGCTGATCAGGCCCTGTGACATCTGAGGCTGCGGCGGGCTCGCATTGCGCGGCGGCACGCCGATGGCGGCGCGCTCCATGACGGCGGCGACCTCGGCGCTGCGGCGGATCAGGTTGTAGCGCAGGTTGGTGAAGAGGTTCACCGGGAACGGCATGTCGGCGTTGAAGTCGATGATCAGGACGACGCGCGTTTCCTCGGTCTGGTTCTTGACCCAGTGCTCGCGCGTGTCGTCGAACACCAGCGGCTCGCCTTCCTGCCAGAAGAAGTGGTGGCCGCCGATCTCGATCCAGCACTTCTCCGGCTCCTTCGGCACGATCAGCGGATAGTGGAAGCGGATCACGCCGGCCGCCGAGCCGCGATGGGGCTCGATCTCCGCGCCGCCGGCCAGGATGCTGAACAGCGCCGTGTGCACGCCGGGGATGCGCGAGATCGCCGCGTAGGTGTCGGGCACCGCGGCGGTGTTCTCCTTGATCTCGTGTCCCCAGATCTTGAGCAGGAAGGTGCGCCATGCGCGGCCGGCCACGTACAGGTCGCGCGGATGGACCTCGTGCAGCGCCGGGATCTCCTCGTGATGGCTCAGCAGGTACTGGAGGTCGGCCTTGATCTTGGCGTGGCTCTTCTTGAGCTCTGCCAGGACCGGAAAGACCCGGACCGCATCCTCGCCACTCAATGGCAGCTTGGGCATGCGGCGCAGGATCATGTCCGACATCTTGAGATTGAAGTTCTCGATGGGCTCCTGCGGGACCCAGATGTGCTTGGTCAGATAAAATCGGCCCTTCTGGCCGACATTGGTATTCGCGTCTGTTTCCATGGCCGTCCTGAACGGGATGACTCCTTGGGGAGGGGAATTTCATACCACCGTCGGAGCTTTTCAAGGCCTGGCTTTTGGCTGGGCGGCGCGGCCGACAGTCTCAATTTCCTACGTCAAGCCTCGGAAAACATGTAACAATTCCAAAGCTGCATTAGTATAGACCAAGATGTTCCGTTTTGCCGATGTCCCATTGTCGCTGTCCGGGATGACCAGAATCGCCGGGCGGCGCGTGTTTTTGCGCGCTCCGGCCATGGACGACTGGGCCGAATGGGCGGAATTGCGGGCGCGCAGCCGGGCCTTTCTCACACCGTGGGAACCGACCTGGCCGGAGGATTCCCTGGGCCGCGACCACTACCGCCGCCGCCTGCGCCAGCAGGCCCGGGAATGGCGGTCGGGCGAGGCCTATAGCCTGTTCGTCTTCACCAACGAGGGCCGGCGACTGGCCGGCGGCATCAATCTCAGCAACGTGCGCCGCGGCGTCGCCCAGGCCGCTTCGGTCGGCTACTGGATGGGCCAGCCCTATGCCGGCCAGGGCCTGATGACCGACGCCTTGCGCGCCTCGCTGCCCTTCGTGTTCGACGACTTGAGGCTGCATCGCCTGGAGGCGGCCTGCCTGCCGCACAACGAGCCGTCCAAGGCGGTGCTGGCCAAGGTCGGGTTCCACGAGGAGGGGCTGGCCCGCCAGTACCTCCGGATCAACGGCCAATGGGCCGACCATCTGTTGTTCGCCCTGCTGCGCGCCGACTACGATGCCCTCCTGAGAGCGGCCCGCTAGAGCGGTTTCCGATCGGCTGGAACCGCTCGCGGTTCCAGCCGATCGGAACGCGCGCACTGGCGATCCTGGTTGCAGCAGGGCACATTCCGTCCAGCTGTAAACAGCTGGACGGAATGTGCTTTAGACGGCCGTCCCTGGAGGAGTTTTTCATGCGCAACCTGACGCCGACCAGCATCACTCAGGCCTTCGCCGACTACGCCAAGAACGCGCCGTCGGAGCGCACGCGCATCCTGCTGGTGAGCCTGGCGGGCCATCTGCACAGCTTCGTGCGCGACAACAAGGTCACCCAGGCCGAATGGGGCGCGGCGATCGACGCGCTGACGCGCGCGACCAAGTTCACCGACGACAAGCGCAACGAATACATCCTGTTCTCCGACCTTCTGGGCGTCTCGTCCCTGGTCGACATGATCAACGCCGCGACCACCGGCACGCAGTCGTCGGTGCTGGGGCCGTTCCTCATCGAGGGCGCGCCCGAGCTGGCCAACGGCGGCGACTTGTGGAAAGGCCAGGTCGGCGAGCCGCTGGTCGTGCACGGCCGCATCCGCGACCAGAAGGGCGCGCCGGCCAAGGGCGCGATGCTGCAGCTCTGGCAGAACGGCGGCAACGGCTTGTACTCCCAGCAGGATCCCAAGAACTCGCCGACCAACTATCACGGCCAGCTCAAGGTGGCCGACGACGGCACCTTCTCCTATTCGACGGTGCGGCCGATCGCCTACACCGTGCCCGACGACGGCCCGGCCGGCGACATGCTGCGGGCGCTCGGCCGCAACGCCTGGCGGCCGGCGCATCTGCACATGATCATCAATGCGCCCGGCCACAAGCCGCTGATCACCGAGTTCTTCCCCGAAGACGACAAGTATCTCGACGGCGACGCCGTGTTCGGCGTGCGCGCGGGCCTCGTGCTGCCGTTCAAGAAGGTGACCGATCGCAAGCAGCTGCCGGCCAATCTCGCGGCACGCGAGACCCTGCCGCTGCCGGTGTGGACCGCCACGCTCGATCTCACGCTGCCGTCGGCCTGATGCAGCTGGTCGGCGTTCGCGGCGTCTCGAAGGTCTTTGCCAACGGCGTAGAAGCTCTCGCCAATGTCTCGCTCGACGTGCAGGCGGGCGAATTTCTGAGCGTGTTGGGCCCCTCCGGCTGCGGCAAGTCCACGTTGCTGCGCCTGATCGCCGGCCTCGCCGAGCCCACCACCGGCACCATCGACTGGTCGGACGACAAGGGCAGGGCGGATCTCGGCTTCGTCTTCCAGGAGCCCACCCTGATGCCGTGGGCGACAGCCCTTGCCAACGTCGCCTTGCCGCTGAAGCTGCGCGGCGTGGCGAAGAGCGAGCGCGAGGCGCGGGCGGCCGAGGCGCTCGACAATGTCGGACTGAAAGGTTTTATGCGCGTGTGGCCGCGCGAGCTGTCGGGCGGCATGAAGATGCGCGTGTCGCTGGCGCGCGCCTTGGTGGTAAAACCCCGGCTGCTGCTGATGGACGAGCCGTTCGCCGCCCTCGACGAGATCACGCGGCATCGCCTGAACGATGACCTGCTGGAGCTGTGGCAGGCGAGCGGCGTCACCGTCGTGTTCGTCACCCACTCGGTGTTCGAATCGGTGTTCCTGTCGCAGCGCATCGTGGTGATGTCGGCGCGGCCCGGCCGCGTGTCGGCCGATCTCGCCGTGACCACGCCCTATCCGCGCAGCCAGGCCTTCCGCACCTCGGCGGAGTACGCGGCCTGGTGCCGACAGGCCTCGTCACGGCTGGGCGAGGCGATGGCCGCATGATAGGCGCCAAGGTGATCGCGCCGATCGTGCTCGGCATCCTGATGCTCGCTTTGTGGGAGGGCATCGTGCGCGCGGCGGGCATAGAACCCTACATCCTGCCCGGCCCGATCCTGGTGGCGAAGACGCTTATAGCCGACTGGGGCACGCTCGAGCCGTCGCTGCTGGTCACGCTCCGCATCACCCTCGAGGCGCTGGCCGCGGCCGTCGCGGTCGGCGGGCTGCTCGCTATCCTGTTCTCGCTGTCGCGCTGGGTCGAGCTGTCGCTGTTTCCCTATGCGATCATCCTGCAGGTCACGCCGATCGTGGCGATCGCGCCGCTGATCATCGTGTGGGCGAATAATGTCGAGCTATCGCTCCTGATCTGCGCCTGGCTGGTGGCGTTCTTCCCGATCCTGTCGAACACCATCCTCGGCCTGCGCTCGGTCGATCCCAACCTGCTCGACCTGTTCCGGCTCTATGGCGCAGGGCGATGGCGCACCCTGGTCGACCTGCGCCTGCCGGCGGCGCTGCCGTACTTTCTGGGTGGGCTGCGCATCTCGGGCGGCTTGGCGCTGATCGGCGCCGTGGTCGCCGAGTTCGTGGCCGGCACCGGCGGCAATGCCTCGGGGCTGGCTTGGCGCATTCTCGAATCGGGCTACCAGCTGAAAATTCCGCGCATGTTCGCCGCCCTGATGCTGATCTCGGCGACCGGCATCGTTATCTACCTGCTGCTCACCTGGCTCAGCCACCTGCTGCTGCGGCGCTGGCACGAAAGCGCGTTGCCAGAAAGCTGAGCCCTATTTGAGGGTGGCGAGGAACTCCGAGACCGGCCCCTGCCACATCGCCACGCCGCTGTCGCTGCCGGCGAGGCCATGGCCGTCGCTGCCGAAGGCGCCGAGCGGCCGATAGGTGCCCTTGCCGCCGGCGGCGTTGTAGGCCTCGAACATGCGCTTCGCGAGGCTCGGTTCGAAGAAGCTGTCGTTGGCGGTGTAGATCCACAGCGTCGGCACGCGCGCCGTCGAGCCGTACTTGCCGGCCGCACTCACCAAGGCATTGGGCGTGCAGTTGCCGAGGCTGCCGTCCGACATCTTCTGATGGCCGCCGCGGCCGCCGGCGAAGTCGATCATGCCCGACACCCCGGCCGGGTTCTGGCTCGAGAAGGCAAGCGTTGCCCAGCCGCCGGCCGACTGGCCCACGACCAGCGAGCGGTCGGCCGCGACGTAGGGTTGGCTGCGCATGTAGTCGAGGGCGGCCTTGATGTCGGACGCGCCTTGCAGGCCGGCGTTGTAGTAGTCCGGGTTCTGGCAGGGGCCGTAGGCTTCCGCCCAGGTTCCTCCGGTCTCGCCGTAGCCACGGCGCAGCGGCAGGACGACGACGTAGCCGCGCGACACGAACCACGAGGAGAGCCCGCTGTAGCGCGGCGGCGTCATCTTGGCCCGCTGGGAGCCGTCGGCCGGCGAGCCGTGGTTGATGATGACCAGCGGCTTCTTGTCCTCGCCCGGCGGGCGCATGACGTTGGCGATCATCGACACGCCGCCGGCGGCGGGGATCTTGACGATCTGCTCGCGCGACTGGGCAGCGGCTTCGCCGGCAACGACCAGTGCCAGCAGGGCAACAAGTATCCGCAGTTTCATCTCATGCTCTCCCGGACCGCGCGCTTCCAGCGCGCCTCATGATCATGAGCGCGCTGGAAGCGCGCGGTCCAGAAGAAGATTACCGCCCGCTGCGCCGGGCCTGCTTGCCGCGACCGCCCGAGCCGGTGCGCACGCCGCGGAAGACGCGGCTGTGCTGCATCTTGCCGAGATGCACGCCGACATTGGCGCTGGCCGCCTGTCCGGGCAGCTCGAGCTCGTTGGCCTCGAGCCGGCGGATCTCGTCGCGGATGCGGGCGGCCTCCTCGAATTCGAGGTTGGCCGCGGCATCGCGCATGCGCTTCTCGAGCTCGGCGATGTGGCTGCGCAGGTTGTGGCCGATCAGGTGGACGTCGCCCGACACGCCGGTATCGACCGTGTAGTGGTCGCGCTCGGCGGTCGACTGCAGGATCTCGGCGATGTTCTTCTTGATCGAGGCCGGCGTGATGCCGTGCGCCTCGTTGTAGGCGACCTGCTTGGCGCGCCGGCGATCGGTCTCGGACATGGCGTACTTGATCGAATCGGTCAGTTTGTCGGCGTAGAGGATGACCCGGCCGTCGATGTTGCGCGCGGCGCGGCCGATCGTCTGGACCAGCGAGGTCGGCGAGCGCAGGAAGCCTTCCTTGTCGGCGTCGAGGATCGCCACCAGGGCGCATTCCGGGATGTCGAGGCCCTCGCGCAGCAGGTTGATGCCGACCAGCACGTCGAACGCGCCGAGCCTGAGGTCGCGGATGATTTCTATGCGCTCCAGCGTGTCGATGTCGGAATGCAGGTAGCGGCAGCGGATGCCGGCTTCGTGCATGTACTCGACCAGGTCCTCGGCCATGCGCTTGGTCAGCACCGTGACCAGCACGCGCTGGCCCTTCTTGGCGCAGTCGCGGCATTCGGCGATCAGGTCGTCGACCTGCTTCTCGACCGGGCGGATGATCACCGTCGGATCGATGAGGCCGGTCGGGCGGATCACCTGCTCGATGAAGGCGCCCTGCGTGCGCTCCATCTCCCACGGGCCGGGCGTCGCGGAGACAAATGTCGTCTGTGGCCGCAGCGTTTCCCATTCCTCGAACTTGAGCGGCCGGTTGTCGATCGCCGAGGGCAGGCGGAAGCCGAACTCGGCCAGAACGCTCTTGCGGTTGAAGTCGCCGCGGAACATGCCGCCGATCTGCGGCACGGTGACATGGCTTTCGTCGACGATCAGCAGCGAGCGCTCAGGGAAATACTCGAACAGGGTGGGTGGCGGCTCGCCCGGCTTGCGGCCGGTGAGATAGCGCGAATAGTTCTCGATGCCGGCGCAGGCGCCGGTGGTCTCCAGCATCTCGATGTCGAACAGCGTCCGCTGCTCCAGCCGCTGCGCCTCGAGCAGGCGTCCGGCGCGGTTGAACTCGTCGAGCCGCTGCTTGAGGTCGGTCTTTATCTGCTCGATGGCCTTCTGCATCGTCGGCCGCGGCGTCACGTAGTGGCTGTTGGCGTAGACCACGATGTCCGACAAGGTCGCCGTCTTCTCGCCGGTCAGCGGATCGAACTCGACGATCGATTCGATCTCGTCGCCGAACATCTCCATGCGCCAGGCCTTGTCTTCGTAGTGCGCCGGAAAGAGATCGACGGTGTCGCCGCGCACCCGGAAGGTGCCGCGCTGGAAGGCGTTGTCGTTGCGCTTGTACTGCTGCTCGACGAAGCGGCGCAGCAGGCTGGTGCGGTCGATCTTCTGGCCCTTGTGCAGCCGGAAGGTCATCGTCTGGTAGTTCTCGAGTGGGCCGATGCCGTAGATGCACGACACCGAGGCGACGATGATGACGTCGTCACGCTCCATCAGGGCGCGCGTCGCCGAGTGGCGCATGCGGTCGATCTGCTCGTTGATCGACGAATCCTTCTCGATGTAGGTGTCGGTGCGCGGCACGTAGGCTTCGGGCTGGTAGTAGTCGTAGTACGACACGAAGTACTCGACCGCGTTGTCCGGAAAGAATCCCTTCATCTCGCCCCAGAGCTGGGCGGCCAGCGTCTTGTTGGGCGCCAGCACCAGCGAGGGCCTACCCTGCGAGGCGATGACGTTGGCCATGGTGAAGGTCTTGCCCGAGCCGGTGACGCCCAGCAGGACCTGGTCGCGCTCGCCCTCCGACACGCCGGCGATGAGCTGGCGGATCGCGTCGGGCTGGTCGCCCGCCGGGGTGTAGTCCGACACCAGCTTGAAGGGCTTGCCGCCGACAGTCTCCGGCCGCCGCTGGATATACGGCATGTGGAGCGGGACGGTCGAGACCGCGAGATTCTTTGAGGGCATGACCTGCATTATATGATGCCCGGGTTACGGTCCGGCAATGCTAGCGTCCCGGCCCCCATGCCCGACCTGTTGGCAATTCCCTTCCTCATTTGCGCAGCCGTGGCCTGCATTGCAGGCATGGTGCGCGGGTTTGCCGGTTTTGGCGCGGCCATGATCATGACGCCGATCTTTTCGGCGCTGTACGGACCGGCCGCCGGCGTGGCGCTTTGCCTGCTGCTCGAGATCGCCGTCGCCCTGCCGGTGGTTCCCGGCGTCGTGCGCCTGGTCGACTGGCATCGCATCGGCGTGCTCCTGATTGCCGCTGCCGTCGGGGTTCCCCTTGGCAACCTCGTCCTGACGCGGACCGAACCCGAGCCCATGCGCTGGGCGATCTCGGCCATCATCCTGGGCGCAGTCGCCCTGTTGGCCAGCGGCTGGCGCTTCGCCGGTCGCCCGCGTACCACGACCACGCTGACAGCCGGTGTCAGCAGTGGTTTCCTGAACGGCCTTGCCGGCATGGCCGGGCCGCCCATCGCTTTCTACTATCTCGCGGGCGATGAAACGGCGACGCGCGTGCGCGCAAACCTCACGACCTATTTCGTCTTCGTCGATCTGGTGGCGATCGCCACCTTCACTTCGCGCGGCCTGATCGACTGGAGCACCATCGTGCTGGGCCTGTTTCTTGCACCGGCCGTCATGCTGGGCGGTGTGCTGGGCACACGGCTGTTCCCGCTGGCCAGCGAAAGCTTCTATCGACGTCTTGCCCTCGTCCTGCTGGTCGGCGTGGCGATCGGCTCCTTGATCCTGTGAGCGGGAACGCGTAGCGGGGCAGGCATGAAGATCTGGGACAGCATCGTCGAGGGCGTGACGCGACTGGCCAACGGCGAATCGTTCGGCTCGCTGCTCGGCCTCACCTCGCCGCCGGCCGACGATGGCGCGCATCCCGGCCTGCGCCAGATCGCCTTTACCATCGGCGTGATCGCGCTCGGCGCCAAGATGGCGGGCGTCGACGGCGAGGTGTCGGAGAGCGAGGCTGCGGCTTTTCGCGATTTCTTCCACGTGCCGCCGGGCGAGGAACGCAACGTCGAGCGCTTCTTCAATCTGGCCAAGCGCGACGTCGCAGGTTTCGACACCTACGCACGCCAGCTCGCGGCGCTGTTCCCCGACGCACCCGAGATCCTGGAGAACGTGCTCGAAGGGCTGTTCAGCATCGCCAAGGCCGACGGGCCGATCGACGTCACCGAAGCCGCCTACCTTGCCGAGGTCTCCAGCATCTTCGGGCTGAGCAGCGCGCGCTTCGAGCGCGCCAAGGCCGCGGCGCTGGGCGTCGTCGAATGCGAGCCCTGCACCATCCTGGGCATCGATCCGCTGGCGACCGACGAGCAGATCCGCGACGCCTGGCTGCGCCAGGTCAAGGCCAACCATCCCGACAAGCTGATGGCCCAGGGTCTGCCCGAGGAGGCCATCGCCATGGCCACCCGCAAGCTCGCGCTGATCAACGACGCCTACGACCGGCTGCGCCGCGAGCGCGGCCTCGTTCCTGCGTGATCGAGCTTCCGTCGCCCAATCATGCGGCGCGCCAGTCGGCGGTCGACGTGCTGGTGCTGCACTACACCGAGTTGCCGCTCGACGAATCGCTGAAAATCCTGTGCGACGGAAAGCGGCCCAATCGCGTCAGTGCACACTACGTCCTGGCGGAGGACGGCACCGTGTATCGGCTGGTGCCGGAAGACCGCGTCGCCTGGCATGCCGGCCCTTCGTACTGGCGTGGCCGCGAGGCGCTTAACGCCACCTCGATCGGCATCGAGATCGTGAACCTGCACGGCGATCGTCACGACTATCCCGACGTGCAGATCGCCGCCCTCATCGGGCTCTGCCGCGACATCATCGGCCGCCATCCCGCCATCGAGCCGCGCAACGTCGTCGGCCATTCCGACATCGCGCCCAAGCGCAAGGACGACCCCGGTTTGCGCTTCCCGTGGGCGACGCTGGCGGCGAGCGGCATTGGTTTGTGGCCGCGTCCCGGCGCAGCTCCGTTGGGTGGCGACATCCAGGTAGCCCTGCAGCGCTTTGGCTATCCGCCGGCCGCTGACGTGACGACGGCCGACATTGTCGCCTCGTTCCAGCGCCGCTTCCGACCGGCCAAGGCCGACGGAATGGTCGATGACGAGACCCGCGCCCTGCTGGCCGCCCTGCTTGACCAGGTGGGGCACGAAGCCTAGCTAGGGCCCGCAGGTCAGACGGCTGGATGGCTGCACTGGGCGGGCAACCGTCTGGTGAGGAAAGTCCGGGCTCCACGGAGACACGGTGCCGGCTAACGGCCGGCGGGGGCGACCCCAGGGAAAGTGCCACAGAGAACAGACCGCCGGACGGGTTCGCCCATTGGGTAAATTCGTCAGGCAAGGGTGAAACGGTGGGGTAAGAGCCCACCGCGCGACCGGCAACGGAAGCGGCACGGCAAACCCCACCGGGAGCAAGACCAAATAGGGGCGGCACGCCGGGCAACCGGCAGCGGTGTTTCCGCGTCGCCGCCCGGGTCGGTCGCGCGAGGCGCTCGGCAACGGGCGTCCCAGAGGAATGGCCATCCATCGCCGCAAGGCGAGGACAGAACCCGGCTTACAGGCCGTCTGACCTGCTGCCTGCCACCGGCCAACCCATCCCATCGAGACTCCGGACAGTATAGACTGGGAAAGAGCCCTTCGATCCCTCCAATCAATTCCTTGTAGTGTACGGCGATCAACAGACCATAGGTTTGGTAGCTAAGCGCTTCAGATTCCTTGTGGATTCTTGCTCTTCAGCATTGCTTCCCTGAAATTCCCATGCTATCCCATGACATCCCGTAGAACAGGCCGGGGCGTGGGGCACCGGCCGCGGGGAGTGCAGGGGGACTGGGCCGGTGGCGTTTCGGTCCGAAATCCTGATCAAGCTCGACAAAAAAGGCAGGGTCTTGTTGCCCGCCGCCTTTCGCGACGAGCTGCCGGCCGACGACCGTGGTGCTTTCGTGCTCTATCACTCGCCCAACCTGTCGGGCGTGGTGAACGGAAATTCGCGCGCCGGCTTTGACGCCATGCTCGACCGGCTGCGTGCCGAGGCGCTTGGCCCCAAGGGCGCCCTCAAGGTCGCGCTCGACGACGAGGCCTTCGATCCCGCCGGTTACCTGTCCGCCTCCGCCCGCACCATCGCCATGGAGCCCGACGGCCGCTTCTCGCTGCCGGCCGAGTTCGCGAGCGTGCTCGAGGTGTCCGACGGCGTGATGCTGGTCGGCAAGGGCGACAAGTTCCAGCTGTGGAATCCGGGCCGCTGGCAGGCCCGCCGCGATACCGATCGAGACAAGATGGCCGCCTTCGTGCGCGGCCTCGGGGGCGACGCATGAGCGAGCGTCATATCCCCGTCCTCTTGAATGAGGTTGTCGACGCCCTGCAGCCGCGCGACGGCGGCCGCTATGTCGACGGCACCTTCGGCGCCGGCGGCTACACCACGGCCATGCTTGATCGCGCCGACTGCCAGGTGATCGCCATCGATCGCGATCCCGATGCCATCGGCGCCGGCCGCGCCCTTGCCGAGCGCTATGCGCCGCGGCTGCGCCTGATCGAAGGCCGCTTCGGCGACATGGCCGACCTGTTGTCGGCCGAAGGCGTCGACGACGTCGATGGAGTGGCGCTCGACCTCGGCGTTTCCTCCATGCAGTTCGACCAGGCCGATCGCGGCTTCTCGTTCCGCGCCTCCGGCCCGCTCGACATGCGCATGGAGAAGAACGGACCGTCGGCCGCCGACCTGGTGAACGACGCCGACGAAGCCGAGCTGGCCGACATCATCTTCCGCTACGGCGAGGAGCGTCGCAGCCGCCGCGTGGCGCGCGCCATCGTCGAGGCGCGCAAGACGAAGCGCATCGAGACCACCGGCGAGCTGGCCGAGATTGTGCGCCGCGCCGTCGGCCCGCAGGGCAGGGACGAGAGCGACCCTGCCACCCGTACCTTCCAGGCACTGCGCATCGCCGTGAACGACGAGCTGGGCGAGCTTGAGCGGGGCCTGGCGGCGGCGGAGCAGGTGCTGGCGCCCGGTGGACGTCTCGCCGTCGTCTCCTTCCATTCGCTGGAAGACCGCGCCGTGAAGGAGTTCGTGCGCAGCCGTGCCGGCCGCACGCCCGGTCCGTCGCGCCATGCGCCGCCGCGCGCCGATGCCGAGGCTGCGAGGTTGCGCGATCTCACGCGCAAGCCGGTCTCGCCGTCGGCCTCCGAGATCGCCGCCAATCCGCGCGCCCGTTCCGCGCGCCTGCGCGTCGCTGAAAAGATTGGAGGCCGCGCATGATCCATCGCGGACTCGTGTTCTGGTCGATAGCCGCGGTCGCCACCGCGATCGGTCTGTTCACCGTGAAATACAAGGTGGCGGACCTCGAGGAGAAGATCGACCGCACCAACCAGAAGATCGTCGAGAGCCAGCAGGCCACGCACATCCTGCGGGTCGAATGGGCTCACCTCAACGAGGCCGAGCGCGTCGAGAAGCTCGCCATAAAACATCTCAAGCTCGAGCCCGCCTCGATCAAGCAGGTCGTGCGGCTCGATTCCCTGAAACCTCCAGCAGATTCACAGCCCCCGCGTCGCGATCCACCACTCCCTTCCCCCCCACGAACGGGCAACGACGTCCCCTCGTCGAGCTTGCCCGGTGGTGGTCGCGTCGCAGCGGAGGCCGGCAGCCCCTCGCCGGCCTCCGCACCCCCTCCAGGGCGTACGACCGGACCCTCGACGCCCCCTCGACCGGCCTTGATTCAAGAGCCGGCAACAGCGGGTCCGGTTGGCGATGGCCAGAGCGCCGCGGTCTCCATCGATGAGATCCTTTCGAGAAACGAAAAGGACCGTCGATGAAGCTGTGGCGCAAGCGAGCCTCGCCCGACCCGGCCGCCGCGGCAAACGCGGCGGCCGGCGCGCGTTACGGATCGGCGCAGGAGCGGCTCAAGGGCGATGCCCAGGAGACCGCCCGCCAGCGCCTGGTCATCGCATCAGGGCTGTTCGCCGTGATGTTCGTCGCTATTGCGCTGCGCATGGGCTACGTGTCGCTGCTGCGCGATGGCGCCGAGCCGACGCAGCGCGTCGCCGCGCGCGGCGGCTCGATCCAGTCGGAGCGTGCCGACATCGTCGACCGCAACGGCGCCGTGCTGGCGACGTCGGTGCCGGTGATGTCGGCCTTCGTCAATCCGCGCCTGCTGCTCGACCCGCAGGACGCCGCCAAGAAGATCGTCTCGGCGCTGCCTGACCTCAAGTACGACGACGTCCGCACCAAGCTCGAGGAGGACAAGACCTTCGTCTGGGTGAAGCGCGGCTTGAGCCCGCGCGAGCACGACCGCGTCAACCGGCTCGGCATTCCCGGCCTGGAATTCCAGGCCGAGGAACGCCGGCTCTACCCGCAAGGCACGGCGGCGGCGCATATCCTGGGCTATGCCAGCGTCGACAATGCCGGCCTGGCCGGCGTCGAGCGCTACTTCGACCAGCAGCTGCAGAGCGGCGAGACGCTGCAGCTGGCCATCGATCTCCGCCTGCAGCGCCTGGTCGAGCGCGAGATCGCCCGCGCCGTCGAGAAGTTCTCGGCGATCGGCGCCACCGCCGTCGTCATGGACGCGACCAACGGCGAGATCCTCGCCATGGCCTCGCTGCCGACCTACGATCCCAACACGGCCAAGACCATCACCAACGAGGCGCTGTTCAACCGCGCCACGCTTGGCGTCTACGAGCAGGGCTCGACCTTCAAGATCTTCAACACGGCGATGGCGCTCGACACCGGCCGGGTCACGCTGACCTCGGTGTTCGACGCGACCTCGCCGATCAAGATCGACCGCTTCACCATCAACGACGACCATGCCCAGCGCCGGCCGCTCACCGTGCCGGAGCTGTTCAAGTTCTCGTCCAACATCGCCTCGGCCAAGATGGCGGTCGAGATGGGCAGTGACACCCAGCGCGCCTTCTTCGACAAGATCGGCTTCCTGAAGCCGCTCAACACCCAGCTCACCGAGGTGGCGTCGCCGCTCTATCCGCGCAACTGGATGAAGATCAACACCATGACCATCGCCTTCGGGCATGGCATCTCGGTGACGCCGCTGCATCTCGCGACCGGCTCGGCCGCCGTCGTCAACGGCGGCACCCTGTACCAGCCGAGCCTGGTCAAGCGGACCGCTGCCAGCGACCCCGGCCGCCGCGTCATCCAGCCCAAGACCTCGGTGATGATGCGCCAGCTGCTGCGCCTGAACGCAGTCGAGGGCACCGGCAAGAACGCCGACGTGCCAGGCTACGAGGTTGGCGGCAAGACCGGCACGGCCGAGAAGCCGTCGCGCGGCGGCTACCGCCAAAAAGCCCTAATCAGCTCGTTCGTTGGGGTGTTCCCGATGAACGATCCGAAGTTCGTCATCCTGGTGTCGATCGACGAGCCCAAGGGTACGAAGGATACCTACGGCTATGCGACGGCGGGTTGGGTGGCGGCGCCTTCGGTGAAGGTCATCATCGAAGGGATGGCATCGCTCTACGGCATCCTGCCGGGCGACCTGAAGCAGGGCCTGCCGCCCATCGAGATCGCCTCGACGCCCGTGCCGGCGCCGGTGACGCCGCCGCAGTTCGTCCCGGCGAGTGCCCGCCATCGTGGCGCCCAGGAACAGCGTAAGGCTCTGCCGGTACGGCCCGGCCCCAATCAGGCCGCGGCCGCACCCCAAACGGGAGTGCGTCGCGTTGCTGCTGAGTGACCTGATGCGGGCAAGCGCTTCCCCCACCCCAGCCCTCCCCCATCAGATGGGGGAGGGTGGCCGAAGGCCGGGTGGGGGGAGTGACCCCGCGCTCGCTGGCTTGACCCTCGACTCGCGCAAGGTCGGGCCGGGGTTCCTTTTTGCTGCCCTCGCCGGCAACCGGCAGGACGGCGCGGCCTTCGTCGCCGAGGCGGTGAAGCGCGGCGCGGTCGCCATCCTGGCCGCGCCCGACGCCAACCTGGCGCCCATCGATCCCTCGGTCGTCGTCATCCGCGACGCCAATCCGCGGCGGCGCGTGGCGCTGATGGCCGCGGCCTTCGCCGGCACGCAGCCGGCGACAATCGCGGCAGTGACCGGCACCAACGGCAAGTCCTCGACCGTCCATTTCGTGCGCCACATCTGGGCGAGCCTCGGCCTGAAGGCAGCGAGCGTGGGCACGCTCGGCATCTTCTCTCCCGGCCTGACGCGCGACGCCGGCCTGACCACGCCGGATCCGGTGCAGCTCCACGAAGATCTGGCGATCCTGGCGCGCCAGGGCGTCACCCATCTCGCCATCGAGGCATCGAGCCACGGGCTGGACCAGCATCGTCTCGACGGGCTGAAACTGTCGGCCGCCTGCTTCACCAACCTGACGCACGAGCATCTCGACTATCACGCCTCGATGGAGACCTACTTCGCCGCCAAGGCACGGCTGTTCGACAGCCTGCTGCCGGAAAGCGGCACGGCGGTGATCAACGCCGACAGCGATCGCGCCCAGGCCCTCGTGGCGATCTGCCAAAGCCGCGGCATCCGCTGCTGGACATACGGCGCCAAGGGCCGCGAGTTCCGCCTGCTCAAGGACCGGGCGACGTCGGCCGGCCAGCATTTGGCGGTCGAGATCCTGGGCGAGCTGCACGGCATCGAGCTGCCGCTGGTCGGCGGCTTCCAGGCCTCCAATGCGCTGGGCGCGCTGGCGCTGGCCGTGGCGACCGGCGGCGATGTCGGCCATTCGGTCGAGGCGCTGGGCAGCGTCACTGGCGCACCCGGCCGCCTGCAGCTCGTCGCGCGCCATCGCACCGGCGCCAATGTCTATGTCGACTACGCCCACAAGCCCGAGGCGCTGGAGACCGTGCTCACGACCTTGCGGCCCTTCGCGCACGGCCGGCTGGTCGTGGTGTTCGGCTGCGGCGGCGATCGCGACCGCGCCAAGCGGCCGGTGATGGGCGAGATCGCCACGCGCCTCGCCGATCTCACCCTGGTGACCGACGACAACCCGCGCAGCGAGGAGCCCGAGGCGATCCGCACCGAGATCGTGCGCGGCATTCCCGCCGACCGGCGCAACTGGATCGAGGTGCGCGACGGCCGGCACGCCGCCATCGAGCGTGGCATGGCCTCGCTCAGGAGCAAGGACGATCTGCTGCTGATCGCGGGCAAGGGCCACGAGACCGGCCAGACCATCAAGGGCGTGACACACCACTTCGATGACGCCGAGGTGGCGCGCGAGTTCGCCGAGGCGGTGTCGTGAGCGCGCTCTGGACCTCCGATGAGGTGGCTCGGGCGCTCGGCGCGGCCATCGCCGCGCCGTTCGAGGTCAACGGCGTCACCTTCGACAGCCGCGCCGTCGGCAAGGGCGATCTGTTCTTTGCCCTGAAGGGCGAGACGACCGACGGTCACGGCTTCGTGGCCGAGACGATGAAGCGCGGCGCCGCGGCCGCGGTCGTGTCGCGCGACGTCGAGAATGCGGGCGGCACGCTGATCCGTGTGCCCGACACCATGAAGGCGCTGGAGGGTCTCGGCCGTGCCGCCCGCCGGCGCAGCAAGGCGCGCATCGCCAGCGTCACCGGTTCGGTCGGCAAGACCAGCACCAAGGATGCCTTGCGCGCCATGCTGTCGGCCCAGGCGCCGACCTCGGCCAGCGCCGCCTCGTTCAACAACCATGTCGGCGTGCCCATCAGTCTCGCCCGCCTGCCGCGCGAGGCGCGCTACGGCGTGTTCGAGATCGGCATGAACCATCCCGGCGAGATCGAGCCGCTGGCCCGCCAGGTCGAGGCCCATGTCGGCGTCGTGACCAATGTCGGGCCGGCGCATATCGGCTTCATGGGCTCTGAAGAGGCGATCGCCGACGAGAAGGCCTGCCTGTTCGCCGGCATGGCCCAAGGTGCAGTGGCCGTGCTCAATCGCGACGGCAAGCATTACGAGCGGTTGGTGGGGCACGCCCGTCGTTTTGGCGTGTCGCGCATCGTCGGCTTCGGCCGCGGCGAGACGGCGGAGGCGCGGCTTGTCTCCTGCAGCCTGCAGGATTCGGGCAGCGATGTTGTCGCCTTGATCCATGGCCGCCGCATCGAGTATCGGCTGGGCGCGGCCGGCGAGCACTGGGTGCTGAACAGCATCGCAGCGCTGGCCGTCGCCGAGGCGCTGGGCGCGGATGTCGAGCAGGCGGCCGCGTCGCTCGCCGGCGTTTCGGCATCGCCGGGGCGCGGGGCGCGGCGGTTCCTGAAGTTCGGCACCGGCACGGTCGAGCTTCTGGACGAGAGTTATAACGCCAACCCGATGTCGGTTCGCGCCATGCTCGCCATCCTGGCGCGCACCGAACCGGCCAAGGGCGGCCGCCGGCTGCTGGCGCTGGGCGACATGCGCGAGCTGGGCGAGGGCGCCGACGCCTTCCATGCCGGCCTCGCCGACGCGGTGGCGGCCAGCGGCGCCACACGGGTCTTCCTGTGCGGGCCGCACATGGAGGCGCTGTGGCGCAAGCTCGAGCCGGCGCAGCGTGGCGTGCACCGGCCGGATTCAATGGCACTCGCCGGCGAGGTCGCGGCGGCGTTGCAGGCAGGAGATGTGATCGCGGTGAAGGGTTCGCTGGGTTCAAAGATGAAGCATGTCGTCGACGCCATCCTGGCGGCCAGTGGCGGCGAGGTAGGACGCTAGATGTTCTACAATCTTCTCTATCCGCTGGCGGACATCTTCAGCCCGTTCAACCTGTTCCGTTATCTGACGTTCCGGTCCATTGCGGCGTTCCTGACGGCGCTGGTGCTGAGCTTCCTGATCGGCGGCGGGCTGATCCGCTGGCTGCGCAGCAAGCAGGCGCAGGGCCAGCCGATTCGCAGCGACGGCCCGGCCACGCACCTCACCAAGAAAGGCACGCCCACCATGGGTGGGCTCCTGATCCTGATCACCCTCACGGTGGCGACCTTGCTGTGGGCCGATCTCACCAACCGCTATGTCTGGATCGTGCTCGCCGTCACCCTGGCTTTCGGCGCAGTCGGCTTCTGGGACGACTACCTCAAGGTCACCAAGAAGAACCCCAAGGGCGTGCCGGGCAAGATCAAGCTCACGATCTCGGTCGTGGTAGCCGCTATCGCCGCCTACCTGATCGCCCAGGCCTCGCCCTCGGCGCTGCGCTACACGATGGCGTTGCCGTTCCTGAAGGACGTGCTGCTGCCGCTGGGCATCGTCGGCTTCCTCGCCTTCGCGACCCTGGTCATGGTCGGCGCCTCCAACGCCGTCAACCTGACCGACGGCCTCGACGGTCTCGCCATCGGACCGGTGATCATGGCCTCGGCGGTGTTCGGCCTGATCGCCTACGTGGTGGGCAACACCATCCTCACCAACTACCTCTATCTCCACCACGTGCCGCGCTCGGGCGAGCTCGCTGTGCTGCTGGCCGCGCTGATCGGCGGGGGCCTGGGCTTCCTGTGGTTCAACGCTCCACCGGCCATGGTGTTCATGGGCGACACCGGCTCACTCGCCATCGGCGGCGCGCTGGGGGCGGTCGCCGTCGTCACCAAGCACGAGATCGTGCTGGCGATCGTGGGCGGACTGTTCGTGCTCGAGACCGTCTCGGTGATCGTCCAGGTCCTGTCCTACAAATGGACCGGCCGCCGCGTCTTTCGCATGGCGCCGCTGCACCATCACTTCGAGCAGAAAGGCTGGGCCGAGCCCACCATCGTCTTCCGTTTCTGGATCATCGCCGCCATCCTGGCGATGGCCGGCCTTGCCACCCTGAAGTTGAGGTAAGGATGATCGATCTCGGCATCCTGAAAGGTTCGTCGTTCGTCGTGCTGGGGCTCGCGCGCTCCGGCCTGGCGACCGGACGCGCCCTGAAGGCGGCCGGCATCGACACCATCTGCTGGGACGACAACGCCGCCTCGCGCGAGGCCGCCGCGGCGGCCGGCCTGAACGTCGCCGATCCCGCGGGCGTCGACTGGTCGCGTATCACCGCGCTGGTCATCAGCCCGGGCATTCCCAGCACCTTTCCCAAGCCGCATCCCGTGGCCGCCGCGGCGCGCGCCGCCGGCAAGAAGATCATCTGCGACGTCGAGCTGCTGGCCAGAGCCCAGGACAAGGCGAAGTACGTCGCCATCACCGGCACCAACGGCAAGTCGACGACGACGGCGCTGATCGGCCATATCCTCGACGAGGCCGGCGTGCGCTGCGAGGTCGGCGGCAATATCGGCCGCGGCGCGCTCGATCTCGCGCCGCTCGGCGCCGATGGCGTCTACGTGCTGGAACTGTCGTCCTACCAGCTCGAATTGCTGGAGACCTTCCACGCCCATGTCGCGGTGTGGCTCAACATCACGCCCGACCACATCGATCGCCATGGCGATCTCTCGGGCTATGTCGCCGCCAAGGAGAACATCTTCGCCCGCCAGCAGGTCCGCGACTGCGCCGTGATCGGCGTCGACGACCAGCCCTCGCGCGCCGTCTATGCCAAGCTGATCAAGCGCGGCATCGCGGCCGTGCCGGTGAAGCTCGAGACGCCGGTCGCCGGCGGCATCTCCTACCGCGCCGGCATGCTGGTCGATGCCGATGGCTACACCGTCGGTTTCGCCGACGTGCCGACCCTGCCGGGCGACCACAACGCCCAGAACGCCGCCTGCGCCTGGGCGGCCTGCCGCTGGCTTGGCGTGCCGCGCGAGAGGATCGTCGCCGGGCTGGAGACCTATCCCGGCCTGCCGCATCGCCAGGAGCGCGTCGCGTCCGTCGGCACCGTCGTCTACGTCAACGACAGCAAGGCGACCAACGCTGACGCCACGGCGCGCGCGCTGTCGTCCTACCACGACATCTACTGGATCCTGGGCGGCCAGGCGAAGGAGGGCGGCGTGGCGCCGCTCGCGCCGTGGTTCGACCGCATCCGCCATGCCTTCCTGATCGGCGAGGCGACCGAGCTGTTCGCCGGCCAGCTCGAGGGCAAGATCGCCTACAGCCGCTGCGGCGACCTGAAGTCGGCGCTCGACGCCGCGCATGAGCGCGCGCAGCACGAAGCCAAAGGTGACGCCGTGGTGCTGCTGTCGCCGGCCTGCGCCTCATGGGATCAGTGGAAGAGCTACGAGCACCGTGGCGATGCGTTCCGCGCCATGGCGCGCGCCTTGCCGGGCGCGCAGGTTTTGGGGAGAGCAGCGTGATCCAGGTACCGCGCGATGACCGCAGCGTGATCGGCCAGTGGTGGTGGACCGTCGACCGTTGGTCGTTGGGCGCCATCCTGGGCATCATCGCCTTCGGCGTCATGCTGACGCTCGCCGCCTCGCCGCCCGCCGCCGAGCGCATCGGCGCCGATTCCTTCATCTTCGCCAAGCGCCAGTTCTTCTTCCTGCCCATCGCCCTGATGCTGATGCTGGCGATTTCGCTCGCCTCGCCGCGCCACATCAGGCGGGTTGCGCTGCTGGTGTTCTGCGGCAGCGTGCTGTTGCTGGCCGCCACCTTCGTCATCGGCGTCGAGATCAAGGGCGCGCGACGCTGGATCTCGGTGCCCGGCCTGTCGAGCGTGCAGCCCTCGGAGTTCGTGAAGCCGAGTCTGGCGGTGATCTCGGCCTGGCTGCTGGCGCAGAGCCGCGCCGAGCGGCGGGCGTCGGGCTACATCCTCTCGACCCTGCTGGTCGGCGGCGTGCTGGCGCTGCTGGTGATGCAGCCCGACCTCGGCATGAGCGTGGTGGTGGCGCTGGTGTGGGCCGCCCAGCTCTTCGTCGTCGGCCTGCCGATGTGGGTCGCGGCCTTCGGCGTGATGGGCGGCGCGGCCGGGCTGGTCGGTGCCTACTTCACCTTCCATCACGTGCGCAGCCGCTTCGACCGCTTTCTCGATCCCTCGTCGGGCGACAACTACCAGGTCAACACCTCGCTCGATGCCTTCATGAACGGCTCGCTGTTCGGCCGCGGCCCAGGCGAAGGCACGGTCAAGGCGCAGCTGCCCGACGCCCATACCGACTTCGTGATGGCCGTCGCCGGCGAGGAATTCGGCCTCGTCGTCTGCCTGATGATCCTGGCGCTGTTCGCCTTCGTCACCATGCGCTCGATGTCGCGCGCCTCGAAGGAGACCAGCCTGTTCATCACGCTGGCCGCCACCGGCCTTGCCGTGCAGTTCGGCCTGCAGGCCGCCATCAACATGGCCTCGACCATCCAGCTCATCCCGGCCAAGGGCATGACCCTGCCGTTCATCTCCTATGGCGGCTCCTCGGCGCTGGCGATGGCGATCTGCCTCGGCATGATGCTGTCGCTGACGCGCGAGCACGCTGGCCTCCGGGAGGCGGTGTGATGGCTGAGCTGCGTCCCGTGGTCCTGGCGGCGGGCGGCACCGGCGGGCACGTGTTCCCTGCCGAGGCGCTCGCTGGCGAGCTCGAGGCGCGCGGCGTGCCGTTCACCCTGGTCACCGATTCGCGCGGCCGCCAGTGGCAGGGCGCGCTGTCGCACCGGCCGATCCACTACATCCATTCCGCCAGCCCCAGCGGTTCGCTGGGCCAGCGGCTGAAGGCCATGATGTCCCTCGGGCTCGGCCTGTTCGACGCCTGGCTGGCGCTCGGCCGCATCGGCCCCTCGGCCGTCGTCGGCTTCGGCGGCTATGCCTGCGTGCCGACCATGGTGGCCGCCCGCCTGCGCCGCCTGCCGGCGATGCTGCACGAGCAGAACGCCGTGCTGGGCCGGGCCAATCGCATGGTGCTGGGCGGCGTCGAGCGCATCGCCACCTCGTTCGATCACACCCGCTTCATCGCCGACGGCGACGGCCGCGCCCGCCTGGTCGGCAATCCGGTGCGCGAGACCGTGCGCCAGCTGCGCGACCAGCCCTACCGCGCGCCGGCCGCGGGCCGCGTCATCGACCTCGTGGTGTTCGGCGGCAGCCAGGGGGCGACCTCGTTCAGCCAGGTCGTGCCCGAGGCGATCCTCTCGTTGCCGCAGGCGTTGCGCTCGCGCATCCGCCTGGTCCAGCAGTGCCGGTCGGAGGACTTCGACAAGGTGCGCCAGCGCTACACGCGCGGCGGCGTCGTCGTCGAGCTGGCGCCGTTCTTCTCCGACCTGCCGCAGCGTCTGGCGGCGGCGCATCTGGTGATCGGCCGCGCCGGCGCCTCGACGGTGGCCGAGCTCGCGACCATCGGCCGGCCGTCGATCCTGGTGCCCTATCCCTATGCCGCCGACGATCACCAGACCGCCAATGCCCGCGCCTTCGAGGCGGCGGGCGCATGCATCGTGATGCCGCACGCGGAGTTCACGGCCGCGGCGCTCGCCGGCCATCTGGCGCGCCTGTTCGAGACCCCGCAGCTGCTGGCCGACATGGCCGCTGCCGCCCACGCCGCGGCCAAGCCGGACGCCGCCGCACGCCTTGCCGATCTCGTCGGCGAAATGACTGGAGTCGCTACATGAGGGCAATGCCGCTCGATCTCGGATTGATCCACTTCGTCGGCATCGGCGGCATCGGCATGTCGGGCATCGCCGAGGTGCTGCACAATCTCGGCTACAAGGTGCAGGGCAGCGACATCGCCGACGGCGCCAACACGCGCCGGCTTCAGGAGATCGGCATCAAGGTCGCGATCGGCCATCGCGCCGACAACATCGCCAGCGCCCAGGTCGTGGTCGTGTCGAGCGCCGTCAAGAAGGACAATCCCGAGGTGCTGGCCGCCCGCTCCCGCCTGCTGCCGGTGGTGCGCCGCGCCGAGATGCTGGGCGAGCTGATGCGGCTCAAATGGTCGGTGGCAATCGGCGGCACCCACGGCAAGACGACGACGACCTCGATGGTCGCCGCCATGCTCGACGCCGGCGGGCTCGATCCCACGGTCATCAACGGCGGCATCATCAACGCCTACGGCACCAACGCCCGCCTGGGCGGCGGCGACTGGATGGTGGTCGAGTCCGACGAATCGGACGGCTCGTTCCTGCGCCTGCCCGCCGTCATCGCCGTCGTCACCAACGTCGATCCCGAGCATCTCGACCACTACGGCACCTTTGACGCGCTGCGCGACGCCTTCGTGCGCTTCGTCGAGAACATCCCGTTCTACGGCTTCGCCGTGCTGTGCGCCGACCATCCCGAGGTTCAGGCGCTGATCCCGCGCATCGCCGACCGCCGCATCATCACCTACGGAACCGGGGCCAACGCCGACATCCGCGCCGTCAATCTCAAGCTCGACCGCGGCGGCGCCGACTTCGACGTCATGGTGCAGAACCGCGCGACCAATGAAACGCGCACCATCGTCGACCTGCGCCTGCCGATGTTCGGCCAGCACAACGTGCAGAACGCGCTGGCCGCCGTCGCCGTCGCCCAGGAGATGGGCCTGCCCGACGAGACCATCCGCCGGGCGCTGGCGGGCTTCGCCGGCGTCAAGCGGCGCTTCACCAAGACCGGCGAGGCGCACGGCATCACGGTGATCGACGATTACGGCCACC
>JAKFVH010000216.1 GCA_021732285.1 Reyranella sp. | reverse complement strand
AGTCGAAGTCGTCGCACGGCTGGTTCAAGGG
Organism: Reyranella sp.; assembly: GCA_021732285.1. Lineage (GTDB taxonomy): Bacteria > Pseudomonadota > Alphaproteobacteria > Reyranellales > Reyranellaceae > Reyranella. The sequence continues at coordinate 67,378 of JAKFVH010000216.1, read as the reverse complement.
GTTCCCCTACGCCCATCCCGATCCGACCTTGCCGGCCGTCGTGCTCAATGCCCAGAACGAGATGTTCAAGAGCCGTGACGTGCGCTGGGCGCTGGCTTTGCTGATCGACATCAAGGCCGTGTCGATGGCGTCGTACCGGGGTGCCGCGACCATCTCGGCGATCGGCGTGCCGCCCACCGGCTCGGCGCCGGACGTCTACCACGCACCGCTCGAGGCCTGGCTGAAGGATTTCGAGATCGACACCGGCAAGCGCAAGCTCAGGCCGTACGATCCCACCATCGGCAAGCAGATCGCCGACAGCCTGCGGCCCTCGCTCGGCGATCAGATCCCGAACAGCGCGGATGAGATCGCCAAGTCGTTCGGTCGCGGCTGGTGGAAGCCAAACCCGCAGGCCGCGCAGGAGCTGCTGGAGCGCGCCGGCTTTGCCAAGAAAGGCGACAAGTGGTTCATGCCCGACGGCAAGCCGTTCGTCATCCGGCTGACGGTCGAGGGCGAAGGCCGGCCGGTCATGACCCGCGCCGGCAGCATGATCACCCAGCAATGGCGCCAGTTCGGCATCGACGCCACGACCGTGGTGGCGCAGGGCAGCATGGTCGACCGCCGCGCCGCCGGCGACTACGAGGCCATGATCACCTGGAGCGTCGAGACCTGGGGCGGCCATCCCGACCTGTCATTTTTCCTCGACAGCTGGCACTCGCAGTTCGTTGCCCAGCCCGGCAAGCCGCAACCGCCGCGCAACTGGCAGCGCTGGACCAACCCGGAACTCGACAAGATCATCGAGCAGGTGCGGCAGACCGCCTTCGACGATCCCAAGGGCCTCGAGCTCGGCCGCGAGTACGTGAAGCTCGTGGTGCGCGAGATGCCGACCATTCCGTTGATGTCGTACAACGTCTTCACCGTGATGGACGACACCTACTGGACCGGCTACCCCAACGCCGCGACGGCGCCCTACACCGATCCGGTGCCCAACTGGGCCAACACCAAGTACATGATGGTGAAGCTGAAGCCGAAGCAGTGAACAACGGTGCCTCCCCCGTCACACGGGGGAGGTGGCCCGAAGGGCCGGAGGGGGAAAGCCCCAGTCGAAGTATCTGCTGGTTTCAGATCTGAAATGTTCGAGCATCACCTTTGGGGCTTTCCCCCTACGCCCCGCAAGGCGGGGCACCTCCCCCGTAAGACGGGGGAGGTATGATCTCAGGCTATCCCCTCTACCTGCTGGGCCGCCTCGGCCAGTTCGCCCTGGTCGTGTTCATCGGCATCAACATCGCCTTCATCGTCACGCACGCAACGCCGATCGACCCGGTCGAGCAGTCGATCGCCGCCGCCACTCAGTTCGGCAGCACCAGCCCCGAGGCGATCGCGCTGATGCGCCAGTCGCTCAGGGAGCTCTATGGCCTCGAGGGTGACCTTGCCGAGCAGTATGTCGCGTTCTGGCGTCGCGTCGCTGTCGGCGACTTCGGACCGTCGCTCTCGGCCTTCCCGACGCCGGTGTCGGTGCTGATCGGTCGCGCGTTGCCGTGGACGGTGTCGCTGCTGGTGGTCTCGACCTTGCTCACCTGGGCGCTCGGCAACCTGCTGGGCGGGCTTGCCGGCTATTACGCCAAGAACCGCACTCTGCGCCTCGCCGGCCTGCTGGCGATGGCCTTCCATCCCATCCCCTACTACATCGTGGCCTTCCTGCTGCTCATCGTGTTCGGCTACCTGTGGCCGGTGCTGCCGATCAGCGGCGGCTACAAGATGAACATGACCCGCGACTGGAGCTGGGAATTCATCGGCAGCCTGCTGAGCCACGCCATCCTGCCGGTCTGCTCGCTGGCGCTGGTCGGGCTGGGCGGCTGGTTCATGGGCATGCGCTCGCTGGTCTCCAACATCGTCACCGAGGACTACGTCACCTATGCCGAGCTGGGCGGCGTGAAGCGCGGCCGCATCCTCGGCTCCTACGTCATGCGCAACGCCCTGGTGCCGCAGGTCACCGGGCTCGCCATGTCGCTCGGCGCCATCTTCAACGGCGCCATCATCACCGAGCAGGTGTTCGGCTATCCCGGCGTCGGCACGCTCCTGGTGTCGGCCGTCCATGTCGGCGACTACAGCCTGGTGCTGGGCATCACCACGGTGTCGATCGTGGCGGTGTCGCTGGCCGTGCTGCTGATCGACCTGCTCTATCCGCTGCTCGATCCGCGCGTGAAGGTGCGCTGAGCATGGGCCGCATCTTCATCGACCTGCTGCGCCTCAACCGCCAGTTCGCCGCCGGCATCGTGCTGCTGTCGCTGGTGACGCTGTTCGCCCTGCTGTCGTTCGTCTCGCCCTATCCACCCAACGATTCGTTCGTCGTGCCGCCCGACCTGCCGCCGTCGTGGACCAATCTCATGGGCACGACGTCGCGCGGTCAGGACCTGTTCTGGCTGCTGACCTTCGCCATCCGCAACACGCTGCTGTTCGGCATCACCGTCGCCGTGATCAGCCGGATCCTGGCGCTGGTCATCGGCCTGGTCGCGGGCTACTCGGGCGGCCTGGTCGACCGGGCGCTGATGTCGATCAACGACACCTTCATCGTCATCCCGCTGTTTCCCATCCTGGTGCTGTTCTACTTCGTCATGAAGGACCACATGTCGTGGGGCCTTCTGGCGCTGATGATGGCGTGCCTGGGCTGGGCCTACGACGCGCGCCTGATCCGTTCGGTCGCGCTCAGCCTGCGCACCCGCGAGTTCACCGAAACCGGCATCTTCTCGGGCATGAGCATGCGCCGGATCCTGGTCGAGGAGCACCTTCCCTACGTGCTGCCGATCGTGTTCTCGACCACCATGAACAACATCAACTGGTCGATCGGCTTCGAAGTGACGCTGTCGGTTCTGGGGTTCACCGACATAAACACCCCGACCGTCGGCGTCCTGATCTACTGGGCCAACCAGCACACCGCCCTGGTCGCCGGCATCTGGTGGTGGATCTTCTTCCCCGTGCTGCTGGTGATCCTGACCTTCATCGGCCTCTTCCTGCTGGCCGTGTCGATGAACGAACACATCGACCCGCGCAGCCGCCTCGGCCGGAGCGAAGGATGAGCGCGCCCGTCCTGGAAGTCTCGGGCCTGCGCGCCTACTACCGCACCGCGGCGTTCGGCATCCGCCGCGAGGTGCGCGCGGTCGACGATGTCGACCTCTGTGTCGAGGCCGGCGAGATCTACGGCCTGGCGGGCGAATCGAGCTGCGGCAAGACCACGCTCATCAAGACCATCGCCAACGCCATCCAGCCGCCGCTCGAGGTGCTGGCGGGCTCGGTGGTCTTCAATTTCAAGGACCAGCGGATCGACATGCATGGCGCCAGCCGCGAGGAGCTGCGCGACATCCGCTGGAAGCGGCTGAGCTACATCATGCAGGGCTCGATGAACGTGCTGAACCCGGTGCGCCGGGTGCGCCACGCCTTCGTCGACTTCGCCTTCCGCCACATCGGCCGGTCGAAGGCGGAGTTCCTCGACATCGTGCGCGCCCACCTGCGACGCCTGCATCTCGAGCCCGACGTGCTCGATGCCTATCCGCACCAGCTCTCGGGTGGCATGCGCCAGCGCGTGACCATCGCGCTCGCCACCGTCTGCCGGCCCGAATTCATCATCGCCGACGAGCCGACCACGGCGCTCGACGTCGTCGTGCAGAAGGGCGTGCTGGCGATGATCCATTCGGTGCAGCGCGAGCTGGGTTCCTCGGTCATCTTCGTCACCCACGACATGGCGGTGCACGCCAACCTCACCGACCGTTTGGGCATCATGTACGGCGGCCGCCTGGTCGAGGAGGGCCGCACGGCCGACGTCTTCCGCCGGCCGCGTCACCCCTACACCGCGCACCTGATCGCGAGCCTGCCGCGCCTGGGCGACGCCGCGCCCAAGGAAGGGCTGACCGGCGCTCCGCCCAACCTTGCCGACCCGCCGTCCGGCTGCCGCTTCCATCCGCGCTGTCCGCTGGCCAGCGACATCTGCCAACGCGAGGCGCCGCCCATGACGGAGCTCGCGCCCGGCCACCGCGCCGCCTGCTTCCACAGCGACCAGGTGATGCCGCCATGAGCGCGCCCCTGCTCGAGGTCGATGGCGTGAGGCGCGTCTATTCCAGCGGCGGGCTGCTGTCGCGACGCCGTGTCGTTGCCGTGGACGGGGTCGACCTGCGGCTCGACGAGGGCCAGCCGGAGATCGTGACGGTCATCGGCGAATCGGGCAGCGGCAAGACGACGCTCGCCCGCATGATCCTCAACATGGTGTCGCCCAGCGCCGGCGCGATCCGCTTCCGCGGCACCGACCTCAGCGCGGTGCGCGGCACGGCGGCCCGGCTTGCCTTCATGCGGCAGGTGCAGCCGATCTTCCAGAATCCGTTCGAGGCCTTCAATCCGATGAAGCGCGTCGATCGCTACCTCTTTGCCACCGCCCGGCACATGGCGGGCCTCGCGGCGCCAGCCGACATCGAAGCCGCCGCCGACCGGGCGCTGCGCGACGTCGGCCTGTCGCTGGCCGAGGTGCGGCGACGCTATCCGCACGAGCTGTCGGGCGGCCAGCTGCAGCGCGTGGCGATCGCGCGCGCGCTGGTGTCGCGGCCGGCGCTCCTGGTGGCCGACGAGCCGGTGTCGATGATCGACGCCTCGCTCCGCGCCTCGATCGTCAGCCTGCTGCGCGGCCTGTGCGTGCGCACCGGCGTGTCGATCATCTACATCACCCACGACCTCGCCACCGCCTACTCGGTCAGCGACCGCATCCTGATCATGCGGCTGGGCAAGGTGGTGGAGAGCGGCCCCGCCCGGACCGTCCTCGACGATCCGCAGCACGAGTATTCGCGGCTGCTCAAAAGCTCGGTCCTGTCGCCCGAAGTCCCGTCCAACGGAGCTTTCTTCCATGCGTAACGTCGACGTCCGCCTGCATCGTGATTTCGCCATCGGCACGACCCATCCGCGCCTGTTCGGCGCCTTCCTCGAGCATCTCGGCCGCTGCATCTACGGCGGCATCTTCGAGCCCGGCCATCCGACGGCGGACGCCAAGGGCTTCCGCGGCGACGTGCTGGCGCTGGTGCGCGAGCTGGCGCCGACGATCATGCGCTATCCCGGCGGCAACTTCGTCTCGGGCTACAACTGGGAGGACGGTATCGGCCCGTCGGCCGAGCGGCCGCGGCGCCTCGACCTCGCCTGGATGTCGACCGAGACCAACCAGTTCGGCACCAACGAATTCATCGACTGGTGCCGCGCCGCGGGCATCGAGCCGATGCTGGCCGTCAATCTCGGCACGCGCGCCGGCGATGCGGCCCGCAACATGGTCGAATACTGCAACCATCCCGGCGGCACGACGCTGTCGGAGCTGCGCCGCACCCACGGCTGGGACAAACCGCATGGCGTAAAATTCTGGTGCCTCGGCAACGAGATGGACGGGCCGTGGCAGATGGAGGCCAAGACCGCCCACGAATACGGCCGCATCGCCCACGAGGCGGCCAAGATGATGAAGTGGATCGACCCTTCGATCGAGCTGGCGGCCTGCGGCTCGTCGGGGCGGCGCATGGCGACCTTCGGCGCGTGGGAGGACACCGTGCTGCAGCACACGTTCGACCACGTCGAATACATCTCGCTGCACACCTATCTCAACAACTACGACGGCGACACGCCGGCCTTCCTCGCCAGCGTCGACCTGATGGACAATTTCATCGATGAGGTGGTGGCGATCGCCGACGCGGTCGCCGCCCGCCGCCGCTCGCCCAAGCGCATCATGCTGAGCTTCGACGAATGGAACATCTGGTACCGCACGCGCCGCAACCGCGCCGCCCGGGTCAAGGAGGGCTGGCCGGTGGCACCACCCATCCTCGAGGAGCAGTACAACATGGAGGACGCCCTGGCCTTCGGCGGCTGCTGCATCTCGCTCTTGAACCATGCCGACCGCGTCACGGCGGCCTGCCTCGCCCAGCTCGTCAACGTCATCGCTCCGATCATGACCGAGACCGGCGGCCCGGCCTGGCGGCAGACGATCTTTTATCCTTTCCAGCACTTCAGCCGGCTGGGCCGCGGCCGCGTGCTGCGCACCGAGATCAAGTCGCCGACCTTCGCCGCCCGCTACAACGATCCGCAAGGACCGATCAACGACTACTTCGACATCCCGGCGGCGCCCTACCTGAAACTCTCCGCCGTGCACGACGACAAGGCAGGCACGCTCACCTTGTTCGCGCTGAACCGCAGCCTCAGTGAGGACCTGCCCCTCAGGCTGAGCGCGGGCGGACTGGGCGGTCTCGTCGTCAAGCAGGCGCTGCAACTCGTCGATGCAGACCTCAAAGCCACCAATACCAGGGACACTCCCGACCGGGTGGTCCCCAAGCCGCTCGCCGCCGTGCGCGCTGCCGGCGAGCATGTCGAGGCAACGTTGGCACCCGCGTCGTGGAACGTGATTCGGTTGGCGACAGCCTGAGTTTCGCGGCACGCATGCACTGCCAGCAAAATTCAGACTTTCCGGCATTCCCGGTATTTCCGACAGAGAGCGTGGTGTTGCTCCAAAGGCTGAGCCCCTATGGATTGGGGGTAGGAGCACCAGCGTCGGACGCGCGCGACGTCTCGGCGGGTCCCCGAGGAGTCCCGTGCTCGCGCGGGCACGGTGCTTCCCTGGGGATTCCCACTTCCAATGTCGTCAGATGAACGATGCAAAGAGCGGCAGCTGGGCCAAGTATGGCCTAGCACCCTAGTGCTTGTCAATAACTATGGTTTTTTCACGTGAAACACAAGACCCGATGCAGGTGTTCCGCGAGCTACCGCATCAATGCGCCACGAGCAGCGGCACCGTCATGCTGGCCAACAGCGTGCGGCTGGCGCCGCCCAACACCCACTCGCGCACGCGCGAATGGCCGTAGAGGCCCATGACGATGAGATCGGCGTCCTGATCGGCGGCGCGTGACAGGATCACGCCGCCGACGGTGGACTCGGCAGCGGTATCGCGCTGAACAGTAGCCTTCACACCGTGCCGGACAAGCCATCGGGCGATGCCGGCACCCGGCTGCTCATCGCCATCGTTCCTGGGATCGATCAGCAGGACGATCACCTTGTCGGCCGTCTTGAGGATCGGCAGCGCGCCGGTCGCCGCCCGCGCCGCTTCGCGGGTGCCGTTCCAGCACAGCAGCACCGTCTTTCCCGGCGGCTTGGCCACGCCGATATGCGGCACGATCAGCACCGGCCGCTCGCCTGAGATGGCGACCGTCTCGGCGAGGTCCTCCGGCGTCGTCGTTGCCGGGGCATCCGGTTCGGCTTGGCCAACGATCACCAGGTCGGCGTAGCGGGCATGAGCGGCGACGACCTCCTCGGCCAACCCGTCGGTCACCCGCCATTCGCTTGAAAGACTCGTGCTGCCGATCAGCTCCCTGAAAGCCGCCGTGGCGAGGGCCTCGTCGGCCTTCGCAGCGTTCTCGTAGGTCCGGTAGAGGCTGTCCATCGCCGGACCGGCATCGGTGAAGGCCGGCGCCTGGAATGGCCGGCGGACATAGAGGCCGGTGACATACGCTGAGAAGCGCGCCGCCAGATCGGCCGAGAATTTCAGCCGCGCCGACGCGCTGCGGCCGGTATCGACATGCACCAGCATCGTCTTGAACCCCATGAGCGTCCTCCTGGGTGCTGCGATGACAACGGTCCAGCGCGGTGAAAGATGCGAAATTGGTCCCGCGCAGCGAACGGCGCGGCCTTTCCCCTCGCCGCTTCCGCCCGCTATGCTTGGCGCCGATATAAACGCCCGTTTACGCCGCCGCTTTCGGAGGGCCTTCCGCGATGACCGTCGCCACTCCCGTCCCGCTGGTTTTCGGAGACTACGCGCTGGAGGACCGCTACCGGCTCGACAAGGGCCGGGTCTACATGACCGGCATCCAGGCGCTGGTGCGCCTGCCCATGATGCAGCGCCGCCGCGACCTCGCCGCCGGCCTGAACACCGGCGGCTTCATCTCGGGCTATCGCGGCTCGCCGCTCGGCATGTACGACCACGCGCTGTGGACGGCCAAGAAGTACCTCAAGGACAACAACATCCACTTCCAGCCGGGCATCAACGAGGACCTCGCCGCCACCGCGGTATGGGGCACCCAGCAGGTCGGCCTGTTCCCCGGCGCCAAGGTCGATGGCGTGTTCTCGATCTGGTACGGCAAGGGGCCCGGCGTCGACCGTTCGATGGACGTGCTGAAGCACGGCAACGCCGCCGGATCCTCGGAACATGGCGGCGTCATCGTGCTGGCCGGTGACGACCACGGCGCGCAATCCTCGACCCTGCCGCACCAGAGCGAGCAGGTGTTCTCCGCCGCCATGATCCCGGTGATCAACCCAGCGAACGTGCAGGAATATCTCGACTTCGGCCTGCTGGGCTTCGCGCTGTCGCGTTACTCGGGCTGCTGGATCGGCTTCAAGGCGATCTCCGAGACCGTCGAGTCGGGCGCGTCGGTGTGGGTCGATCCCGAGCGCATCAGGATCATGATGCCGACCGACTTCCAGCTGCCGCCGGGCGGCCTCGGCATCCGCAATCCCGATCCGCCGATGGAGGCCGAGAAGCGCCTGCATGGACCGAAGATGGCGGCGGTCAAGGCGTTCGTGCGCGCCAACGGGTTCGACCGCACGGTGATCGATCCGCCGCAGGCGCGCATCGGCATCATGACCACGGGCAAGGCCTATCTCGACACGCGCCAGGCCATGGAAGATCTCGGCATCAGCGACGAGCGGGCGCGCGCCCTCGGCATCCGCCTCTACAAGGTCGGCATGACCTGGCCGCTGGAGCCGGAAGGCGCGCGGCGCTTCGCCGAAGGCCTGCAGGAAGTGATCGTCATCGAGGAGAAGCGCTCCAACCTCGAGGAGCAGCTCGTCCATCTTCTCTACAACATGCCGGCCGGCCGCCGGCCATTGGTGATCGGCAAGGCCGACGAGACCGGCGGCATCATCCTGCCGAGCGAGGGCGAGCTCACGCCGACCGGCGTCGCCATGGTGATCGCCGGCCGCCTGATGAAGCACACGGGCGAATCGCCCGAGCTCAAGCAGCGGCTGGCCCGCCTCGAAGCCAAGGAGAAGCTTTTAGCCGCCCCGCCGGCCAAGGTGGCGCGCACGCCGTTCTTCTGCTCGGGCTGCCCGCACAACACTTCTACGCGCGTACCGGATGGTAGCCGCGCCATGGCCGGCATCGGCTGCCATGGCATGGCGATCTGGATGCCCGAGCGGCGCACGGCGCTGATCTCCCACATGGGCGGCGAAGGCGTGCCGTGGGTCGGCCAGGCGCCGTTCAGCGGCGACAATCACATCTTCCAGAACCTGGGCGACGGCACCTACTACCACTCAGGTCTGATGGCGATCCGCCAGGCCGCGGCCGCCGGTGTCAACATCACCTACAAGATCCTGTTCAACGACGCGGTCGCCATGACCGGCGGCCAGCCGCATGACGGGCCGCTGTCCGTCCCCGAGATCACCAAGCAGGTCGCGGCGGAGGGCGCCAAGAAGGTCGTCGTCGTCACCGACGAGCCCGACAAGTATCCGGTCGGCACCGACTTCGCCCATGGTGTGAGCATCCGCCATCGCGACGACCTCGACGCCGTGCAGCGCGAGCTGCGCGACATTCCGGGCCTCACCGTGCTGGTCTACGACCAGACCTGCGCCGCCGAGAAGCGCCGCCGCCGCAAGCGCGGCACCTTCCCCGATCCCGCCAAGCGCGTGTTCATCAACGACGCGGTGTGCGAGGGCTGCGGCGACTGCTCCGACAAGAGCAACTGCGTGTCGGTGAAGCCGCTCGAGACCGAGCTTGGCCGCAAGCGCCAGATCGACCAGAGCAACTGCAACAAGGACTTCTCCTGTGTGAACGGCTTCTGCCCGAGCTTCGTCTCGGTGCATGGCGGCACGCCCGCCAAGGCCAAGCGCCCGCAGTTGAAGGTCGTGCAGGACGATCCTTTCGCTGAGCTGCCCATGCCCGCCGTGCGGCCGTTGTCGGAGGCCTACGGCATCCTGGTGACCGGCATCGGCGGCACCGGCGTGATCACCGTCGGCGCCCTGATCGGCATGGCCGCCCACCTCGAAGGCAAGGGCTGCACCGTGCTCGACTTCACGGGGCTGGCCCAGAAGAACGGCGCGGTGATGAGCCATGTGCGGCTGGCCCCCAAGCCCGAGGACCTGCACGCCGTGCGCATCGCCGCCGGCGGCGCCAACCTGGTGCTGGGCTGCGACATGGTCGTGGCCGCCTCGCCGGCCGCGCTGTCGCGCATCGAGCCCGGCGTCACCCGGGCGGTGATCAACGGCTACATGACGCCGGTCGCCGCCTTCGTCATGAACGGCGACATGGATCTCGGCGCCGAGGCGATGATGAAGTCGATCCGCGACGCGGCAGGCGACGAGGCCGTCTCCTTCGTCGACGGCACCGGGCTCGCCACGGCGATCCTGGGCGATTCCATCGCCACCAACCTCTTCATGCTGGGCTACGCCTGGCAGAAGGGCCTGATCCCGCTGTCGTTCGAGGCGATCGAACGGGCCATCGAGCTGAACGGCGTCGCCGTCGAGACGTCCAAGCGCACCTTCGCCTGGGGCCGGCTCGCCGCGCACAACATCGCGGCCGTCCAGGCCGCCGCCAAGCCGACGCTGCGCAGCGAGAAGCCGGTGGCGCGGACGCTGCCCGAGATCGTCGCCAAGCGCGTCGAGCTTCTCACCGCCTACCAGGACGCAGCCTACGCCGAGCGCTATCGCGTCTTCGTCGACAAGGTCGCGGCGGCCGAGAAGGCCAAGGCGCCGGGCCGCCGCGGACTTGCCGAGGCGGTCGCCAAGTCGCTCTACAAGCTGATGGCCTACAAGGACGAGTACGAGGTCGGCCGTCTCTACAGCGACGGCGAGTTCCTGAAGAAGCTCTCGAGCCAGTTCGAGGGCGACTACAAGGTCACCTTCCATCTCGCCCCGCCGCTGTTCGCCGACCGCGATCCCACGACCGGCCAGCTCAAGAAGCGTGAGTACGGCGCCTGGGTGATGCCGATGTTCCGCATCCTCGCCTCGCTGAAGAAGCTGCGTGGCACCAGGCTCGACATCTTCGGCTACAGCGAGGAGCGGCGCATGGAGCGCCGACTGATCGGCGAATACCAGGCAACGATCGACGAGGTGCTGGCCACGCTCGGCCAGGACAACCATGCGCTCGCTGTCCAGATCGCCTCGGTGCCGGACGGCATGCGCGGCTTCGGCCACGTCAAGGACAAGAACGTGAAGGCCGCGAAGGAGCGCGAAGCGAGCCTGCTCGCCTCCTACCGTAGTCCGGCGACGCAGTCGGTCGCAGCAGAGTGACGGGACGCCCCCGCCTCCGAAAGGGGTTGGGGAAGGACGCGACGGCGTCCCGGGTACGCAGTGCTCCCGCGAAAGGGAGGACTCACGGGAACACGCCCAGCTATAAGCCCGTGGATCGATACAATCTATGGTCGTATCTGCACATCTGCGTGCATCCCAATGCACGGTGTCGGCTCAGAAAATTGTCATCCCGAGCGCAGCGAGGGACCTTTAAGGCCACAGCAAAGGTCCCTCGCTTCGCTCGGGATGACAGCGATCGTTCAGGCCCGCCCGGTCTGATGCGAGAACGACGCCGGATCGAACCGGCCCTTGAGACCGCCGCCGCTCAGCCGATCGAGGGCGCGCTGCCATTTGGCGGGGAAGTCGGGGTCGAACACCAGGCCGGCATCGCCGTCGACCACCAGCCAGGCATTGTCCTGCATCTCGCGGTCGAGCTGGCCGGGCGCCCAGCCGGAATGGCCGAGGGCCAGCCAGGCCTGCTTGGGGCCGGTGCCGCCCGCCATGTCCTTCAGGATCTCGAGCGAGGCGGTGAGCGCCATGCCGCCGTCGATCAGCAGGGTCTCGCCGCGCTGGTAGTCGGCCGAATGCAGCACGAGGCCGCGCGAGGTCTCGACCGGGCCGCCGAACAGCACCGGCCGCTCGGCCGCCGCGTCCGACACCTCTATGCCGAGCTGCTTGTAGACCTGGCCGAGCGGCAGGTCCTCGACCTTGTTGTTGACGATGATGCCCAGGGCACCGTCGTCGTCGTGCTTGCAGATGAAGACCACGCTCTTCTGGAAGCGCTCGTCCAGCATGGAGGGCGCGGCGACCAGGAAGCGGCCAACCAAGGAGGCGACGCCGGATTCGCTCTTCTTGAGCTGTCCGGTCGTGGGATCGCGGGCGGCGGGGGAGCCTGAGCCGGGCATGATTTATATTCCTCCAAATCCATGGGGATTGTCCGGGCAAAGATCAAGTCAGACCGGCCCCCGATTCGACAAACTGCACCCCCTCGCCTAGGGTCCGCCGGTTCGTGAGACCGCCGGTTGGGCGGCAATTGTAAGGAGCAAATAATGGCGAAAGTCGGCGACAAGGTGCCCAGCGCCACGCTGCGCATGCTGGGCCCGGAGGGACCTAAGGCGGTCACCACCGAAGAGCTTTTTGCGCCGGGTAAGAAGGTGGTTGCCTTCGCCCTGCCGGGTGCATTCACCCCCACCTGCTCGGCCAAGCATGTGCCGGGCTATGTGACCGAGTTTGACAAGCTCAAGGCGAAGGGTGTCGACACCATCGCCTGCATTTCCGTCAACGACGCGTTCGTGATGGGTGCCTGGGGCAAGGACCAGAAGGCCGGCGACAAGGTCATGATGCTGGGCGACGGCAATGGCGAGTTCACCCAGGCGATGGGCCTCACCATGGACGGCTCGAAGTTCGGCCTCGGCACGCGCAGCCAGCGCTATGCCATGGTCGTCGACGGCGGCGTCATCAAGGAACTGTTCGTCGAGAAGCCGGGCGCCTTCGAGGTGTCGTCGGCCGAGAACGTGCTGAAGCACCTCTAGCCTCCCTTCGCTCCTGCGGAGCTTCGGAGGCTTGGCCGAACAGATAACTCAGGCCATCCGAAGCTGCGCAGCAGCGTAGGATGGCTAAGCTCGAGCGACAGGCCAGACGGCGGGACGCAAGTCCCGCCGTTTTTCTTTGGGGACAAGCCGGCGGTCCTTTCACAATAACTTCATCAATCGCCAGCCGATCGGTAACGCGACCTTCGCATGGTCGGCGCTCCAACGAGCGTCGCCATGTCCCTTTCCTCATCCGCCGATGCCCCCGCGCAAGCGCGTCGACAGCGGTGGCTTTCCGTTCTGGCCAAAGCACCCGCCGCGCGGCTCGCCGCGCTGTGGGACGGCCTTGGCCCCGTGCCCGCCTACACGCTCCTGCGCCGGCCCGAGACCGGGCTGGTCATGGTCAAGGGCCGCATCTCGGGCAGCGGGGCGCCGTTCGCCGCCGGCGAGATGACCGCGACGCGCGCCGCCGTGCGGCTGGAGAGCGGCGAAGTCGGCATCGGCTATGTCGGCGGCCGCAGCGCCCGCCACGCCGAGATCGCCGCCGCGGTCGATGCCCTGGGCCAGCGCGCGGACTGGCGTGACCGCCTGGAAGTCGAGATCGTCGCACCGCTCGAGGCCGAGGCCGACACCCGCCGGCGCGCCGTCGCCGCGCGGGCCGCGGCGACCAAGGTCGATTTCTTCACCGTCGCCCGGGAAGCTGGGACATGAGGGCCGGCTCATGACCGACCTCAGCACCCTCGGCCCGGGGCTTGCCGATCCATCGCACGACGCCCAGCAGCTCTTCCGCGCCATCCTCGACGCCACGTCCCATCCCGGCCGCATCGTGTCGCTGCCGGCAGCACCAGCCGGTCCGGGCATGCTGAGCGCGGCCGCCGCGGCCTATCTCCTCACCCTGGCCGACGGCGACACGCCGGTCTGGCTGGCAGAGCCGTTCGACCGGCCTGAAGTGGTCAACTTCCTGCGCTTCCATGCCGGCGCGCCGATCGTCACCCAGCGCGCCCAGGCGACCTTCGGCGTCGTAGCAGCAACGACGCCCACGCCGTTCGACGACTTCAACCTCGGGACCGACGCCTACCCCGACCGTTCCGCCACGCTGATCGTCGACGTGCCGAACCTCACGGGTGGACCGACGCGGCGCTGGCGTGGCCCGGGCATCGACGGCCATGCCGACGTCGCGATCGCAGGCCTCGCCGACGCGTTCTGGCACGACTGGGCCACCAACCACGCTCTGTTTCCCTGCGGCGTCGATATCGTTTTCACCGCCGGCGCCGAGCTCTGCGCCCTGCCGCGCAGCATCGCCGTGGAGAGCTGACATGTACGTCGCAGTCAAAGGGGGCGAGACGGCCATCGCCCATTCCCTCGACCTTTTAGCCGACAAGCGTCGCGGCGACCGCGACGTCGCCGAGCTCTCGCTGGAGCAGATCGACCAGCAGCTCGGGCTCGCCGTCGATCGGGTCATGACCGAGGGCTCCTGCTACGACCGCTCGCTCGCGGCACTGGCCATCAAGCAGGCGCGCGGCGACCTGATCGAGGCGATCTTCCTGCTGCGCGCCTACCGCACGACCTTGCCGCGCTTCGGCGATTCGCTGCCGCTCGACACGTCGGCCATGGTGGCCGAGCGGCGCATCTCGTCGACCTTCAAGGACGTGCCGGGCGGCCAGGTGCTAGGCCCGACCTACGACTACACCCATCGCCTGCTCGACTTCTCGCTGGCGACCGAAGGCGACCGGCCGGCGGCGCCGACCGCGCCCGCCGACACCAACCGCACGTTGCCACGGGTCGGCGACATCCTCGAGCGCGAGGGCATGCTGGAACCGCCGCCGCTGGACGAGGCGTCGGAGGACCTCACGCGCCAGCCGCTGACCCTGCCGGCCAGCCGCCCGGTGCGCCTGCAGAACCTGGCGCGCGGCGACGAGGGCTTCCTGCTGGCGCTGGGCTACTCGACCCAGCGCGGCTACGGCAACAACCATCCCTTCGTCGGCGAGATCCGCTACGGCCAAGTGCCCGTCAGCTTCGTGCCCGAGGAGCTGGGCTTCGCGATCGAGATCGCCGAGATCGACGTCACCGAATGCGACATGGTCAACCAGTTCGCGGGCTCGCACGACGTGCCGCCGCAGTTCACGCGCGGCTATGGGCTGGCCTTCGGCCACAGCGAGCGCAAGGCCATGGCGATGGCGCTGGTCGACCGCGCGCTGCGTGCCGAGGAGCTCTCCGAATCGGCCACTTCGCCGGCGCAGGACGAGGAATTCGTGCTGGCCCACTCCGACAACGTCGAGGCGTCGGGCTTCGTGCAGCACCTGAAGCTGCCGCACTACGTCGATTTCCAGTCCGAGCTGGTGGTGGTGCGGGCGTTGCGCGCCGAGGTCGAAGCGCGCCGCCAGCAGGCGGCACTCGACCAGGCGGCGGAGTAGCCGATGACCGACGGCACCTACAACTACGCCTACCTCGACGAGCAGACCAAGCGCATGATCCGCCGCGCCATCCTGAAGGCGGTGGCGGTGCCGGGCTATCAGGTGCCGTTCGGCGGCCGCGAGATGCCGCTGCCCTACGGTTGGGGCACCGGCGGCATCCAGGTGACCGCCGCCATCATCGGTCGCGACGATACGCTGAAGGTCATCGACCAGGGCGCCGACGACACCACCAACGCCGTCTCGATCCGCCGCTTCTTCGCCAAGGTGGCCGAGGTCGCCACGACGACGCGCACCGAGGAAGCGACGGTGATCCAGACGCGCCATCGCGTGCCGGAGACGCCGCTCAGCGAAGGCCAGATCCTGGTCTTCCAGGTGCCGATCCCCGAGCCGTTGCGCATGCTCGAGCCGCGCGAGACCGAGACCCGCACGCTGCACGCGCTCTCCGAGTACGGCGTCATGCAGGTCAGCCTCTACGAGAGCATCGCGCGGCACGGCCGCATCTCCAAGGGTTACAACTATCCGGTGATGGTGAACGGGCGCTACATCATGAGCCCCTCGCCCATTCCCAAGTTCGACAATCCCAAGCTCGACCGCAGCCCCGCCCTGCAGCTCTACGGCGCCGGGCGCGAGAAGCGCATCTATGCCGTGCCACCCTACACGCCGGTCAAGAGCCTCGACTTCGACGACCATCCGTTCGAGATCGAGACCTGGGAGCAGTGCTGCGAGCTCTGCGGCTCCAAGGAAAGCTTCTTGGACGAGATGATCGTCGACGACGACGGCAAGCGCCTGTTCGTCTGCTCCGACACCGACTATTGCGAGCGCCGGCGCACGCTGCCTGAGGCGGCGGAATGAAGCCGCTGCTCTCCGCCAAGGGCTTGACCAGGCGTTTCGGCGCGCGCGTCGCCTGCCGCGACGTCGACTTCGACCTGTGGCCCGGCGAGGTGCTAGGCATCGTGGGCGAATCCGGCTCGGGCAAGACCACGTTGCTGAACTGCCTGGCCGGCCGGCTCACGCCTGAGCTGGGCTCGGTGACCTACGACTCGGCGGCCTACGGCACGGTCGACGTGCACGACCTGAGCGAAGCCCGGCGCCGGCTGCTGTCGCGCACCGAATGGGGCTTCGTGAACCAGGATGCGCGCGAGGGCCTGCGCATGGGCGTCAGCGCCGGCGCCAACATCGGCGAACGGCTGATGGCGGTGGGCGCGCGTCACTATGGCGACATAAGGCGCACCGCGTCGGATTGGCTGGATCGGGTCGAGATCGAGCGCGACCGGCTCGACGACCGGCCGACCGCCTACTCCGGCGGCATGCGCCAGCGCCTTCAGATCGCGCGCAACCTGGTCAGCGAGCCTCGGCTCGTCTTCATGGACGAGCCGACCGGCGGCCTCGATGTCTCGGTGCAGGCCCGCATCCTCGACCTGCTGCGCAGCCTGGTGGACAGCCTGCACCTGTCGGCCGTCCTGGTGACCCACGACCTCGGCGTGGCGCGCCTGCTGACCCACCGCCTGATGGTGATGCAGGGCGGCGCCGTCGTCGAAGACGGCCTGACCGACCAGGTGCTGGACGATCCGCAGCACGCCTACACCCAGATGCTCGTGGCCTCGATCCTGCCGGTGTGATGATGAACACCACGTCCTCATTGTCTTCCGGACCGCGCGCTTCCAGCGCGCTCATGAGCGCGCTGGAAGCGCGCGGTCCAAAAGAACATGACGGCCCTGTCCTCAAGGTTGCCGGCCTCACGAAGTCCTTCGTCGTCCACGCCCATGGCGACCTCGCTTTGCCGGTGCTGCGCGACGTGGCGCTCGCCGTCTCGCCCGGCGAGTGCCTGGCCCTGGTCGGACCCTCGGGCGCCGGAAAGAGCACGCTGCTGCGCTCGCTCTACGGCAACTATCGCGCCGATACCGGCTCGATCCGCGTCCATCACGACAACGCCTGGACCGAGCTGGTCGGCGCCGAGCCGCGCACCGTGCTCGACGTGCGCCGCCGCACCATGGGCTTCGTCAGCCAGTTCCTGCGCGTGATCCCACGCGTCGCCACCGTCGACGTCGTGGCCGAGCCCCTGCTGCGGCTGGACGCCGACCCGGCCGAGGCGCGCGACCGCGCCGAGTTCCTGCTGGCCCTGCTCAACATCCCGCAGCGCCTGTGGCCGCTGCCGCCGGCCACCTTCTCGGGCGGCGAGCAGCAGCGGGTCAACATCGCGCGCTCGCTGATCGTCGATTACCCCATCCTGCTGCTCGACGAGCCGACCGCCTCGCTGGATGCGGGCAACCGCGACCGCGTCGTCGAGCTGATCTCGCAGCGCCGCGATGCCGGCAGCGCGCTGGTCGGCATCTTCCACGATCTCGGCGTGCGCGAGCTTTTAGCCAATCGGGTCTTCGAGGTTTCACCATGAGTACCGCCAAAGGCAGCGACCAGATCTTCACCAACGGCCGCATTGTCACTCGCGATGCCGAGTTCGACGGCACCGTGGTCGTGCGCGACGGCCACATCGTCGAGGTCGCGCCCGGACGAGCCGCCTGCGCCACCTCGGTCGATCTCGAGGGCGACTACCTGGTACCCGGACTGGTCGAGCTGCACACCGACAACATGGAGAAGCACTTCTCCCCGCGTCCCGGCGTGCAGTGGCCCTCCATCGCCGCGGTGATGGCGCACGACACCCAGATCGCCGCCGCCGGCATCACCACGGTGTTCGATTCGCTGTCGCTGGGCGACGTGCGCGGCGACACCGACCGCGTGAAGAACCGCACCCGCATGGTCGAGGCGATCTGCGCCGTGAGCGAGCGCCGGCTGGCGCGCGCCGAGCATCGCCTGCACCTGCGCTGCGAGGTCACCCCCGACGATGCCGTGGAGGCGGTCGATCGCTGGATCGACCTGCCGCTGGTCGGCCTGATCTCGATCAACGATCACACGCCGGGGCAGCGCCAGTTCCTCGATCCGGCGAAGCTGAAGCAGTACTACATGGGCAAGTTCGCCATGACCGAGGAGCAGTTCGAGGTCTTCCACGCGCGCGCCCTCGAGCTGCACAGCAGGAACGCCGCCCGGCATCGCCACGAGATCGTGGCGCGCGCCCAGGCGCGGGCCCTCCCCCTCGCCAGCCACGACGACGCGACCCGCGCGCATGTCGAGCAGGCGGTCGAGAACGGCATGACCATCGCCGAATTCCCGACCACGCGCGAAGCAGCCGAAGCCTCGCGCGAGGGCGGGCTGGCCGTGCTGGTCGGCGCACCCAACCTGGTGCTGGGGGGCTCGCACTCCGGCAACATCGCCGCCATCGACCTTTTACGCGATGGCCAGGCCGACATCCTGTCGTCGGACTATGTCCCGGCCAGCCTGATGGAGAGTGTCTTCAGGTTGCCGGCCGCCGGCGTCGGTATCGGGCTGCCCGAGGCGGTACGGCTGGCCTCGCTCAACCCCGCCCGGGCTGTCGGCCTCAGCGACCGTGGCGAGATCGCCGCCGGCCGCCGCGCCGACTTCGTCCGCGTGCGCCACCACGACGACGCCCCGCTGGTCCGCGCCGTGTGGCGCGAAGGCGAGCGGGTTGTTTAAGTCATCATACCTTTCCTCCCCACGCGGAGCGTGGGGAGGTGCCCGCGCAGCGGGCGGAGGGGTCATGAGCACCAGTACTGACGCTCATGACCCCTCCGTCGGCGTAGGACGCCGACACCTCCCCAGCTTCGCTGGGGAGGAATGATGGGCCCCCTCGTCTACGTCATGGGCCCGTCGGGCGCGGGCAAGGACTCGGTGCTCGATCGCGCGCGCGGCATGCTGTCGGGCGAGACGCCGGTTGCCTTTGCCCATCGCTACATCACGCGGCCGGCCGATGTCGGCGGCGAGAATCATATCGCCTTGAGTCGCGCCGAGTTCGCCCTGCGCCGCGCCCATGGCCTGTTCGCCTTCCACTGGCAGGCCCACGGCAACGACTACGGCATCGGCCGCGAGATCGACGCTTGGCGCGCCGCCGGCCTCACCGTGGTGGTGAGCGGCTCGCGTGAGCACTACGAGAAAATGGCGGGCAGTGACCCCGGACTGCATCCCGTGCTGATCACGGCCGCACTCGACAAGCTCCAGGCGAGGCTCCGCGCCCGCGGCCGCGAGACAGCCGACGCGGCAGCGAGCCGGCTCGCCCGCAGCGACGCCTACACGGTCAGCGACGCCCGCCTGGTGACCATCGTCAACGATGGCGCGCTCGATGCCGCCGCCGAGGCCTTCGTCAGGCTGCTCGCCACACTTCGCTACTCACCCGGCGTCCGCCGCCGAGCGTGAAACGCGCCAGGGCGGTGAACGGCCGGCCCGCACCGGGCTGGCGAAAGATGCAGAGATCGCGCACCTGCAATGGCCGGTCGATGAAGCCCATGAACTGGCGGCGCAGCAGGTCGGTGATCGCCGACCGCTCGCCGTCATCGCCGATGCGCCCGGTGAGCGTGAGGTGGAAGCGCCATTCCTCGAGCACGTAGGGATAGCCCCAGCGCAACAGCAGCTCGTCCTGGCGCGGCGACAATCCCGCCGCGCGGCGGCGCGCGAGCTCGGCTTCGTCGGCGGGCTGGCGGAATTCGTCGAACTCGATGACGCAGCTGTCGGCGAGATCCTGCAGCTCGGGCGAAGGCTGGCTGGGCACCAGCGCCATGAAGCCGGACATGCAGGCGAGTGACATCGACGGTACGATGACGGACCGTCGCCCAACCGCAAAATTACCGGCCGCTTCCAACAGGTCACGTTCGCTGACGCCCTCGGCAAGTGCGATCGGCGCCTTCAGCGTGCCATGGAAGCCATACAGGCGCGGATCGGCGGTGATCTCTGCCAGACGCTCGGCGGTGAAAAGCGATGTCGGTTTGATCGGCCTGCTCTGGCCGCTCTCGGCATTGCGGCCGAGCCATTGGCTGGCGGCAACGGCCAGCCCCTCCTCGGGTCGAGGGGCGTAGTAAAACGCATAACGCGGCACGGACTCTGACTCTACGCTCAAGCTACTACCCCACGACGACCGATCACGGCAAAGCGGATCTTTGCCGAGATCCAGTCGATGGCCGCCACAGTGGCAAGAATCATGAGGATCAGGAAGGCGACGCTTTGCCACTCGGCTTGGGCGATCTCGTTGGCAAGGTAGAGGCCGATTCCACCCGCACCGACGATGCCGATGATGGTGGCCGACCGCGTGTTGCTCTCGAAGTAGTAGAGAACCTGGCTCAACAGGATGGGCAGAACCTGGGGAAGCACACCAAAGCGGAAGCCGTGCAGATCGGAGCCGCCGGCAGACGTCACGCCGTCCACGGGCTTGCGATCAGACGCCTCGATCGCTTCCGAAAACAGCTTGCCAAAGGAACCGAAGTCCGAAGTCATTATGGCGAGGATGCCGGCGAAGGGTCCCAGGCCCACGACATTGATCCAGATGAGCGCCCAGATCAGGGTATCGATGCCGCGGATCGAATCCAGGAAGCGGCGGCTGGCGAAGTGCACGAACCGGTTTGCGACGACGTTCTTGGCAGCAAGCATGCTGGCCGGGAGCGCGAGGATGGCCGCGCCCAGCGTGCCAAGGAATGCAATCGACAGGGTCTCTCCGAGTGCCGCAACATACTTCCAGAGCTGGCTGCCCGGATCCGGTGGCACCATCAGGGTAAGGACGGTGCCGAGCTTTCCGAGGCCGTCGAGAAACTTGGCCGGCGAAAATCCGAACCGCCATAAGGCGTAGACAACGAGGCCAGCGCCTGCCGTGACGATCGTCAGGTAGACCGCGTGCGCCAGCACGGGCGTACGAAAAGTCTCCGGATATCGTTCCTTCAGGCCGGCGCGGTCAACGTCAGTTTGACGGATCATTGCTCGGCACCATCAAGGCTCAGCAATCGATGGCGCAGCCGTTCCGTCAGCCAATCGATGAGGAAGACGGTCGCGATGATGATGAGCAGGATGGCGCTCACGTCGGCGTAGTAGAATTGGCGTATCGACGAGATGAGTTCCTTGCCGATGCCGCCGGCGCCGACGAACCCGAGAACCGTCGCGCCGCGGACATTGATCTCGAAGCGCAGCAACGAGTAGCTCATGAAGTTCGACAGGATCTGGGGCACCACGCCGAAGCGGATGGTCTCGACATAAGTGGCGCCGGTGGCCGTCAGGCCGTCGACCGGATGCATGTCCACATTCTCGACGACCTCGGAGAACTGCTTGCCGAGCGCGCCGGCGGTGTGGATGGCAATGGCAAGAACGCCGGGCATCGCGCCGAAACCGAAGGCGTAGACGAACATCAGGGCAAACACGATCTCGGGCACGGTTCGGCAGAACTCCAGGAGCCGCCGCGAGGCGAACCGCAGCGTGGCCGAGCGGGTCAGGTTGGCGGACGCCAGGAAGCACAGGACGAAGGCCGCGATGGCGCCGAACAAGGTGCCGACATAGGCGACGAGCAGCGTGTCGAACAACAGGCCCAGCCATCCGTCGAGGTTCCAGAACCACTCCTCGAGGTCGGCGCCGAGGCTTGCCAGACGCAATTGCGGCAGGATGTCGTGGAAATAGCTGACGAAGCGCGGCAGGCCATTCCAGAACTTCGCCGGGTCCACTTCGCCGATCCACGCCGACAGCACGGAAAAGACCAGGACCAGGACAAGGCCAAGCATGGTCCATCGGCGCTTGGCCAAGACGGCAGCGTCATAGGCATGCGCCAGCGGCGAGAGCTGAGCCGGCGGGAGAAGCGGAACTGTTCTCACGTCCGCAGAACCATGATCACTTTCCCCCAGCGATACTGGTTGGCGTCTTGGCGGCTGCCAAACCAAGAGCACCAACCAGTCGCAGGATCCGCAAGGAAGAAATCATCAGCTCTTCTTGCGGCGTAGTTCCTCCAGATGCTTGTTGAGCTCGATGAACTCGAGATAGTCCTTGTGACCGACCGGAACGAAGGCAAGGTCCTTGCCGTCCGACAGCTTGTCGAAGGCAGCCTTGTCCTTCTTGTGCGCCTGATAGAAGGCGTCGGCGATCGCCTTCTTGAGCGGATCGGGCATGTCGTTGAGGTAGGCGTAGGGCGAGCCGGCGAGCAGCGGCGACTTCCAGACGATGCGGAAGTCCTCGTATTTCATCGGCGTGCCGTCAGCCTTCTTGAGCATTCCTTTGTTGATCATCCGCGTCAGGTTGGAATCGGTATCCGAGTTCCACCAGTTGGTCGCTCCATCGACGGTGCCCTGCACCATGGCGAGCACGGCGTTCTCGTGGCTGCCCGTTACCTGCGCCACGGCAAAGAACTTGTCCGGGGCCTTGCCCTCGCGTGACATGAAGAATACCGGGGCCTTGTATCCGGACGTCGATTCGACGTCGACCAGGCCGAGCTTCTTGCCTTTGAGGTCGTCCAGTGCCTTGTAGGGGCTGTCGGCCTTTACATAGACGACCGAATAGTAGCCGATGGAGCCGTCCTGATTCTGGGTCGTGCCGAAGGCGATCGTGTTGCCGCCCGAGACCGCATAGGCGCGCGCATACGATCCGGGTCCGAAGAAGCCGACATGTATCTGCCGATTCTTCATGCCTTCGATGACGGCCGTGTAGTCGTTGGCAACCCGCAAGGTCACCTTGGTGCCGAGCTCCTTCTCGAGATACTTGGCGAACGGGGTGTAGCGATCGACGACGCCGCTGGCGTTCTCCGCCGGCACGATCGCCACCACGATCTCGGGATACTTGGCCTTCCAGTCCTGCGCCAAGGAGAGGCCGGGCATGCCCAGGGCCAGCGCGCTGGCAGCGAGCGCCAGGGTCGAACGTCGTTTGATCATGCGGAACTCCGGTGGCTCGTTGGAGATGACGTGGACTTCTTCTGCGTCAGGCGACGGCGAGAGATGGACGACCCTCTTGCACCGGCAAGGGCAATGCGGTGCCGGCGGTGTCCATCACCTCGCCGGCGTCGAGCCCGTAAAGGTCGCGCGCGATGTCGTCGGTGAGGGTTTGCGGGGCGCCGTCGAACACCACCTTGCCCTGGGCCATGCCGACCAGCCGGTCGCAATAGGCGCGGGCCGTATCGAGCGAATGCAGGTTGCAGACGACGGTGATGCCGAAGTGCTTGTTGATGCGCAGCAACGAGTCCATGACGATTTTTGTGTTGCGCGGATCGAGCGAGGCGATCGGTTCGTCGGCCAGGATGATGTCGGGCTCCTGCACCATCGCCCGGGCGATCGCGACCCGCTGCTGCTGGCCGCCGGAAAGCGTATCGGCCCGTTGGGCGGCGAGCCCCGCCATGTCGAACTGATCCAGCGCGGAAAGGGCGATGGCCCGGTCGTCCTCGCTCCAGAGCTTGAGCAGCGCCCGCGTGGTTCCGACACGGCTGAGCCGTCCCATCATGACGTTGTTCAGCACGTCGAGGCGGCCGGCGAGGTTGAACTGCTGGAAGATCATGGCGCAACGCGCCCGCCACTGGCGCAGCGCGCGGCCCTTGAGCGCGGTGATGTCGGTGTCGCCGAACAGGATGCGGCCATGGCTGGGATCGCCCAGGCGGTTGATCATGCGCAGCAGGGTCGACTTGCCGGCGCCCGAGCGCCCGATCACGCCGACGAGCTGGCCGGTCGGAACGACCAGCGACACCTGGTCGACGGCGCGCTTGTCGCCAAAACTCTTGGTGACGCCTTCCAGTCGCAGCACCGGACACCCTCGCGAAGCTTCCCTCTTCGCTGGGTAGCGGCGGCAGGCTGCACAAAGACGACGGTTCGGTTACAGAAATCCGACAGCCTGCGCGGCAAACAAGCGCCCGGTGGATAAGGTGCTGGGAGCGCGGGCCTCTGGCCCGCTTACGCGCATTCACATGCGCGCTTGATCATGATGCGGGCCAGAGGCCCGCGCTCCCATATCTACAACGTCAGGCCGCCATTCACATGGATGGTCTGGCCGGTGACGTAGCCCGCACCGGGTGAGCACAGGAAGGCGATCACGGCGGCCACTTCGGCCGTCTTGCCGTAGCGGCCGATCGGCACCAGCTTGCTCATCTCCACCATGCGATCGCGCGAGAGCGCCGCATGGGCGTCGGCATCCTTCTCGATCAGGCCTGGCGCCACACAGTTCGCCGTCGCACCCGATGGCGCCAGGTCCACGGCCATGGCACGCGCAAAAGCTTCCATGCCGGCCTTGGCTGCGGCCGAGGCCGGGAACATCGGCAGGCCGCGCGCGTAGGCGTGGGCCACGAAGGACGACACGCCGACCAGGCGGCCGTTGGCGCCGGCTTTCACCAGCCACGGCCTGGCGGCCGTCGCCAATTCGAAGAAGGCCGAGGTCATGGCCGCCAGGCTCTCGTCCCACGCGGCGCGGTCGAGCGTGCCGATGGCGCGGCGGTCGGCGAAGCCCGCGTTGCTCACCACGACGTCGAGCCGGCCGAAGGCGGCAGCGGTCTCGTCGACCAGGCGGCGTGCGGTGTCGGGCTTGGCCAGATCGCCTTCGACAACCAGTGCCTTGCCGCCGGCAGCGCGCACGGCCTCAGCGACCTTGTCGGCGCCCGCCCGGTTCTTGCGGGCATGCAGCGCGATGGCGGTATCGGGGGCAGCGAGCGCACGCGCGGTAGCGGCGCCGATGCCGGACGAGGCACCGGTAATGAGAATGGCACGGGTCATGTCGGTTCCGGTTGGTGGCAGCAGACGCAGAGCTTGTTGCCCGCGGGATCGCGGAAATAGCCGCCGTAGTAGTTGGCGTGATAGTGCGGACGCAGGCCGGGCGCGCCCTCGGAGCTGCCGCCATGGGCCAGCGCCATGGCGTGGCAGCGATCGACGGCGGCGCGATCGGGCGCCATCAGGGCGATCATCTGGCCGTTGCCGGGCGACGCCGGCTGGCGGTTGAACGGCAGGCCGACCAGGAACAGCGGGCGCGCGACGCCGGGCGTCATCCAGCCGGCCCAGCCGTTCTCCGGCTCCTTGAATTTCAGCTCGAGACCCAGCTCCGGCAGGACGGCCGAATAGAACGGAAAGGCGCGCTCGAAGTCGTCGACGCCGACATGGACGTGGGAAATCATCGTAAAACCTTAGCCTAGCGGCAGAGTTGGCGCACGGTCGGCGCCAGGTCGTCGGCGAAACGTTTCGCCCCGCGTGCCGAGA
This sequence comes from Reyranella sp., assembly GCA_021732285.1. Classification (GTDB taxonomy): domain Bacteria; phylum Pseudomonadota; class Alphaproteobacteria; order Reyranellales; family Reyranellaceae; genus Reyranella. The sequence continues at coordinate 42,142 of JAKFVH010000216.1, read as the reverse complement.
AGTGTCCCTGGTCGACGAAGTCGGCGCCGACGAACGATGAAGGATCGATGCCGACATAGGTGTCGCCCAAGCCGTCCGCTGCCTGCTTCAGGACCTCGTTGAGCTTCTGCTGCATCGGCCAGAGGTCGCGATCGCGCACCAGCGGCAGCCAGCCGTACTGGCCATCGCCCATCAGCCGCTCGCGGTTGAGGAGCTGGCCGACCCAGATCGTCGCGACGCCGCGACGCCGGTTGATTGCCGAGATCGCGGCGATGTTGCGCTTGTAAATCGCATCGAGGTTGGGATCGTCGCCGCTCACCGGCGGCTGGCCATAAGGATCGGCGAAATAGCGCGCGGTGTCGAGGTTGGCGGCGACGAAGCGCATCAAGAGCGTCAGCAAGGGCGAGAAGGTGACGTGCGCGCCGCCGACGCGACGCACCTTCTGGGAATCGATCTGGCTCGGCAGATGGAAATCGGCGTAGCCGGGATCGAGCCTGGCGATGTGCGCGTTGCGCAGGTCGTTCCAGCCGACATAGTAGATCGCGCAGCGCGGCGGCGTGCCGAACTTGGCCTGGTAGAATGCCGTCTGGACCAGGTGCTCGGCCGTGGTGTAGCCGGGCACGCCGTGATTGACGACGAAGTAGCGGTCGCCCAGCGTCTGACCGAGGCGGTCGGGCCAGGTCTCGCCCTCGCCCGCGCCGATGTCGTAGGTCGTCGAACCGCCGAAGGTGGCGATGACGGTCCTGCCGTCGAGACTGCCTTCGGGATCGCGGCCGCGCGTGCCCTCGCGCGTGTGCTGGATCGCGAGCCCTGTGGAGCTGGTGAGCTCGAGCGAGGGGATCGGCACGGCCTGCAGCAGCGGATGCCATTGGAAGCGCTGCGGCTCGAACTTTCCCGGCGGCATCAGCGAGTCGGATGCAAGCCCAGCTCGCTTCAGGGCGAACAGGCCAGCCCCCCAGGTGAGGTCGAAGGCCATCAGCACCAGAAGAACGCCAGCAAGCCGCGGCCAGCGGACCAGCGCCAGCACCAGGCCAAGCAGGATCAGCAGATAGAGGAAGTAGTCGCCACGCGGTCCGCGAAGCGGCAGCTCGCTGATCGCGCGCATCCACACGGCAGCGACGAGCGCGAACAGCGCCAGCAGAAGCGCCAAGCCGGCCAGGATGACCCGCTCGAAACGATAGGGTCGGCTGAGGCCGAAATGGTCGAGAAAGACTGTGGCGGAGGGATTTGGCACTTCTACACTGCTCGCGCGGATCGTGGCTCAGACGAGTCTCTTTGGAAAGCGCGGAAGGAGCAGGACATGGCCGAGGCGGAGCTTCCCCCACCGGGCGTCGTGATCGTCGAGGACCGCAATATCGGGCCGTTCGCCGAGACCGTCCGGGTCGGCACGCATGTCCTGGCTGCGGACGAGCCGGTCGCCAGTGGCGGCACCAACACCGGGCCCAGCCCCTACGATTACCTGCTGGCGGGACTGGGCGCCTGCACGGCGATGACCTTGCGCATGTATGCCCGGCAGAAGAACTGGCCCTTGCAGAAGGTCCGGGTCTGGCTGAAGCACGACAAGATCCACGCCCAGGACTGCGCCGACTGCGAAACCAAGGAGGGAAAGATCGATCAGATCGACCGGCAGATCGTGCTGGAGGGCCCGCTCGACGCGGCGCAGCGCCAGCGGCTGCTGGAGATCGCCGATCGCTGTCCCGTGCATCGCACGCTCACGTCGGAAATAAGGATACAGACGCGGCTCGGCTAGTACCTTTGCACAGTGGATTTGCCGGGCTGGACTCAAAAGGGCGGCGCACCGCCGCCCTGCCGGAGCGGCCTGTCCGGCAGCCACGCGTGACTCGATCCAGGAGGATTCCGAGCCGGCCGTGCTTCGCAACGTGGGAAATCACCTCGTTGGCGAAGATGGCATCGCCGCAAGCCTGCGCATCTTCCTTGCTTGGCGTCCTGCCATCTCAGCTGCCGCGACCTCCTCGATCGTCTGTACGACGTCCGGCACCTTGCCGAAGCGTTTGACGTAGAGATGGGCGATGAACTCCGGCAAGGGCCGCTTCCACGGCTCCTGACGGTGGTTGGCGAGTTTCCCGAACGTCTTCGGATTCAACCCGAGCTCGCGCGCCATCTGGATGTGCATGTGCGACAGCCTCCATCGCTGCCGCGCTTCGATCCACGGTTTCAGGCGACCTGGAATCAAGGCTTGATCCTTTCTCATGGCGCGACATTGCCGTGCCCACAGCGTGGGCAGGCAGTCGGAAAGCAGACACGGCAGTAAGCCTTGCCGCAGGCGGTACAAGGCGCTTGGCCATCGGGCTCCGTCAGGTGCAGCTTGTCGTCGCAGACAAGGCGGACCCGATCTCGGCCCAGGCCCGCCTCGCACAGCGGCGACTCGGCGGCCCTGACCAGGGGATGCCAGTCGAGCTGGATCAAGCGCTCGCCTTTGCGGCGGCGGATCAGCACGTCGAGACGCTGCACCGGTACATAGAGCTCCAGCGCCTGGACCCATTCGACGGTGATGCGCAAGGCATAGTTGCGACGCAGGTCGTCGAGCTTGGCTCGATGCTCGCGTTCTATGGCCTGGGCTCGCATCGTCTCACGCTGACGGTCGGCCTCTGCCCTCTCGCCCTTCGCATCAGCCAATGCTGCCAGGCGCGTTGCGGACGCGCGATGCAACTCGTCGTGAAAGGCGTGCACACGATCACGGTCGCGCGTGAGCCGCCGCCGCATGGCACGAAGGAACGGCTCGATCTCGTCGCGTACCTGCCGGCCGACCAGGGCACGCAACCTGGCTTCGACCGCCGCCGAGGTCCATCTTGGCCCGGCCGCGAGCACCGTGCCCCGATCGGGCACATGCCAGTCGGGCATCTGCGCCAGCGCCTGCCGCAGTTGCGGCAGCAGGTCATTGATGATCGCACCGGTGCCGGTGTTGAAACCGAGCCAGATCAACCCTTCGCGCTTGTCGTCCGACATGGCGGTGTAGCGGAACGTCAGGATCAGGCAGCGCGTCGAGGTCGCAGTCATGCCGCGAAAGCGCCAGATCGCATTCGGCAGATCGAGCGCGCGATCCAGCACCTGCACGGGGTCGGCCGGCGCCGAAACGCCATTGGCATAGCGCACCTCGCGCTCGCTCCAGCGCCCTTCGTCGCCGAGAAGCGCAGCGAACCGGTCTAGCCAGTCGCCTTCCAACCCGATTGCAATCGCCTCGTGCGACCGCTCTCCGCCGAACCCAAGCCGCGCCAGCTCCGGCCAACCCATGGATTTTCGTATCTCTGGCGGCGCGAGCACCGTGAGCTCGTGCGAGCCGATCGCCTCGACCGCCGCACCCCGGCGCTCCAGCAAGTCGGCGACGACCTCCTGCAGCTCGCTCATCCTTCGGGCCTACGCAGCTTCAAAGTCTTCGCCGAACAGCGAATCGTCGAGCGCCTTGGCCGTCTCGTGCCGCTGCATCGCCTCGTCCAGGTGCCGGCCGAGCGCATCGAGCGCATCGTCGCGGCTCGACTCCGTCGTCTGCAGCCAGGCATCGAGCATGAGATCGGCGAAGTCGCGATCCTCCTCGAGGCTGCCCAGGATCGCTCCCACCTCGCCGACCACGAGCTCGAACATGGAGATCTTCTCGTCGAGGAGATGAAGAATCCGCTCCTCCAGAGTGCCGCGAGTCACCAGGTTGAAGACGAACACCTCACGCTGCTGGCCGATGCGGTCGATGCGTCCTATGCGCTGCTCGATCGCCATCGGATTCCAGGGAACGTCGAAATTTATCAGCGTGTTGCAGAACTGGACGTTGCGGCCCTCGCCGCCCGATTCGGTGCATAGGAGCACCGGCACCACGTCGCGGAAGCATGCGACGGCGGCATCCTTGTCGGGACCGCTCATGCTCCCTTCGAAGCGCGCGAAGGCCAGTCCCTCCCGCCTCAACAGATCGACGAGATGATCGAGCGTGTCGCGATAATGGACGAAGACCAGCTTCTTCTCGTCGGGATTCCGTCGCAGCAGATCGAGCAAAGCGGCCTCCTTGCCGCCGTTGCCGATGGCACCCCAGCGCTCAACCAGCGCCTGCCAATCCGCATTGTCGAGGTTGCGCTCGGCGAATCTCTTCACCGTCGCTGCAGCCGCCGCTGGCGAAGAACCGGCGGCACCGAGCAGATGATGCAATGCCAGGCGGCGGCTGCCTGCTTGCGCGGCCGCCAGCCGGCGCACCGCCGCCGTCAGCTCCTGGTAGGCTGACCGCTCGGCCTGCGAGCCCTCCACCTTGATCGTCGTGGCGTGGCGGCGCGGCAGCTTGAGCGCCACGACCGCGCGCGTGTTGCGCACCATGGCATCGCGCATCAACGCGCGCAGTCGCTCGGGATTCGCGGGCTGCCGCGGCTTGCCGGCCGTCATGTGAGCGGCGCGAAACTCCTTCAGCGTCTTGAAGATGCCCGGCTTGAGCAAGGTGAGCACGTTGTACAGCTCGGTGAGATCATTCTGCACCGGCGTCGCCGAGAGCAGGAGCAGGAAGCGCTTGTTGAGCGCGTCCACCAGCTTGTAGCTCTGGCTCGTGCGGTCGCGCAGATGATGAGCCTCGTCCACGATGACGAGGTCGAAGCTGCGGGCCAGCAGCCGGGCGGCATGCTCGGCCCGCCGCGCCACCGGCAGCGACGCGATGAGGCGCTTCTCTGCCCAGAAGCCGTCGGGATCGTTGCGCAGACGTCCATCGTGGGTCGTGGCGCAGGTGATGTCGAACTTGGTCTCGAGCTCCTCCCGCCACTGGCCGACGAGCGACGCCGGCGTCAGCACGAGCACGTTCTCCACCATGCCTCTCAGCAGGTACTCCTTGAGAACCATGCCGGCCTCGACCGTCTTGCCAAGCCCGACCTCGTCGGCGAGCAGCACCCGGCCGCGAAACTGCTTGAGCACCTTGCGGACGGTCTCGACCTGGTACCAGAAGGTTTCGATGCCGCGCACGTGCTGCAGACAGAGCAGTTCGTCGAAGCCTTGCGCGAGCCCGAGACGGGCATGGCGTTCGCGCAGCCTGTACCAGCCGCCGTCGCCTGCCGGCGGGCTTGCCATGGCGCCCAGCAGCGGCGCCAGCTCGATCTCCGCACTGAAAGGGATATCGACTTCGAGCAGCGGCAAGCCGTCGGCCATGGCCGGCGTTGCCGCCATCTTGCCGGCTTGCGGCGGGGCGTCCCTGTGTTGCGGCGCCGTCGCCTTGATGCCGGCCCCGCTCCTCACCACACCTTTGCCGGTGCCTGCCCTGGAAGCCGCCTGCTGACGGAGGGGCGCCTTGCGACGCTCGAAGATGCGCTCAAGCTTCTCATACAGCCATGCCTGCCGAGACATGCCGGCAGGGAAATTGAGGAAGGCGTGAAACGGCCTGGTGAGCCCGTGTGCTTCAAGCACAGAACGCGCCATCGTGGACTTCCCGTCCTGCGCCAGGGCCAGGGCACGCAACAAATGGTACGCCTTGGCGGGCACGAAGCGCTTGGAGAAGCGCTTCAGAAAAGTCTGGGCGCGCGCGCAATTTCCATCGAGAAGGGCCGCCGTCGCAGCGAGCAGCAGGATGTGGCCATCGCCCGGGCGCGCGCGCACAGCCTGTTCGGCAAGCGGCAAGAACCCGGAGTCACGGTCGGGATCCGCAATCGCCGCGCGGAGGTTTTCTTCAGCGCCCGGCGCCGGGGCCGCTGCTCCGAGAACGGCGTCACGTTCCACCTCGGCCGGCTTTGCCGCCTCCTCCTGCGGCGTGCCGAGAGGCAGGATCAATTGCGGCGACGGGGAAGAATCCATGTGACGCGATGCTGCTGCACAGGGGCGATCTTGTGGACAGAGCGTAGCAAAGACGCGGCCACGAACAACCGAGCGACTGTGGATCACGTGCGATTGGCTGTGGATGGCTCCCGTGACGCGTGGCAACGCTGCAGAAGGTCCGATACATGCAACAACCGCGCGGACGCCAAGCAGCCGGGATGGATGGCGCCAGCCGACAACGATAGAGTGATCTTCCCACTGCAGAGACGAACCATGTCGAAGAGACACGCACAGAAGCGCGCGGCCAAGGCGGCGCGCAGGAAGAAGCTCCTCGCAGAGCGGCGCAAGGCCACCATGGCTGAGAGCCAGATGTCGCTGGCGACGCGGATGCGACGGATGGCTGTGGCGCCGATCCACTCCTGCCTGATAAGCGGGGCGCTGCCCGAGATCGGCAACGGCTACCTGGTTCTTGCTCGCAAGGCGGCGGATGGAAGGATGGCCATGGCCACCTTCCTGCTCGATATCTATTGCGTCGGCGTGAAGGACGTCATCCTGCGCGTGGATGTAGCGAGCGAGATCGAGCACTTCATCGAGGTACTGGGCGAGGTGCAGCCAATGGTCGTGATCGAGCCCACGCGCGCCCGCAAGCTGCTGCGCGATCTCGTCGCCTGGTCGCGCTCGATCGGTTTGGCGCCCCATCCCGATTACGCCGCTGCCGAGCCGCTGTTCGGTGATGTCCCGGCCGACGCGTGCGACGAGAGCTTCAGCTTCGGCAAGGGCGGCAAGCCGCTCCTGATGCAGGGCCCGAGCGACACGCCCGCTCGCATCAGGAAGCGGATCGAGGCGCTGCGACGAACGCTCGGAGATGACGGCTTCAATTACATGCTGGAGGTCGAGGATGACGATGATCGCTTCGATCGGGAGGACGTCGACCTCGATGACGATTTCGACTCGGAGATCGACGAGGCGATCGAGTCCGTCACGGGCATGCGTTACGACCCGGAAGTGTCCCCCGATCCCTCCAGATGGCGGGAGCTCGGCGAGGATGAGCGGATCATGCTGGCGGAGGCGTATCATCGGCGAGCTGGAATCGAGGTGCCGGACATGACGCTGCACGCGACCATGCACGTGGTCATCGAGAGCCAGGTGGCGATGGGCGACGAGCTGCCCGTGCGCCGCACGATCGAGCGGCTGATCGGCGAGGGCCTCGATCGCCACGACGCGGTTCACGCAGTGGGCAGCGTGCTGGCGGCGCACATCACCGATATGTTGCAGGCCGGCGCTCCGAACAACGCGGCCTACAACGAAGCGGTCGAGCGGCTGACCGCCGAAAGCTGGCGCGCCGAGTTCGGGCCGGACGCGGAGGACGACCGCGACTGACTTGCGATGTCATCGCTCGCGTCAGTCAATCACATCGACTCGTCGAGCAGGCGATTGATGGCGTAGGACGGCACATGCCGCCGGCAATTCAATCGCTGTCGGCTGGATCACGCGAAGCACCGGCTGGCGTGGCGCTATGACGCGCGGTGCCATCGCGCGCGACGGTGTTCCCGCCTGCAGAGGCCATGCGCCTCGCCGGAAGGCCCAAGCCCGCGCTGCGAGCGCGCAATGGTGTTGGCCCTGCGGCGGGGTGTCGTGCGGACGCGGGATCAAAGGCATACCGCAGTGCTATCTCGCCCGGACACGCCACGAATGCGGGCTGGTCAAGGTGGGCTATGGTCCCAATCAGGGCGTAGTCGGACATGCGGTTTGCTCCGTTCCTCGACCAAGGTATCGAGACAGAACGACATGCCCAGAGAAGACATTCAGCGACGCAGTTAGATGACGAAGCGGTCCCAGCCGGCGTAATGCTCATTGCTTCGGTGCCCGCGTGGCAGGCTAAGGCCGATCAGAGCGAGGCCGACCACGATGCTGACCGCCGCGGCGGTCGAACTGCCGCCCTCCAGGAGGAACGGTGCGGCCAGCAGCCAGCTTCCGAGGAGCACATTGATAAACCGCAGGGCACGGGCAACCTCGGCCGTGGCGATGATGGCTACCGTGATAGTCAGCGCGCCCATCAGATGGTCGCTGTTCGCCATTGCGCCCTCGGTGCCGAGGATGAGCCGCGTGAACATCAGGAACAGACCAAGGGCGGTGCTCGCGGCGAGCGTCCAGGGCAGCGTGACCCCGCGCGTCGCATCGCGCCGGAAGGCGGCCGCACTGGTGAGTGCGTCGGAATGATCCTCCTGCCCGCCCTCCACCGGGCCGCCCTTGAAGAAGGTGCGGATCAGCGGCTTGCCGCGACACCATGACCAGTGGAGATATTGTCCCATGGCGACGATCTCGTCGATGGCAAAGGGAATCATGATCAGCATCGCCAGCGCCGCGATCAGGCAGAGCGTGCACCAGGTGCCGAGCAGGATCGGCTGGATGATGATGAAATAGATGCTGATGACGCCGAGCGGGATCACCAGTATGCCGAAAAAGGTCACCATCCACGGCATGGTCCGCCAGCGGTCGCGTGTGCCCATCACGGCCATGAGAATTTCGAGCAGATAGCTGATCGCGCCCAGGCCCGCGTCGGGGATCGGCCACATCTTGGAAACGTCGGACGTGATAATCTCTTCGGTCCCGTTGCGCGGGTCCGCCGCCGAGCCCGCGAAGAATGGCTCCCAGGCGCCGTCGATATGCCCGAGCTGGTAGGCGGTGAGAATTCGGGAGATGAGCAGGCCGATGAGGCCGAGATAGGCGATCGGCAGGCGCTGGGCGAAGGTCGAAGGCGAGTAGGTCCAGCCCGGTGGGATGGATTTCGGATCCATCATTCCTTCCATGCTCATGCCGGGCATCATCGGCACCAGCACCGAGAGGGCGATCACTGCGGAGCCGACCAGCATGTCGTTGAGATATTGCGCGCCGCTCGGCGTCCAGAAGATCATCGGTGCGAACAAGAGCCACAGTCCCACGAACGTGTTCGCCCATTGCGCCCACCAGGCGGTGCGCTTGGAGAGCGACAACGTCCCGAACAGTGCGATCAGCAATCCGCTGGCAACGTCGCTGATGGTGAGCACCCTCGCGCGCCATTCGATCGACGGCAGGCCGCGATCGATGGTGACGGCGCGGACGGCGTCGCTGACATTTGCCGTCGTCATCGCGTCATAGACGAGGACGCTGGCCGCAAGCCAAAGCCCGAGGCCGATATTGGCATAATGGACCCAGCGAACCCTTTTCTCGTCCGCCTCCATCATGGCCATATGATCGCCACCCTCGGCCATCCCCTCATGACCGACCGCAGACCTCTCCTTCTCGCCCGCGCCCGCGTGTTCCTTATGCTCGTGCTGTTTGTCGGCCGGCGCCCGCTGGCCGTACCAGGCGACCAGCGCGGGATTGAGCTTGTTCTCCTTGTACCAGCCGATCGGGTCGCGCTTCAGCACCTCGACAATCTTGGGCAGGGTGTCACGCAGCTTATGCCTCGGCTCCCAGTCGAGCAGGGAACGGGCGCGGGCAATGTCGAGGATGTAATGGTCGTTGCTGGCCTCGACCATCCACGGCTTGATGAAGCTCTCCTCGCCGAGGACTTCCTCCTGAAGCCAGGCGCCCGCCTTTGCGATCGGCTGGGGAATGCGGATGGTGGTCCATTCCTCGCCGTGCAGCGCGCAGCCGATGATGTTCTGCACGTCCTCGTAGCCAAGCGCCTCCGGTTCGCCGACGAGGAGCGGCAGCTCTGCCGGCAGATCGCCGCGACGTTCGATCAGCCTGGCGACCGCTTCGGTGAGATCGTCGAGGTGAACGAAGGACTGGTTCGCGCAAAGCATCCCCGGATAAAGGTGCGCGGTCAGGCGATGCTCATAGATGCGCGCGATCTGCTGGGCGACGAACGGCGAATGGCCGATATCGTCGTAGACGCCGGCGATCCGGAGGAAGGTGACCGGGATGTCGCCATGCTTCTCGCGGAGCAGCTGCTCGGCCTTGACCTTCGATTCCGGATAGGCCCAGGCCGGCGCGATCGGCGACTCCTCATTGATCGTCTCGTCCGGCCGATCGGTCGGCTGGTGCACCAGCATGGTGCTGGCAAAGATGAACTGCTCGACCTCGAACCCCTGCAGCGCCTCGATCAGCCGGCGCGTGCCCTGGACGGTGATCTTCTCGTAGAGCGGGTTCGGTTCGCCGGAGATGTCGTAATAGGCGGCGAGATGGACGACCGAGGCGATGCGGTCGCCGAATTCACTACGGACCTTTTGAAAGGCTTCGCCGACGGACTTGTCGCTGCTGAGGTCGATGCCGACCTGCTTGGCGCATTCCGGTGGCGCCTTGCCGCCAGGATGGTCGAATCCGACGAGCGTGTACTTGTCGGCGAGTTTCTTGATGATCGCGCCACCAAGATAGCCGCTGCTGCCGGTGATCAGGACGACATCCGCCATTGTTCACTCCGTTTGCCGGGTCGCTGCCTCAGCGCGAATGCTTACCGATAACGCCCACACCATGGCGGAAGACGGGCTCGCCGCCTTTCCAGCCGCTGTAGAGAAGGATCGGGACGACAAGTCCGGACAGGTAAATACCGGTCGAGCGGATGGCATCGGGATTGCCGAGCCTCAGCACCAGGTTGATGGCTTCCAGCGCCACGGCGGAAATGTTGGCGATCACGTGCTTGACCGCATCGCTGTGCCCTCGGACAAGGGGGTCGCCGCGAGCAACGCCATGCCGACCCCGACTCCGAGAAGCCGCGTCGATGCCGTAGCCCAGGCGGAATTGCCGCTCGCCATGTAGGCGATATCCGTGGCGAACGCGCCGACAAAGCACACGATTAGGAAACGGCACGAGCATCGGATGGATCGGATGGTCACCAATCTTTGCCGTGCTGCTGGGATTCCCGTGGGTGCGGTGCTGGGCGTGGATATCGTCCATGGATTGTCTCCTTTACGCAATCCGGGGAGCCGACCGCCGGAGGACTCCCCGTCAGCAGTCAGTTGATTTGCGCTGCGCCGCGTGAACCTTCGGCCTCTGCTTAGCACCTCGTCTCCAATCTCTGGCTCGGGACTCTTTCGGCCGCGCTTGGCCGGTCGAGGTCCAGCCTATTGGCGCGCCAAGAAAGCTTTCATCTGCGCGATCTCACGCGTCTGTGAGTCTACGATTCCATCGGGCTTGAAACAGAGATCGCGGATTTCCGGGTCGCTGGTTGAAGCTCGGTTGCACATCAGGATCGCGCCTGAGTGGTGCGGTAATGTGATCGCGTCATTTCCGCGCCCATGTGTTGGCCTTGCATACCCTGTTCCATTTTACGGCTTCCTTTGCCAATGATGGACGGTGCCGTGCTCTATCGGCCGCCGCACCAGCCCTGCACAACGATCGCGGCGGTCACGATTGCGAGTATGCGGTGACGATTGCGAGTACAATGCTCAGGGCCGCTGTTTGTTCCCGAGAGCCGGGTCCAGGTGGCGCCGGCATCGCCGTTGATTCCCCTTGCGGATTGGAATTCGGGGCCGGTCTGCCGACCCTTGGAACCGTGCGGTCGAATCGCCGTTTACGGGACATCATGGGTGCATCGAGCCCCAGTGTCCTCATCTCCGGCGCCGGCATCGCTGGGCCGGCGCTCGCCTATTGGCTCAACCGCTACGGATTCAATCCCACGGTCGTCGAGCAGGCGCCGAAGCCCCGAACGGAAGGCTATGCCTTCCACCTTCACGGAACGAGCGGGATCGAAGTGCTGAAGCGCACCGGCGTCTGGAACAAAATTCTCGAGCACCGGCGCGTCGATCGGGACTTCACGTTCGTCGACCGGTCGGACAGGGTCCTCGCTCGGATGGATTCGCCGGCGGCGGCTGCGGACGTCGAACCGTCAGGAGCGCAGATCACCATCAAGCGCGCCGACGTCGCTCTGGTGCTTTACGAGCACACGAAGAATGACATCGAATATCTGTTTGGCGACCCCATCGAGCGCCTCGACGACAGCGGGTCAGCCGTCGCGGTAACGTTCGAAAGCGGCAATCGCAGGCAGTTCGACCTCGTGATCGGTTGCGACGGATTGCATTCCGGGGTGCGCCGGCTGGCGTTCGGGGACGAGGCGCGGTTCAAGCGCTACTTGGGCTATTATGTCGCCGCATTCACGACCGACGACTACCCGATCGCGTATGGCAGCGACGTCATATATTTTGCGCCCAATCTGATCGCGAGCCTATTCGGTCTCGAGGACAGGCAGGCCATCGCGGTCTTCGTCATACGGCCGGACCGTGAGCTCGGCTGCGAGCTGGAGGATGTGGACAGCCAGAAGAAGGCGTTCAAGGCCGCGCTTCCCGATCGAGGTTGGAAGATTCCGGAGCTTCTCGGCCGCATTGAGGGAGCGACCGATTTCTTCCTCGATTCCGTCAGCCAGATCCGAATGGACCGCTGGTCGAAGGGACGCATCGCTCTGGTCGGCGACGCTGCTTACTGCCCGACGCTGCTGTCGGGTTTCGGCGCCCAGCTTGCGTTGGCTGGTGCCTATACGCTGGCCGGCGAGTTGATGCGCGCGGAAGGCGACTTCGGCCGAGCCTATGCCTCCTATGAGGAAAAGCTGCGTCCCTATGTGGCCGAGAAGCAGAAGAGCCCGACCCAATCGACGCGATTTATACCCGGATCGAAATTCGGCCTGTGGCTTGGCCACCAGGTGATAAAGCTACTCAACGTGCCGGTCGTTTCGAAGCTGGTCTTCAAGACAAGCTACGGCGGACTGGTCCAGGAAGCCTTCACACTCACTGATTATGAAGGCGAGCGCGGGCAGTCGCGGGTCGGACCAGCTTATCGATCCTCCGCTGCGGCCAGTAGGATCAAAGCGTAGGGAAAAAATCGCGCTCCGGCGCGCAGTATCGCGCCGTGGCGTAGAAAAGGAGATGGCGCGCCCGAAGAGATTCGAACTCCTAACCTTCTGATCCGTAGCCAGAAAGGCGAAAATAGCGAAGTCATTGATCTTTCGGACTTTTTGGCCGTCCAGTGTCGCACGTTGCCGGCCGTATTCTGCGCCAAAACCGGCCCTTTGTTGCACGTCATTCTTGACTGGCGAGAGCCACCCCTAAAGCCGTGAAGAGTCCAATTAGGGAAATGCGTGGAGCAGAACCGCTGAAAGTCGGGGAACGCTAAAGGGCGGATCCAGACGATCCCTCTGGGGAGGGTCTGAACGGGCGGCACCTGGGGTCGAAAGGCTATGGCAAGGGGATAATCGCTGCGGAAGTACCACAGAAGCAAGCGGTGGGCTGGGCGTATCGCCTCATAACCTTCCCATTCCTCGACACTGTCGGCCGCCGGATCTCTGGTTAAACGAGGTGGTCGTCTAGTGATCGTATCGGTTCAGCGTCGCGATCTCTGCGAAGGCGGCGACCTTGCGGTCCCGAGACTCGGAGAGCCCCGAGAGCCGTTCGCGTTCGCGGCGGAACAACTCGAATATATAGTCGGCCACGGCACGGACGCGGGGGACCCGGGTAAGGTCGGGGCGGACGAGGAGCCAAACCTCGCGCTCCAGCAGCGGCTTGTCACATGCAACCTCCGCCAGCCGCGGGTCGTCGGCTACGAGATAGCGTGGCAAGAGAGCGACGCCAAAGCCCGCGCGCGCCGCGCCTGCTTGCGCTATCTGGCTGTTGCCGCGGAAAGAAAACCGCCGGCCCGGAAAGTACCGTGACAGCCACTCGGCCTCGGCGATCGAATCGCCTTCTTTGTCAAAGCCGATGAGGGGGAGCCGAGCAGCCACGTCCGGCTCATAGCGCAAGGCCGCGGCAACATAGAGCCCAAAGAAGATCGTACCAACCCGCCGGGCAGCAAGCTCGCTGCTCTTTGGCTTGCCGAAACGCAGGGCAAGATCAGCCTCCCGTCGCGCGAGGCTTAGGAGCCGCACGTCTCCGATCACTTCGACATCGATTGCCGGATGGCGCCGATGCAACCCATCCAGGCGTTCGATTAGGAAGCCCTCTGCCAGGCTGCGTCCTGCAGTTAGACGAACCAGCCCGCTCAGTCCGGTATTTTCATCGCGTCGACGCGATATCGACGAAGCGGCGTTGTCCATGGTACTCGCCTCGTCGAGTACCGCCTTGCCATCGAGAGTGAGCGTATAGCCATCGGTGTGGCGATCGAACAACGGTCGCGCGAGCAGCGCCTCGAGGCGGGCGACCCGACGCGACACTGTCGCGTGATTGACACGAAGCGCCCGCGCTGCCGCCGACAGCGAGCGATGGCGCGCTAGCGCTACGAAATAGCGGACGTCTTCCCAGTCCAAGTCACCTGTGCGTTTTTTAACAGCCATCGGGAAAATATAGCGAATTACTCGGTACCACACGAGCGAGTACAATTGCTTCGACTATTTCTCGGGATAGTTGAGGGGGCACTATGACGGGAATTATGGCCGCGTGTTGCTCGTTCGGCTGGCGCGACGCCGATGCCTAAGGGAAATCAGACGGGCTCCGTCGCATCCTATCTGATATCGCGGCTCGAGGAGCTCGGCATCGAGCATCTGTTCAATGTCGCGGGCAGCTATTGCAGCGGCCTGCTTGCCGAGCTCCCCAAGAGCCGTCGGCTGAGGGCGGTCTTTACGACCTATGAAATGGAGGCGGCTTATGCCGCCGACGCCTACGCTCGAATCAGAGGTTACGGGGCGATCTGCGGAACCTATGGCGTTGGCGCGCTCAGCGCCCTCAACGGGATCGCCGGCGCATTCGTGGAACGTTGTCCGGTCATCGTGATCAACGGCGGCCCTTCGTCCAAGCAGCTTCAGTTGCAGGTCGAGTACGGCATCATGTTCCTGCACTCGACCGGCCCCCTCAAGACGGACCTCGCGGTCTATTCGCAAGTGACGGTCGCGGCCGCCGTCATCAACCGCGCGGAGGACGCACCGAGCAAGATCGACGAGGTCCTCATCGCCTGCATGACCCATCGGCGGCCCGTGTACCTCGAGATCAGCCAGGACCTGTGGCACCAATCCTGCCCCCCGCCGGCACAACCATTGAACGTACCGGCCAAACCGGTGAATGGCGACGCCCTGTCGGAGTGCCTCACCGAGGTAGTGGCACGACTTGCTGGCGCACGCCGAGCGCTGTTGTGGGCAGGCGAAGAGCTCGATCGCTGGGGTTTGCAGGACGACCTTTCCGAGTTGGTGGGCGTCACTGGGCTTCCTTATGTCACGACACTCGCCGGCAAAGCGGTGGTGGCCGAGACGACGAAGGGGTTTCTCGGGGTCTATGACGGACGATTTGCATCGCCGGACGTTCAGGAAATCGTTGAGAAGGCCGATCTCGTCGTCGCGCTGGGGACGGCAATCACGGACTTTGTCGGCGACATCGTGGCCAAGGAATACGGGTCCATGGTCCTGGCGTCGAATGGCGGCGTGCGGATCGGGCACCACGTCTACGCCGACGTGACGCTGCGGGATTTCGTTGCCGGACTGACGGAGAGGCTGCGCCGCCCCGTTGTTCCGGCCTCCTGGGCGCCGGCCGCGCGGCAGCAGGAGATCGCCGTGGCCAAACGTGCCGAAGACACGACCCTGACGTTCGATCTGCTGTTCGCCCATGTTGCGGAGTTCGTCCGCGGCAAGCGCGTGATCGCCGACACCGGTCTGTCGCTCTTTGCCTCTGCCGGACTGCCGATATCGGCGCCCGGGGCGTACATATCGCAGTCGATCTGGATGTCGATAGGGTACAGCGTGGGCGCGTCCGTGGGCGCCGCCTGCGCCAGCGGGCAGCGGCCGGTGGTTTTCGTCGGCGATACCGCATTCCGCGAGGGTCCCCAGGCCGTCTCCACGCTCGTCCAGTACAAGCTGCCCGCCGTGATCTGCGTCATCAACAACCAGATCATGGGAATCCAGCAGTTCATGGGCAATCCCAAGTACTACCAGGAATCTGCGGCACAGCCGGACTACTACAACGTCCTCCCGCCCTGGGATTACGGCGCGTTGGCCGAAGCTTTCGGGGCGCAATACGCACGGGCGACAACACTGGGCGAGCTCAAGCAGGCCCTCGGCCAGGCGGCCGAAGTCGTCGATCGGCCGATCCTGATCGACGTCGTACTCGACCCGAAGGACATCCCTGCCATCGTCCGTGGCGCGATCGGGCGCAGTGCGCCGGAAGCGGTTCACGCGGACTTCGAAGGACCGCTGCTGCGGCCTGCCACCCGCTAGATCCTGGCAGGAGTCGTCCGTTGCCGCCCCGACCACGATCAGCAGCGCGCCATAACCGATCAACGAACAAGGAAGCCGCCGCCGTGACAACTTTCCGCATTCATCCGGCCATCGGGTTCGCCAGGGTCGGCAACAGCTCCGAGTATGTCATCTCGCCCGAATCCATGGCCGGACATCCGGATCCCCACGTGGCCGATGTGATCGGCGGACTGCCGATCCGGCCGGACACCGAGCATGACCTCGTCACCAGCAGCGATCTGCGCGACAGGGAGGGCGCCCTGAAGCGCCATGCCGCCCGCTTCCGGATCTTCGCTTATGACGACCTTCCGACCGAAAGCTGGCCGCGCGGCGACGGTGTTGAGGTGAAGATCGGCGCCCAGGTCGGCAGCAAGACGGTGACCGACATCATCTGGACTGTGCACGTCGCCAACAAGAAGGCGAACTGGTTCGTGATGGTCGAGGAGGGCCCGATCCAAGGCATCGACAGCTACTCCGATGGCCGTCTGCCGCCTCTGCGCAATGTGAGCGTGACCGAGGCCAAGGCGCCGCAGCCGCCTGTCGAGAAGCGGGTCGCGCACATCGACGATCCCACCCGCGTGGCGCAGCTCACGATCGATGCGGGCCCGCGGGCCATCTCCGGCCGCACGAGCGCCACGATCGCTTTTGACCGCACGACGATACCCTCCGCGTACGATCCGGTGAAACGGCGGACGGTGGCGCTGCCCGACTATCCCGTGAGCTTCCCCGATTTCGACGACATGGAAATGCCATCGGGGCCGATCGACACACTGGGCGAGCTCAAGACGGACGGGTCGGGCCGTCTCCTCGTGCTGGGCGGCTACGGCGCGGCGGTCGGTTGGAAGATCGAGGGCCGGATCGGGGTGACGGACGATGTCAACAACGACCAATGGTTCGACGATACGTCAGACGGCCCCATCTCGGCGACGTTGGTGTTCGACGATGGCACGCAGGCGGAGGCGGCGGGCGCCTGGGTGACCACGACCGATCCCGCCGTCGCGCCGCAGATCCTCAACACGGTGTCAGCTTGGGACGACATCTACGATTCCTGGGTCCGCAAGCTCGATCTTGCGCCGGAGATCTTCGACGGCAAGGACTTCAACAACAGCTACCGGCCGACCTTCGACGATCAGATCGCACCGATCTTCCGCAGCGCCGCCCAACAGCGCTGGGTCGTCAATCTGAGTGCGCACGGGGCTTCCGCACACGGCAAGCTTGCCGCTATTTCAGCCGCAGACAATCCGCATCATTCCGAGCTTGCGGGCATCCTCCCCATCTTCCGCAATCCGTTCGAGCTCGATGACCCCAAGAGCCCGCAACACAACAACACCACCATGATGCCGCTCGCGCTCGGCGACGGCTACGAGCCGTTCCTGTCGTTGCGCAAGACACAGTACTTCTTCCTGCGCCGCTGGAACGAGGGACTCGGCTCATTCCAGCCCGGGTCGGGAAAGCCGCTGGGTCCGGGCGAATATCTCGACAAGGCCGTGCTGGTGAACTGCCTGGGCGGCCGCTTCAGCCCCGGCATCGACGTCACGTTCATCGTGCGCGAGCCAACAACCTATGTTCAGCCCTGGCAATCCAAGGGCAGGGGGCCATTCCGCATCAAGGGCAAGGTGCTCGACTACTCCCGCGTGCTTCGCCGCGACCAGCCATTCCTCACGGGAGGCTATGTCCCGCGACATCGGGAGGAAGAAGGGCTGGAGCCCGGCGACTTCGCGAAGTTCATGGCTGTGCCATGGCACACCGACTACAACTCGTGCGCGACCCATCCGCCCTATCCCAACCCCAAGGGCAACCGGAAGGTATTCTGGTCCTGGCCCGCCCAGCGTCCGGTAGCGGTCAACCTCGCGTCGGACACACGCTGGATCACGGACAAGAGCAAGACTCCGCCGCAGCTCACGCCCGTACTGGGGCCACAACGCTGGTCGGTGCGCGGCTATGGCACTGACTCGCCGGACGCCGAGCGGTGGGGGCGCTATCAGGAGCGCGTCGACATCCTAGATAACTGGCATCGCGTGGGCGTGGTGCTGCAGGCCACACGGATCGACGATCCGACGCTCGGGCTTCCGACCGGTGCCGCGCTGCCGGCGGACTGGTTCCTGGAAACCCGCGGGCAGCTGCGCGATACGGGCCGCACACCGGTCGTGCCGTTTCCGAATATCGCGACCTACCTCGAGCAGTTCGTCGAACCCGCCCTCGCGGCGAGCGAGCTCGATCCTCGGGCGCTGTTCCACCAGCTCCTCAACGTTTCCAGCTATCCGGGGGTGCTGACCACGGCGCGCGCCTTCGTGGATTACTGGCTGGGCCAGGCCGAGCGCATCTCCAACGACCCGAACACGGAGCAGGACCTCCGGTTCTTCCCGTATTCGGAGCAGGCTTTCGCCGACCGGCTCGACCTGATCTACAACGACCTTGCCGAGAACGCCGACGAGAGCAACCCGGGCGACCCCGACAATGTCGTGCGAACACGCGCCGACGCCGTCGAGCGCATCAAGCAGTTGGCGCCGTTCAATCTGCTGGACGGCGCATGGCTCCGCAACATCGGCCGCGCCGGGCCGCAGGACGAGGTGGGCGCCCTGCTGTTCTCGGTGTGGATGGACGAGCTCGGCGCCGGCGATGTCTCGATGCATCACTGCAACATCTACCGTGATCTCTGCCACAGCGTCGGCTACGCACCGCCACCCATCAACAGCCGCGAGTTCGCCTTCGACCCAAGCCTGCTCGACAGCGCCTTCCAGGTTCCGGCGTTCGAGCTGGCGATCTCCCAGTTCACCGACGAATACATTCCCGAGCTCATCGGCATGACCTTGCAGCTCGAGTGGTGCGTGCTGGAGCTGAAGCCGACGCGCGATCTCATGGACTTCTTCGGCATCAGTCCGCACTTCTACATCATGCACATCGCCATCGATAACGCGGTCAATGGGCATGGACAGCGCGCCGCGGAGGCCGTCCGGCTTTATCTCGCCCAAGTCCGTGAGGCCGGTGGAACGGCCGCGGTGCAGCGGGCGTGGCGACGTATCTGGAACGGCTATGTCGCGTTCGGCTCGGTCGGCACCTTCTTCGAGGACTTCAAGCACCATCTGCGCAGCCGGCCGACGCTGCGTGACCGGCTGATCCAGTTGATCAGCGACAAGGCGGTGTTCGGCAGCCGCAACCACCAGCGCCACATGGTGGGGCCGACCCGGATCGACGAATGGTTCGAGGATCCGCCGGGCTTTCTCGATGCCTTGGTGCGCCACGGCTATCTGACGCCGGGCGACTGGCAGAACAGCCGCTTGCGTCAGCTCCTCGATTTCCAGGTGGGGCCGATGTACCGCGTGTTCACCGACGACGAGATCGCCCTCTGGCGGGACTACACCAACAGCCTCGGCCATCCGGAACCCGAGCAGCCGCCGCCACCGCCGCCGCTAGCGCAGCAGATGGCCGGACTCGTGGACAGCCTGCGCGCCATGCAGCGCGGTTCGTTGGGCCATGAGGAAGCCGTGCTGGCCGACGACAAGGGCGTGGCGCACAGCATCGCCTGGTGGTTCGAACAACCCACCGACAACTTCCTGCGGGCGCTTGCCGAACCGCGCAACGGCTATGTCACACCGGGCCAGCCGCAGCTCAGCCCGCTCTTCGCCACGTTCGCAGCGCCGACGGGCCCGATGGGGCCGGTGTTCGATCTACCGGCACCGGGCGGGGCCGGCGGCACGTGTCGCGATATCCTCTTCCGCTGGATCGAGGCAGGCTGCCCGGTGCCGTCGCTGGCGACGACGTCGCTGCGCATGACGACGCCGGCGCGCAAGCGCAGCCTGCACCGTACGGGTCGGGTGCGCGGCATGGGTACGATCCATTGAAGCCGGAGGCCTTCGACGTCGCGATCCTCGGCGCCGGTGTGGCCGGATGTGCCACGGCACTGGCGTTGCACGCCGCCGGGATCGACGACATCGCCCTGTTCGATGCCGGTGCGTCGGTACGCAGCGATTGGGTGGGCGAATCGCTGCCGCCGGACGTGTCCGGGCTGCTGAAGGCCCTGGATTTGTGGGACCTGTTTCAGGCCGACGGTCACGAACCTTGCCTAGGGAGCTGTGCCGCTTGGGGCGGCCCCGATCTGGGATACAACGACTTCCTTTCCAACATGAGCGGTTGCGGATGGCACATCCACCGGCCGCGCTTCGATCGACTGCTGCGGCGCACCGTCGCCGCACGCGGCATTCCGCTTCGGACCTGTCACCGGCTCGCGGGCGTCGAAGCGCTGGCCCTGGAGGAGGGCTTCCAGCTCCGCTTCAGCGCCGAGAACGGTGAAAGGATTGCCATCGCGCGGCATGTCGTGGATGCGACCGGACCGCGTGGTGCTTTCGCCCGTTCAGTCGGCTCTCCGTCCGTCCGATATGATCTGCTGGTCTTCCTCACCGCCACGGTCGCCCTCGCCGACGGTGCGTGGCCCTCGCGTCTCACCATGACAGAAACCGTCGAAGACGGCTGGTGGTACGCGGCGGCAATCCCGGGGAACCGGCTGTCGCTGGCATTTGCCACCGACCCGAAGATCTCCCGCAAACGACGCCTCGACCGTCCGGGCGGGTGGCTGAAGTCGCTGGCGGCGACCCGCCATATCGGTCCGCGTCTTGCGGACACGCCCCTTGGCCTCGGGCCGCTGGTGGTGCGCGCGGTGCCGGTATCGGCGCGCGAGCGCCCGTGCGGCGCGGGCTGGACCGCAGTCGGCGACGCCGCAGCAATCTTCGATCCGCTGGGTTCCGAAGGACTCTACAAGGCGATCGAAGACGGCATCCGTGCCGCCGAAGCGATCCACGCATCGCTTCGGCATCATGAGGATCGATCCGACGACTATGCCCGGCGCATCGCCGCCAACACTCAAGATCACTTGGCCCTGCGACAGCATTTCTATGCGCTGGAGCGGCAGTGGCCCGAGAGCCTGTTCTGGACGAACAGGCTGAGCAAGGACTGGGGAGGAAGCCGTGTCGCGAATTGAACTGCCGCAGAACGTGGTCCCCCGTCACTACGATGTCGAGATCGTGCCTCGCCTGGGCGCGCTCGCCTTCAAGGGCCAAGTGACCATCACGATCAACATCCTGGAGCCGACATCGGTCATCTCGCTCAATAGCGCGGATCTCGAGTTCGGATCGGTCGAGCTGCGGGGCATCCACGGCATCCGGACCGGAACGCCCGTGGTCGATCTGGGAAGCCAGCGGGTCAATCTCCATTTCGACGAGTTGATCGAAGCCGGCATCTACGACCTCGCGATCGACTATCTCGGAAAGATCAACGAAAGCGCCGAGGGGCTATTCGTAACGAGCTACGATACGCCCGCTGGCCGCCGGCAGATGCTGCTTACCCAGTTCGAGGCGGTGGCCGCGCGCCGCTTCATGCCATGTTGGGACGAGCCGGCACGCAAGGCGACTTTCTCCGTCAGCATCGCGATCACGGCCAGCGAGACCGCCATATCGAACATGCCGGTCGAGCGAACGGAATCCTCAGATGCAGGGCTGCGGTTCGTGCGCTTCCAGCGCAGCCCGGCGATGTCCACTTATCTGCTGTTCCTCTGCGTCGGCGAACTGGACCGCCTGGAAACCAACGTGGGCGGCATCGCCGTCTCCGTGCTGGCGCGCGCAGGAAGCGCCTACAAGGGCCAGTTCGCGTTGGAGAGCGCCTGCAAGCTGCTCGAGTACTTCAACGACTATTTCGGCACACCGTATCCCTTGCCCAAGCTCGATCTGCTGGCCGCCCCTGGCGCCGGTGGCTTCTCGGCGATGGAGAACTGGGGGGCAATTCTCTACTTCGAAACGTCCTTGCTGATGGATCCGGCACTCTCGACCGAGTCAGACCGGCAACGCGTGTTCGTCGTTGTGGCGCACGAGATGGCGCATCAATGGTTCGGCAATCTGGTGACCATGGAATGGTGGGACAATCTCTGGCTGAATGAGGGGTTTGCGTCCTGGATGGAGAACAAGGCCACCGAGCACTTCTATCCGGAGTGGGCGATGTGGCTGCAATCGGAGTCGGCTCGACAAAGAGCCATGAAGCAGGACTCGAGGTCGACCACCCATCCCGTCGTGCAGGAAATCGAGAGCGCGGAGCAGGCGGACCAGGCCTTTGACGACATAACCTACCGCAAAGGGCAGGCGGTCATCCGCATGCTCGAAAGCTACGTCGGGGAGCCGGTGTTCCGGCAGGGCGTTCGCACCTACATGAAGCGCTACGCCTACAAGAACACCAGGACCGACGACCTGTGGGCCGAGATGACGGCGGCCGGGGCGAAGGACATCAAGACGATCGCCGATGACTTCACCCTGCAGCCCGGTGTGCCGCTGATCAGCGTGGAAAGCGCCGCCAACGCCGGGGATACTGTAAAGCTGTCGTTGCGGCAGGGTCGCTTCGGTTTGGACCAGGGCTCCCAGCAGCCCCTCGTCTGGCATGTGCCCGTGATCGCCGGATCGGTGCCCGGCGGCAAGCCGCCCGCCAGAATCGTTACGTCCGGACTGGATCCGCTGCAGGTCGACGTGGCTGGCGCCCTGCCCGTGAAGCTCAACCTCGGCCAGGGTGGGTACTACCGGAGCAAGTATTCCGACGCGTCCTTCGGCCCGCTCGCCAAGGTATTCGATGAACTGACGCCGGGCGATCAGCTCGGCCTGCTGTACGATATCTGGGCCTTGGGAGAGGCCGGCGACATGCCGGTCGCGGGCTATCTCGACCTCAGTCGCCAGATCAATACCAAGGCCCATACCGTGCTGTGGAGCCAGGTGATAGAGACCTTCCTGTCGATCGACAGCCTCTATTGGGGCCTCGGTGGCAGACCGGCTTTGGACAAATACGCCGCCCGCATCCTTGGCGCGGCTTTCGCTCGGCTGGGATGGGACAGGCGGTCCGGCGAACCCGACAACGACGCCGTTCTGCGTGAGCAATTGATCTGGGCGCTCGGGCGCCTGGGTGATGCGTCAGTCGTTGGCGAGGTGAGAAAGCGGTTCGCCAATTTCCTCGCGCATCCGGACGATCCCGTAAGCTTACCGTCCGCCATCAGGCAGCCGGTGCTGCGGGTGGTCGGATTGACAGCGGATGCCGCTCGCTATGATCAGCTATACGCTCTCGCAAAGGCGACGGTCGATCCTGTGGCCAAGGACCAGTATTTCGTGGCCCTGGCTTCGGCGCGAGACAGGGACTTGGCCAAGCGCAGTCTCGACATTGCGCTCGGCAACGATCCGGCGACGACGACCGGCCCACTCATGATCGCGCGTGTCGCGGCAGAAAACGCGCCGCTCGCCTGGGTGTTCGTTCTGGATCATCTTAAGGAATTGAACGCCAAACTCGATGCGATCCAGCGCGTGACTTTCGCTCCATCGATCGGCGCGCAAGCCCTCGACGAGACCATCCTGAAGCAGCTTCGCGAGTTCATCGACGTCAACGTACCACCTGCAAACAAGGCGCAGGTGGAAAGGTTCTACGCCGATGCCGCTTTCCGACTCTCGGTCCGGGACCAGCGTGTCCCGGAGATCGATGCCTGGATCGCCGCGAACGGCTGAGACGCGTTCCGCGTTTGGGGCAAGGGGGAGATTCGCATGGCAAGCCAACCGGAGTACGGCGAGGGAACTCTCGGCGATCTCGTGAGCGCCGCCGACAATAGCGTCAAAGCGGCCCCCGAACAGCGGCAAGGGACTGAGCGAGTTTCTCGCGTCGATCGACAAGCTCGAAGACGAGGAGCTCAAGCTTATCGTCGACCAGACCATCAAGCTGCTGGCGGGGCTCTACGTACATCTGTCCATGAAGCGGGCCATGCACGCGGTGGATCCTCTGCAGCGCCTGCCGCTGCTGCGCCGGCGCATCGGGCAGCTCACCAGCGAGATCGCATTCCATCACGAGATGACGGACATCTTCACCTCGCTGCGCGACCTTCACACGAACTACATCGTGGGCCTTCCCCCGGAGGCGTGACATGACGCCAGTCAGACTAGCGATTTGCCGGACGGCTCGGGCGGCGGCGCGCCGGGCGGCGACGACCACGGCGGCGCTACAGGACGATCTTACGCCCGCTGGGGTGTCGTGGCTCAAATTTGGCGATGACATGGTCTACTGCGGGGCTGGCAAGTCGTGGAGTGAGTTCAAGAAGAATCGGGCGGGCTGCGCCCGGGCCGCGTTGCACGAGCATCCCAGCGAAGTAGCGCGCGAGCGTATACATGTCGTCGTCCAGAAAGGACGGTTGTTCCAGCGTGAACATCCCGAGGTGCCGGTCTTGATCGACAAGGGCCGCTTCCTGCTTGTCGATCTGGAGCCGAAGTGTGCGCGAAAGATCGGCAATAGCGATGTGCCATGCTTTTCCGTGCGGCCGCTTGATACGCTGAAAACAACCCGAGCACGCGGACGCCACCGCATCATCTTCGACGTCCTGCCGCGCGTAGCGGCGCGAGCTGCCCGAGCGGCGGCGGATCCGGTCATCCAGGGGCTCGTGAACCGGATCTCGCGGCAATCCTATGAAGCTGACTTGACTCGACTGGTGCAGTTCAACACCCGCCACTCGACCAGACCGGAGTTCGCCGCGGCTTGCGACTTTGTAGACCAGCAGCTTGCCAACCTCGGCTATGCGACGTCGCGCCAGAGCATCCAGGTCAACGGCTCGCCCAGCCAGAACGTGATCGCGATCCGTACCGGCTCCGGTTCGGTGTCTCGCGGCGTCGTACTGGTGTCGGCCCACCTAGACTCGATCAACCACGAGGGTACCGCTACGTCGCCCGCACCAGGCGCCGATGACGACGGCAGCGGCAGTGCCGGCGTCATTGAAATCGCCCGCGCCTTGAAGGATCATCAGGGAAAGCACGATCTGAAGCTCGTTCTGTTCGGTGGCGAGGAGCAGGGGCTCTTCGGCAGCAAGAAATTCGTGGCCTCTATGACGCCGGCGGCGCGGGCCAAAGTGCGCGCCGTCGTCCACATGGACATGATCGCATCGCTCAATTCCGCAAGCCCTACCGTTCTGCTGGAAGGAGCGGCGCTCTCGCAGAGCATCATCGACGGATTATCCGCTGCGGCCTCTACCTATACCGGGCTGATGGTGCAGACGTCGCTCAATCCGTTCAACAGCGACCATGTCCCGTTCATCCAGAAGGGCGTGCCGGCCGTCCTGACTATTGAAGGGACTGACGATGCCAACCACGCGATCCATTCCGCGCGCGATACGCTGGACCGGCTCAACTTCGATCTGGCGCTGGAAATCCTGCGAATGAATACCGCCTTCGTTGCCGAGGCGCTGGTTCGTACATGAAGAATGTTGTCTAGCCACATGAAGGCGGACCTACTCGGAGCACTGCCATGCTGATCTTCGCGCTGCGCCATGCCGACCGCGCCTCGGAGAATGTCGATGCCCTGTCGGACGCCGGACAGGTCCGGGCGGAATTGCTGGCGCGGATGCTAGCGCAAAGCGGGATCAAAAACGCCTATTGCAGCGATGCCAAGCGCACCCAGGACACGATTGCGCCATTGAAAGCGTTGCTCGGCGGGAAGTTGACGGTCAATCTGTTTCCGGTCGGTGACAACGGAGTTGACGGTCATGTGCAAGCGATCGCAACCGCTGTGAGAGCATTGCCGCCCGACTCAATTGCTGCCGTCATCGGTCACAGCAATACCATCGACCTCATCATCAAGGCCCTCACCCAAAAGGCGATCGATCCGATTGGACCGAACGAGTTCGACAAATTGTTCGTGTTGTCGATCTCGGCGGCGTCCCCGAGCCTGACGCTGCTAAAATACGGAGCGCCGACTCTTTAAGGGCATGTCGAAGATCCGGCTTTCGGTTCGGGATCAGCGTATTCCGAAGATTGACAAGTGGGTCGGCGAGAAAGGCTGAAGCTCCCGAACCGACAACCGACCCGATCAAGAGTTGTTGTGACAGTCCACAAACGCAAGGAGAGATACAATGGCAAGGACACCAATCACTGGACCTCGGAAAAGGACGTGTGCGGTCATGCCCCATCACTATTTTCTGGCCGACACCGACCCCACCTATCGGGACAATCGGCGGATGATCGAGTCGATGACGAAGACCGTCCGCCTTGCGACGCGCACCAAGATCATTCGAATTCCCGTGGTGGTGCACGTCCTCTTCCATACGGACGATGAAAATATCGAGGTGAGTCAGATCGAAAGCCAGATCGCCGCGCTCAATCGGGACTATCGCCTGCACAACACGGATCGGAGCCAGATCCCGGCCCCATTTCGCCCATTCGCCACCGATACGCTCATCGAGTTTGGCTTGGCGGTGCGCGACCCCGAAGGCAACGCTACAACCGCTATCACCAGAACGCGAACTTCAAAGGCGGTCTTTCCGTATGATCCGAGCGATCCACTGGCAACGAAAAAGCTCGACGACATGATCAAGTTCAGTGGTTTCGGCAAGGCCGCGTGGCCCCGTGACTCCTATCTGAATTTGTGGACCTGCAGCCTTGGCGGCGGCCTGCTGGGATATGCTCAGTTTCCTGGTGGGGCGGCGGCGACTGACGGCGTTGTCATCCAGAACAGGGCATTTGGAACGAACGGCATCGCGGCGCCGCCGTACAACCTCGGCAGAACGGCCGTTCACGAAGTCGGTCACTGGTTGAACCTGCTGCACATCTGGGGAGACGATGACGGCGCGTGCAGCCTGTCTGACGATGTCTCCGACACGCCGAATCAGGCTGGTTCAAACGGTTCGGATGTTCGCATATCCGATTTTCCCCACATCACCTGCAACAATGGGCCGCATGGCGACATGTTCATGAATTACATGGACTATGTCGATGATGATACCATGTTCATGTTCACGGCCGGCCAGTTGAAGCGGATGAACGCAACGTTGGCCGGGCCGCGCGCGTCGTTGTCGCAATCGGCGGGTCTGACGCCGGTGGATACCCCGGCGCTTGCACCCGAAACTGTCGCCTTGGCGACCGCCCTTGTGCGCTCGACCGTCGGCGACGAGCATGGTGACCCCCCCACGAGGGAGTTCGATGGGGTTCGGTGGGTCTGAATTGTCGTAGCCATCTGCTTTGAGCTAAGGAACGCCATGGCCCAGTCGATCGACGTCAAGCTGCTGCACGGGCGCTGGGTCCACGCGCGCGAAGAGGATACTGCCACGGAACAAGTCTATCGTCCGGCCAGTTTTCCTCTTCCTCCTTCGCGTGGGCGCTCCGGATTGCAGTTCGACCAAAATGGAACGTTCAAGCGGATCGGAATCGGCGCGACCGACATCTCCAATGTGAAAGAGGGGGCGTGGCGGATCGACCACTCGAAACCGCGTGCGATCCGCATCGAAGTAGACGGTGAGCCTCATACGCTCGAGATCAACGATCTCGATCAGGATCGCATGACGATCAAGCGCGCGACCTAGTTCCATGATTGCCCGGCAACTAGGTCGCGGTCATTCGGTGTGAAGCGTTTGTTCTGACCATGAGCGCGGGCCAGAATCAAACTACAGCAGCCCTAGGCTCCTGAAGCTTGCGTGCCCTTTGCGGCCGATCACGAGATGGTCGTGGATCGCGATACCCAGCGCCTCGGCCGCCGCCTTGATCTCGCGCGTCATCTCGATGTCGTCGGCGCGAGGGCTTGGGGGTCGCCGGACGGGTGATTGTGCACCGCGTACTGCACCCATGACAGAAAGGTGGAAGCGGCATACCCTGTGGCAAAGTGCGCGCTCTTGACGCAGCAATCTGCGACGTAGAGGGATGACGAACTGGGATCTTAGTCGGCACCGTCCAGGATCTGGGACGCCATACGGATCGTGTTGACGATGGCCAACCGAATTCTATCCCACGGTATCCGAGTCTACCGCCCTCCTCGATTTCCTCTTCCATCCCTTACCTTCCGGCGCAATCTTGGAGTTGAGCGAGTATGAGCAACCGATCCCGCGTGCTCTACGGGGTTTCGTCATTCGGTTGATCAAGGAAGCTGACCGTGTCTGCATCTGCTTACATTGATCCGGTGATCGATCCATTAGGGCCTCTTATGGCGGGCGACATCGAGCCGGTCTTCCGTACGCCTGCTGGCCGGTCCGCCCGTGATTGTGTCCACAAGCGCCTCTACGCCAAGGGCCTCCCGCATCCTTTTGAACATGGGCTGCGGTCCGCCAAGGCTGTGGCCGACTGGCCAGCGGGCGCAGGCAGGGCGGAGCGCATGAGTCGCACGTCTCAACGCGTGCGACCGACTCCCCCTGTTCGTTCTCTAGGTGGATCACAGAAGTGCGGCCCTAAAACGCTGGCCAGCTTGAAATAAACGAGCTTGTGAGAATGGCGCGCCCGAAGAGATTCGAACTCCTAACCTTCTGATCCGTAGTCAGATGCTCTATCCAGTTGAGCTACGGGCGCGTGGCCGGGCGACCTCGTCGAGGGGTCCGGCGAAGAGGGGCGCACCCTAGTGAAAGCGGCCCGCGGATGCAAGCCGCGAGACGGGGTGCGATGCCGCCGCCGCGGCGCCGCAAAAGCGGCCACAAACCCTTCTCGCGGCTCGGAAATCGCCGTCTTGGACCTGTTCCGGGCTTTCCAGTAGCATGACCTCCCCCTGATTTTCGGGATGAAACGGGCGATGCTCGCCATCAGGCCGGCGACGGCCTTTTCCCTCCTCGCTCTGGTCGGACTGATCCTCGGTCTGGCGGCGCCGGTGCCTGCACAGGACCTGTCGGCCGCCGACCGCGCGGCCATCCGCGACGTCATCCAGGGTCAGGTCGACGCCTTCCGCCGCGACGACGGCGAGGGGGCCTTCGGTTACGCCTCGCCCTCCATCCGCGGCATGTTCGGCACGTCCGAGGTGTTCATGGACATGGTCCGCCAGGGCTATCAGCCGGTCTACCGCCCGCGCGTGTTCGACTTCCGCGAGATCGTGACCCTGCACGGCCAGGTCACGCAAAAGGTCCATGTCGTCGGACCCGACGGGCGGCCGGTCACCGCCTTCTATCCGATGGTGCAGCTGCCCGACGGCACGTGGCGCATCAACGGCTGCTTCCTGCAGGCGCCGGAAGAACACCAGGCCTGATCCAAAAGTCGTGGACCGCGTTTCGCCCAAGGTGCTGGCGTTGCTGGCCCTGCTCACTGTCATTTGGGGCACCAACTGGCCCCTGTTCAAGATCGCGCTCGACGAGATGCCGGTGCTCACCTTCCGCAGCCTCACCATGGTCACCGCCTTTGTCGTGCTGACAGCCATCCTGGCGGTGCGTCGCGAGAGCTTCTCCGTGCCTGCGGGCAAATGGCCCGCCCTGATCGCGGCTTCGGCGATGAACATCCTCGTGTGGAACATCGCGACATCGCTCGCCGTGCTCTACATCCCGTCCGGTCATGCCTCGGTGCTGTCCTACACCATGCCCCTTTGGGTGGCGCTGATCGGCTTTTTGGCTTTCGGCCAGCGCCTGACGGGTCGCCTGCTTGCCGCCATCCTGATCGGCGCGACGGCGGTGCTGGCGCTGATGCTGCCCAACTTCGCCAGCTACGAGCGTGCGCCGGCCGGCCTGTTCTGGGGGCTGTTCGCGGGCTTCTGCTGGGCGGTCGGCACCTTCATCGTCAAGCGCACGGCGTGGCCCGGCATGGGGCTGTCGCTCACCTTCTGGCAGATTGTCATCAGCCTGCCGCCGGTCCTGCTGGGGGCGCTGGTGATCGACGGCATTCCCGACCACTGGCCGTCGACCAAGGCGCTCACCGCCACGATCTACACCGGCGCCATTCCCATGGCGCTGGGCACTGCGACCTGGTTCGCCTTGGTGAAGCTTCTGCCGGCACAGGTCGCAGCCCTTTCCTCGATCGCCATTCCGATCGTCGCCATCGTTAGCGGCGTGCTGCTGCTCCACGAACCCTTGTCGGCGCTGCAGACGGTGGCCATCGGCTCGACCGTCGTGGCGCTGTGGCTCGCCCTGGTGCCGGCCCGGCAACGCTAGGCTGGGGGCGCGCCACTTACGACGGAGCTTCGCTCCGTCTCTAGTGGCGCGCCCCCAGCGTCAGCCGAGCTCGAGGCTGCCGATGCCATAGAGGCCGGCATAGTCGAGATCGGGATTGGCGCCGGTGTACATGCGCGCCGTCTCGAACGACGGCTTTAGCCCGGCATGATCGGCGAAGGTGACGGCGGGCTTGTTGATGTCCGGCATGTCGATCGCGACGGCCTTGGCGCCCATCTTCTGCGCCAGCGCCGACACCAGCGCGGCAGCCGTGTCGGCTGACTCGGCGAACAACGGCCCCACGCGCGAGGCACCCTGGCAGTTGCGCATGACGGCGAAGCCCACGATCTTGCCGTCACGCAGCGCCACCAGCGAGGCGCGCTCAGTTAGTGAGATCCACGCGGCCAGGAACGAATCGCGCGCTTCGGGGAAGAAGCGGCGATCGTAGGCCGCCAGCCGGTCGAACGGCACGCTGCGCGCATCGACCAGGCTCACGCCGGCGGGCGCCTTGGCGTCGAAGGCCGGACCCTCGTAGCGGATGTTGTTCCAGGCGTTGCGGAAGCCCGACTTGCGGTAGTTCGCCTGCTGCGCCACCACGCCGTCGAGCCCGACATTGCGGCCGGCCAGCCGCGCCATGCCGGCGCGCCAGTTCTGGATGCCAAAACCCTTTCCGCGCACCACCGGCCGGGCGATGTAGAAGCCCAGGAAGCCGAAGGTCTGGCCGTATTTCACCACCGAGATGCAGGTGACCGGCTCGCCGTCGAGCCGGCCGATCAGGAAACCACCGGGATCGGTGGTGTAGAAGGCGTAGGCGTCGGTATTGCCCGGGTTCCAGCCCTCGTCGCCGGCCCAGCGGGCCATGCGCTGCACGTCGTCGACACTGGCGACGGTAATCTCGAAAGTCATGCGGCGGAACCTAGCCTGCTTGCCATTTGATCGCCATCGCCGTCAGACTGCCCGCAACCACAAAGAGCTATGGAGGAAGCGATGAGGCGGCTGATCGCGCTGTTGACGATGCTGTGCGCGCCCCTGGTGCTGGCGGGCGAGGCCAACGCCGAGTGGGCGGCGACCTGGACCGCCTCGGCACACGGTCCCTACCCTGTCGGCAATCCGACGGCGCAACCGGAGCTCAAGTTCGCCTTCCCCGCGCCCGAGCAAGGTGCGCGCGACCAGACTTTCCGCCTGATCGTGAAACCCGACGCCTGGGGGCCTCAGGCACGCATCCGGTTGTCGAATGCCTTCGGCGCCAAGCCGGTCACCTTCGCCGACGCCTTCGTCGGCCTGCAGGAAAGCGGCGCCGCTGTCCTCAAGGGCACCAACCAGCCGGTGCTGTTCGGCGGGCAGAAGAGCGTGACGGTGCCACCGGGCCAGAGCGTGGTGAGCGACGCGGTGGCGTTGCCGTTCGTAACGACACCGCCCAGCCCGATGCTGCGAGGGCTGAAGCTCGCCGTCAGCTTCCAGGTCGTGGGCGAGAGCGGCCCGATGACCTGGCACGCCAAGGCGCTGCAGACGTCCTATGTTTCGCCGCCAGGCTCCGGCTCGCGAGCCAAGGACGAGAGCGAGAGCGCGTTCCCCTATTCGACGACCTCCTGGTACTTCCTCGACGAAGTCGACATGAACCTGCCCGCCAAGGCCCAGGTCATCGTGGCCTTCGGCGATTCCATCACCGACGGCACGGGCACCACCATCAACGGCGACGATCGCTGGCCGGACGTGCTGTCGAGGCGCCTGCATGCCGCCCATGGCGACGCCTTCGTCGTGGTCAATCAGGGAATCGGCGGCAACCGCGTGGTCGGGCCCGACGACTATGCGACCAAGCCGATCGGCGGCGGTCCCGGCGCCCTGACGCGGCTCGAGCGCGACATCGTGAGTCTGCCCGGTGTGACGACCGTGATCTGGCTGGAGGGCATCAACGACTTCGGCGCGGCCAACACCAGCGCCGAGGCCGTCATGGAGGGCTACAACAAGGGCGTCACCGCGCTGCGCCAGAAGATCCCGGGCGTAAAAATCTTCGCCGCCACGCTGACGCCTGCGCTCAACAGCACGCCGACCCACGGCCGCGCCGAGGTCGACGCCAAGCGCAAGGCGTTGAACGAGTTCCTGCGGAACGCCAAGATCTTCGACGGCGTCATCGACTTCGACAAGGCGACGCTCGATCCCGCCACCGGCGAGGTGAAGGTCGAGTTCCAGCCCAACTCGTCGACCGGCGGGCCGGGCGACAAGCTGCACCCCAACCGTGCGGGCTACGCCGCCATGGCCAATGCGATCGACCTGCCGATGATCACAGGGCGCGCGAAGTAGCTGGGCGCGCGCGACTCCAGTCGCGCGTCTTCGTCGAGGCAAGAGATGATCGCGCCACTGGAGTGGCGCGCCCCCAGCGCGACTACTCCGCGGCTTTGGCCGTCGGCGAGAAGAAGCGGTTCTCCGGCCGCGGCAGGCCGAGGTTCTCGCGCAGCGTCTTGCCCTCGTACTCGGTGCGGAAGATGCCGCGGCGCTGCAGCTCGGGCACGACGAGATTGACGAAGTCGTCGAGCCCGCCCGGCAGGTAGGGGAACATCACGTTGAAGCCGTCGGAGGCGCCGGTGGTCAGCCACTCCTCCATCTGGTCGGCGATCATCTTGGGCGTGCCCATCATGGCGAGCCCGCCATAGCCGCCCAGCCGGCCGGCGATCTGGCGCACCGTCAGGTTCTCGCGCCTGGCGAGCGCGACCACCCGCTCGCGGCCGCTCTTGCTCTGGTTGGTCTCGGGGATCTCGGGCAATGGTCCGTCGGGATCGAACTTGCGCGCATCCTGGCCGACCGCGATCGAGAGCGCGGCGATGCCGCTCTCGTAGCTCACCAGGCTGTCGAGCCTGGCCCGCTTCTCCTTCGCCTCGTCGAGCGAGGAGCCGATGATGGTGAAGGCGCCCGGCAGAATCTTGATGTGATCGGGATTGCGGCCGGCCTTGGCGGCGCGGCCCTTCACGTCGGCATAGAAGGCGCGTCCGGCCTCGATCGGCCCGCCGGCGGCGAACACCATTTCGGCGGTCTCGGCGGCGAGCTGGCGGCCGTCATCCGAGGCGCCGGCCTGCACCATCACCGGCCAGCCCTGGACGGGCCGGGCGATGTTCAAGGGTCCGCGCACCTTCAGGTACTTGCCCTTGTGGTCCAGCACATGGAGCTTGGCGGGATCGAAGTAGATGCCCTGCTCGACATCGCGGACGAAGGCGTCGTCGGCCCAGGAATCCCAGAGACCGGTAACGACATCGAAGAACTCGCGGGCGCGGGCGTAGCGCTCGGCGTGCTCCATCTGCTCGTCCATGCCGAAGTTCAGCGCCGCGTCGGGATTGGAGGTCGTGACCAGGTTCCAGCCGGCGCGGCCCTCGGAGATATGGTCGAGCGAGGCGAAGCGGCGGGCGATGGTGTAGGCGGGCTCGAAGGTGGTCGAGGCCGTGGCGATCAGGCCGAGGTGCCGGGTGTGCTGGGCGAGCGCCGGCAGCAAGGTCAGCGGATCGAACGACGTCACCGTGGCGCTGCGCTTCAAGGCCTCCATGGGCATGTTCAGCACGGCCAGGTGATCGGCCATGAAGAAGGCGTCGAACTTGCCGCGCTCCAGGGTCTGGGCGTAGCGGATCAGCGCCTTGAGGTTGAAGTTGGCGTCCGGCGTGCCGCCGGGATAGCGCCAGGCGGCGGCGTGGATGCTGACCGGGCGCATGAAGGCGCCGAGCCGCAGTTGGCGTTTGGAGCTCATGGGTGAGTATCTTGCCCTTGCCGGGCCGCCCGGCAAGGCGGCCTCGGACGACAAGAACTAATTCAACGAATTTGTTTCCTTTTCAGACGATCGGCGGGTGCTTCTTGTCCGACCCCGCCGAATGCTCCCAGGCGCGTGCCACCTGGATCAGGGCGCTTTCCTCGAAGTAACGGCCGACGAACTGCACCGACAGCGGCGGACAAGAGGCGTTGATAACCTATCACCATGATAGGTTAGGGAATTGACGATTTGGCCATTTCAGCTATTGTCAGCGACATTGGATGAACGGGATCGACGCCAAAAGAGCGGTCAGGAAGCTTGCAGAAGCTGACCAGATCGCTTTCACAGATCACGCCAAGATACGCGACCCGGCCAGAGGGAAGTTCCCGTTGACACGCGAGCAGGTGAAAAACTGCTTGATACACGGCGTGATCACGGAGGGTCCGGCTCAAGACATCAAAGAGTCGAATGGCTGGAAGATGCGGATCACGCGACTGCGCGATCAGGAGAAGCACGAAGTTGCCTGCGTTCTTGTCGTCGAGAAGCATGTCTTGATCATCACAGGCTACGAATATCGCAGGAGCCGGAAATGAGAAAACCTTACCATTACACCGAATGTGGCCTGGACTACGTGTACCTTCTCGATGGCTTCAAGGTTATCAAGACCGAGTACGGTCCGGCTGTTCGGGTAGTCAATGCCAGCAAGCTGGATAGAGCCATCGCTCTGGCCATTGTCCGCCGCCAGAAGAAGCTGACCGGACAAGAGGTACGGCTGCTGCGCGGTCTTCTGGATATGACGCAGGAGGAACTCGGTCAGGCTCTTGGAAAAGACGCTCAGAGCGTCGGCCGGTGGGAGAAGGACAAGACCGTGCTTCCGGCAACCGAAGACATTGCGATCCGCCAGATCTATCTCGAGAAGAGCGGGCATCGGCCGCGGTTCATCGATACCAGCCGAGAGGTGGGAGAACTCAAGGAACGGGTGGGCGAGGTCAGGTTCAAGATCAAAGGGCGCCACACGTGGTCGATGGCCGCCTAGTTTCGGTCTTCGTCACACGATCGCGGGGTGTTTCTTGTCCGTGCCGGCCGAGCGCTCCCAGGCGCGCGCCACCTGGAACAGGGTGCTTTCCTCGAAGTAACGGCAGACGAACTGCACCGACAGCGGCAGGCCATCGACCGAGAGCCCGGACAGCATGGCGAGCGCGGGATGGCCGGTGACGTTGAACGGCGTGCGCGCCTGGCGCGGATAGGTGCGGTCGATGTCGGCCGGCCGGTCGATGCGGCAGGGCGGGTCCATTGAGCTCGCGCACAAGAGCACGTCGACCTGGCGGAAGGCGGCCTCGACCTCGGCGATCATCTCCAGCCGCCGGCGCTGCGCCTGGACATAGTCGCCGGCATTCATGAAGGCGCCGGCCATCAGGCGACGGCGCGAGAGTTGGCCGTAGTCGCCCGGCCGCTCGCGCAGCCACGGGCCGTGGATCGCCCAGGCCTCGCTTTGCAGGATGACGCGGTTGACCGCGCCGAACTCGGTGAGAGTCGGCAGGCGGATGTCGCGCACCTCGGCGCCCTCCATCTGCAAGGCGCGCGCGGCATGGTTCAGGGCCGCCGTGACCTCGGCCTCGGCCGGCGTATCGATCTCGTGGAAATGGCGCACGAAGCCGATGCGCAAGTCACGCACGCCGCGATCGAGGTTGGCGGCATAGTGGCCGTTCACGGTGGCAGCACTTCCGGGATCGAGTGCGTCGTGGCCGGCGATCGCCTGCAGCATCAGCGCATTGTCGGCGACGGTGCGCGTCATCGGCCCGATATGGTCGAGCGTGAAGGAGAGCGGAAAGACGCCACGCCGCGACACCAGGCCATAGGTCGGCTTCAGCCCGACGATGCCGCAGCAGCTCGCGGGATTGCGCACGCTGCCGCCGGTGTCGGTGCCCAGCGCCATCGGGAACAGGCCGGCAGCCACGCCCGACCCCGAGCCCGACGACGAGCCGCCAGGGTGGTGATCGGTGTTCCAGGGATTGCGCGCCGGCGGCCACGGCAGGTCGAAGCTCGGCCCGCCGATGGCGAACTCATGCGTCGAGAGCTTGCCCATGACGATGGCGCCCGCGCCGCGCAGCTTCTGCACGCAGACGGCGTCGGCCTTGGCAACGTTGTCCGTCAGAATCTTGGAATGGCAGGTCGTGGGTAGGCCCGCGACGTTGATGATGTCCTTGATGCCGACCGGCACGCCATGCAATGGCCCGCGCAGGCGACCGGCGACGGCTTCCGCTTCGGCGGCCTTGGCCGCCGCCATGGCCGCCTCGGCATCCAGCGTGATGAAGGCATTGAGCCGGGGATCGAGCTTGGCGACGCGGTCGAGCAAGGCCTTCATGAGCTCGACCGGCGACAGCTCCTTGTCGGCGATGGCCTGCGCCGCTTCGGCGACGCTCAGCCACTGCAGCTCGCCTACCGGACCGTCCCTCATAGACCCCTCCCCGCCTTCATCGGCGGCCACGGTTCAGCAGCCGGATCAGTCGGCTGCTTGATCTTGCTCATGACGTCGGCGGCCTGCTTGGCGGCCGCGGCGACATCGTCGGGAAATTCCGTCAACGCCTTGGCGAGCCCGGCCCGGCGTGCCAGGAGTTCCATGGTTGCCTTGTCCATCGACATCACCCTCTCCGTTCCGGCAAGTTTCCATCGCGGTCGGCCCGGAGTCCATCAACGTCGTTTGCCGACCAGCGGAAGGGGTTTTCGAATGACCGACAGCGGCGACTGGCCTGTGCTCCGGGATCACGCGGAAAGACGGGGGATCTAGAGAAGTGCCTGCGCTCGACACCGCCGTGATCGTCCTCGCCGGAATCACGTTGTTTGCGGCCTTCGTCAACGGCGCCCTCGGCTACGGGTTTTCCTCGCTCACCGTGCCGATCGCCCTCGTCTTCTTTGCCGGGCGCATCCTCAATCCCGCCGTGGTCGTGATCGAGGTCTTCATCAACTTCTATGTCCTGTTCATCAATCGCGACAGTGTTGCAGCCGTATGGCGAAGGGTACTCCCCATTCTCATCGGGCTGCTGCCCGGCATCGCCGTCGGCGCCTATCTTCTGACGTCGCTTCATCCCGACTGGGCCAAGTTTCTCACTTACACGGCCATTCTGCCTCTCATCCTGGTCCAGGCCGCCGGACTGCGCAGGCCGATCCGGTCGGAACGCCTGTTCGGCCTGCCCTTCGGCATGGGGCTGGGTGTGCTGTATTCCGTCACGACGATCTCAGGCCCGCCGCTGGCGGTCCTGTTCAACAACCAGGGCCTGGTCAAAAACGAGTTTCGCGCCGGTCTCGCCCTGATCCGCGTCGCCGAGTCGACCCTGACCGCGATCGTCTACTTCTATCTCGGCCTGTTCGTCGCCGAGAGCGCGCGCCTCCTTGTGGTGATCGTGCCCAGCGTGCTCATCGGCATACCGCTGGGCGCCTACGCCATCCGCCGGCTCGATGCCGAGACGTTCCGCCGGATCTGCATGAGCTTCGATGCCTGGGTCGTCGGCTTTGGCCTGTCGCGGGTGCTGATCGAGCTCAATCTCATGGCAAGCCCGTGGGCCTACAGCGTGATGGCCATTACCATCCTGATCGACACCTACCTGTTGTTCATCTTCTTCCGCAGGCGAAGAGCGGCCTCGCCTTAGTTCGTGCCGGATTGCCGGGCGAAGGCAGGCGGCCGCTTGTGCCATTCGCGGCCCGCCTTGGCCTGCTCAAAGCCATATTGGAAGAGCGCCCGCATGTAGGCCTGCTCGAACTCGCCTGTCTTCTCGACCGTGAAGTCGGAACCTATATAGGCAAGGTTGTAGTCGACGCCGTCGCGCTGGCTGATGAACCAGGTGCGCATGATGTCGTTGTGGCCGCTCGCCGCCAGCATGGTGTTGATGGCGCGGCCGGCGATGTTGATGGTCCGGCGCTCGGCCATGTCGTAATCGGGATCGAGCCGCGCATTGCGGATGATGTAGGCGACGCGCTTGCGCTTCAGCAGGCGGCCGGCCTCGATGGTCGGCGGATAGAGGAAGAGCTGGGCGACAGTGCCGCCGTCGACATGCATCTCCTGGAATTTCTTGCCGTCGAGCTCGACGTCGATCATCACCGGCTGGAACAGGCCCGGGATCGCCGCCGAGGCGCGCAGGATCTGATGGAAGAGCTTCAGGGCCTCGGGCTTGCCGCTGGCCGCCAGCGCGCCGATGTTCCAGATCACCGGACGTTGGGCGTCGAGGTCGGTGGTGCCGATCAGGAGCAGGCGGCCCTCGTTGTACTCGCGGGCGATGGCGGCGAACATCTTCTCGTCGGCGTACTTGGCGATGACCTCGGCCAGCGGCGTGGTGTCGGCCATGGCGTCGTTGAACAGGGCGGCAGTCAGACCGCGCGCACGGAAGATCCGGTCGGGCGTGAGCGTCGTGTAGACCTCTCGCAGCACCGGATCGTACTGCGGCCCGAGGAAGGCGAAGGGCGCGATCAGGGCGCCGGTGCTGACGCCCGTCACCATCCTGAATTCCGGTCGCGTGCCGGTCTCGCTCCAGCCGTTCAACAGGCCGGCGCCGAAAGCGCCGTTGTCGCCACCTCCGGAGACCGCGAGATAGTAGGCGGTCGGCAGGTTGGTCCGCATCGGGTTCTTGCCTTCGGCGCGCAAGGCCGCCATCTCGCGCTCCAGGGAACGCATGCCCTCCTGGATCATCGGCGCGACATCGCCGTCGGCGAAGAACCGCGCGTTGGCGATGCCGAGCGGCAGGGCGCGCGCGGTGTCGGCGCGCGGCACCGACGGCAGGCGGTCGGGGTGCGAGCAAGCGGCGACCAGCACCAGGGCGGCGGCCATCAGCAGGACAAGAAGCCTAGGCATCCAGGCGCTCCAGCTTGGTGATCTCCTGCGGCGGCAGCTCTGCGAGGTAGAGGTTGCCCTCAGCGTCGCCCGAGATGCCGTGCGCGCCGTTGATGGCGCCGCGGCAGCGGCCGATCAGCTTGCCGTCGGCGCTCAAAAGGCTGATGCGCGGAATCTGGTCGGTGACGAACACCAGGTCGCGGTCGTCCACCCAGATCTGCATCGGGTGGTAGAAATCGCCCCATTCGGCGAGGAAGGCGCCGGCGCGGTCGAACACCTGCACGCGGTTGTTCTCGCGGTCGCCGACCAGCACCTTGCCGAAGCGGTCGACCCAGATGGCGTGCGGCGTGGTGAAGGCGCCCGGCCCCGCGCCCGGTCCGCCCCAGGTGGCAATCAGCGTGCCGTCGGCGGCGAAGCGATGAACGCTGGAATTGCCGTAGCCATCGGCGACGTAGATCTCGCCATCCGGTGCCTGTGCCGCCGCGGTCGGATGGTTGAACGGCGCGTCGAGCGCGGGCCAGTGCCGCTTGCCCAGCGCCTGTAAAAGCTTGCCGTTGCCGTCGAAGCGCAGCACCTGATGGGCGTCGCGATCGGCCACCAGGATCGAGCCGTCGGGTGCGCTACTGATGTAGTGCGGCTCGGCCAGCACGCCTTCGCCCCAGGCGCCGGCGAGACGGCCGTCGCGATCGAACACCAGGACCGGCCGGTCGGTGCCGCGCTGGGCGACGTGCACACGGCCCTCGCCGTCAACCATCAGGTCGGACAGGAAACCGAAGCTCTCGCCCGCCGGCAGCTTCGCCCACTTGCGATGGATGGCGTAGCGCCGGTCGCCCAGGATGACGGTGTAGCGTTCGTCGGACATCGTTCCTACTGCGGCGTGCCCGCTCCCTTGGCAGCGTTGTAGATGTAACAGCGGATCTTCCAGCCCGCTGCCGTGCGCCGGAAGATCACCACGTCGTTGAACGACTCCATTGCCTCGACGCCGCTCGCCAGAGTCTTGACGCGGCCCTTGCTGGTGGCGCGCAGCCACGCCATGTCGCCCGCCACCTCGGTCTCCTTGATCTCGAAGGCGACGTCGAGCTTCAGAGTCGCGAACACCTGGCGGTACGCGGCGCGTAGGGCTTCGGTGCCAGCCGCCGCCGGGAGGTTGTCGCGGATGAAGACGCCGTCGGACGTGTAGAGCGCCACCAGGGCGTCGGCCGTGCCCCAGCGCAACCCGGCGGCATAGCGCTCCATGATGGCGAGGATCTGGGCAGAATCGTCCGATGGCTGCGCCCGAGCATTGTTGCCAACCATGGCGACGGCTGCACCGGCCAGCAGGGCCCGGCGCGATGTGCGGCTAGGATTTGACACGGGCTCTCCCTCCAGTGGCCCCGGCATTGTAGCCGAACAGTCAGCCCACGCGCAGCAGGCGCAGGCGCGGGTCTAAAAGGTCGCGCAGGCCGTCGCCCAACATGTTGAGGCCGAGCACGGCCAGCGCAATGGCGAGGCCCGGCCAGACGGCGAGCTCGGGCGCCTGGAAGATGTAGGTCTGGGCATCGCGCAGCATGCGGCCCCACGAGGGCACCGGCGGCTGGGCCCCCAGGCCGAGATAGGAGAGGCCCGCCTCGGCCAGGATGGCGACCGCGAACTGGATGGTCGCCTGGACGATCAGGACGCTCGCGATATTGGGCAGCACGTGGCGCAAGGTGATGCCGACCGGCCCCTGTCCCATCGCCGTCGCTGCACGGATGAAATCGCGGCTCCACATGGATAGCGCCGCGCCCCTGGTGACGCGCGCGAACACCGGGATGTTGAAGATAGCGATGGCCAGAATCGCG
The DNA here is from genome assembly GCA_021732285.1 of Reyranella sp. GTDB lineage: Bacteria > Pseudomonadota > Alphaproteobacteria > Reyranellales > Reyranellaceae > Reyranella. The sequence continues at coordinate 2,068 of JAKFVH010000216.1, read as the reverse complement.
TTCTGGGCGCTGGCGCCCAGCACCGAGGTGATCAGGATGGCGATCAGCACCGCGGGGAAAGCGAAGATCAGGTCCGAGGTGCGCGACAGCGCCTCGTCGACCCAGCCGCCGCGGGCGGCGGCCCAGGCGCCGAGCGCGACGCCGATCGTGAGGCCGATCGCGACAGCGATCAGGCCGACCGTGATCGAGGTCTGCGCGCCAACCATGATGCGCGAGAGCACGTCGCGGCCTAGATGATCGGTGCCCAGCAGATAGACGGCCGACGACGGCATCAGCTTGGTGCGCATGTTGAGCGCATCGATGGGATGGGGAGTCCACAACAGCGAGACCAGCGCGGTGCCGACGAACAGCAGCAGCAGGACGGCGCCGACCTGGAAGCCGACATGGCGCGAGGCGCGGGCGAGGAAGGTGTTCATGCCCGGACCCGCGGCCGCGGATCGAGCAGCGCGTAGGCGAGGTCGACCAGCAGATTGACCGTGAGCACCAGGATCGTGAACAGGATCACCACGTTCTTGATCACGACCAGGTCGCGGTTGTTGATCGAATCGTAGACCAGCTGGCCGACACCGGGCAGGCGGAACACGCTTTCGATGATGACGGCGCCCGCCACCAGGAAGCCTGCGATCAGGCCGGCCACGGTTGTCACCGGGATCAGGGCATTGCGGAGCGCATGGCGGAACAGCACGACGCGCTCGGGCGCGCCCTTGGCCCGGGCGGTGCGGACATAGTCCTCGCGCAGGGTGTCGAGCATCGCCGAGCGCGTGACGCGCGTCAGGATCGCGATCTCTCCCAGGGATAGAGACAAAGCCGGCAGGATCAGCGCATGCACCGACTTCAGCGGCTCCTGCCAGCCCGGGAAGCCGCCGGCGGGGAACCATTGCCAGGTCACGGCGAAGGCCAGCACCAGCACGATGCCGAACCAGAAGTTCGGCACCGAGATGCCGATCTGGGTGAAACCCATGACGCCCCAGTCGCCCGGCCGGCGGTGCTTCCAGGCGGCGAACACGCCCAACGGGATGGCGACCAGCGTCGCCCACGAGAGCGCCATGGCGCCGAGCGGCAAGGTGACGACCAGCCGGTCGCTTATAAGCTTGGCGACCGAGGTGCCGTAGGCGTGGCTGTTGCCGAGGTTGAAGGTCAGCAGCCCGCCGATCCATTGCAGGTAGCGCGTCAGCAGCGGCTGGTCGAAGCCGTACTTGGCGCGGATCGCGGCGAGCGTGTCGGGCCGCGCATCGGTGCCCAGCATGACCAGCGCCGGATCGCCGGGCAGGACTTCGACCACGGCGAAGACGACGACGGTCGCGAGAGCGAGCGTCACCAGTGCGGCGGCGAGGCGGCGGGAGAGGAATTCAATCATGCTGCAAAACGTCCCTCCCCAGCGAAGCTGGGGAGGTGGCGCCGTCATACGGCGACGGAGGGGTCATGGGCCTCATGACCCCTCCGTCCGCTGCGCGGACACCTCCCCACTGCGTGGGGAGGAAGGCATCCGTCACTTCCAGTACACGCCCGTCAGATCGAGCTGCGGCGTCGGCGAGTTCTCCCACAGGCCTACAAGGTCCTTCTTCCACACGCCGATCTTGGCGAGCTGGAAGAGGTAACCGTTCACCGCATCGCGGGCGATGATCTGCTGCGCTTCCTTCAGAAGCTGGTCGCGCTTGGCGAAGTCGGTGGCGGCCACGACCTCGCGCCACTTGGCCTTGAACTCGGGCGAGTTGTAGCCCCAGTAGTAGCCGTCGCGCGCGTAGCGATCGAGGTCGTTGGCCTCGGTGTGGGCGACGATGGTGAGGTCGTAGTTGCGCTCCTTGAACGCCTCGGAGAGCCACTGCGGCCACTGCAGCTGGGTGATCGTGAGCTTGATGCCGATCTTGCCAAGCTGGTTGGCTAAAACTTCGCCGGCGCGCTGGGCGTAGCCGACCGGCGGCAGTTTCAGGCTGGCCTCGAAGCCGTTGGGATAGCCCGCCTCGGCGAGCAATGCCTTGGCCTTGGCGAGGTCGAACGGGTAGGTCTTGGTGAGGTCGACATAGGCCTTGTTGTGCGGCGCGAAGTGGCTGCCGATCGGCACGACCGA
>JAKFVH010000149.1 GCA_021732285.1 Reyranella sp. | reverse complement strand
CCTTGAGGAGCGAGTAGGCGATGCTTGCCGACAAGGACCGCATCTTCACCAACCTCTACGGCTTCCACGACTGGCGCCTGCCGGCCGCCCGCGCGCGCGGCTCGTGGGACAACACCAAGGCGATCCTGGATCGCGGCCCCGACGCCATCATCGACGAGATGAAGAAGTCGGGCCTGCGCGGCCGCGGCGGCGCGGGCTTCCCGACGGGTCTCAAGTGGTCGTTCATGCCGAAAGAGGTCAAGGACCGGCCGCACTACCTGGTCGTCAATGCCGACGAGTCCGAACCCGGCACCTGCAAGGATCGCGACATCATGCGTCACGACCCGCATCTGCTGGTCGAGGGCTGCCTGATCGCGGGCTTCGCCATGCGCGCCAACGCCGGCTACATCTACGTGCGCGGCGAGTTCTATAACGAAGCGCAGACGCTGATTGCGGCGATCAAGGAAGCCTATGACGCGGGCCTTTTAGGCAAGAACGCCTGCGGCTCGGGCTGGGACTTCGACCTCTACGTCCATCGCGGCGCCGGCGCCTATATCTGCGGCGAGGAGACCGCGTTGTTGGAGAGCCTCGAGGGCAAGAAGGGCATGCCGCGGCTGAAGCCGCCGTTCCCGGCCGGCGCTGGCCTCTATGGCTGCCCGTCGACGGTGAACAACGTTGAGTCGATCGCGGTTGCGCCGACCATCCTGCGCCGCGGCGCGGCCTGGTTCGCTGGTATCGGCCGGCCCAACAACACCGGCACGAAACTCTTCTGCATCTCCGGGCACGTGAACAAGCCGTGCAATGTCGAAGAGGAGATGGGCATCCCCCTGCGCGAGCTCATCGACCGCCATTGTGGCGGCGTGCGCGGCGGCTGGGACAATCTTCTGGCCGTGATCCCGGGCGGCGCCTCGGTGCCGCTGCTGCCGAAGTCGATCTGCGACACGGTCCTGATGGATTTCGACTCTCTGCGCGACCAGAAGTCGGGCCTCGGCACGGCTGCGGTCATCGTCATGGACAAGTCGACGGACGTCGTGAAGGCAATCGCCCGTCTCAGCCAGTTCTACAAGCACGAGAGCTGCGGCCAGTGCACGCCGTGCCGCGAGGGCACCGGCTGGATGTGGCGCGTCATGGAACGCATGGTCGTGGGCAACGCGCGCATCGACGAGATCGACGCGCTCGAGGACGTCACCAAGCAGGTCGAGGGTCACACGATCTGCGCGCTGGGCGACGCAGCGGCCTGGCCGATCCAGGGTCTGATCCGCCATTTCCGGCCCGAGATGGAGCGCCGCATCCGCGCGCGCACCGAAAAGCTGGCGGCCGAGTAGGGCAGGGAGCAGGCAATGCCCAAGATCAAGATCGACGGCGTCGAGATGGAGGTGCCGGCCGGCATCACCATCCTGCAGGCCTGTGAGCTGGCGGGCCTCGAGATTCCGCGCTTCTGCTACCACGAGCGCCTGTCGATCGCCGGCAACTGCCGCATGTGTCTCGTTGAGGTGAAGCCCGGCCCGCCCAAGCCGCAGGCGAGCTGCGCGCTGCCCGTCGCCGACAAGCAGGAGATATTCACCACCACGCCGATGGTGCAGAAGGCGCGCAAGGGCGTGATGGAATTCCTCCTCATCAACCATCCGCTGGATTGCCCGATCTGCGACCAGGGTGGCGAGTGCGACCTGCAGGATCAGGCGATGGGCTACGGCTTCGACCGCAGCCGCTTCCACGAGAACAAGCGCGCGGTGCCCGACAAGGAGCTGGGCCCGCTGGTCAAGACGTCCATGAACCGCTGCATCCATTGCACGCGCTGCATCCGCTTCGCCACCGAGGTGGCGGGTGTGGAGGAGCTGGGCGCGACCGGCCGCGGCGAGAGCATGGAGGTCACGACGTACGTCGAGCATGCGCTGTCGACGGAGCTTTCCGGCAACCTGGTCGATCTCTGCCCCGTGGGCGCGCTCACCTCCAAACCCTACGCCTTCGAGGCGCGGTCGTGGGAGCTCACGAAGACCGAATCGATCGACGTGCTGGATGCTCTCGGCTCCAACATCCGCATCGACACGCGCGGTGCGCAGGTCATGCGCGTGCTGCCGCGGATGGACGACGACATCAACGAGGAGTGGATCTCCGACAAGACCCGTCACGCCATCGACGGCCTGCGCTACCAGCGGCTCGACCGGCCGTATGTGCGCAAGGCCGGCAAGCTCGTCGAGGCAAGCTGGGACGAAGCCTTCGGGACCATCGCTGAAAAGCTGGGCAAGCTCGAGGGCGGCAAGATCGCGGCCATCGCCGGCGATCAGTGCGATGCCGAATCGATGGTGGCGCTGAAGGACCTGATGGCGGCCCTTGGCTCGCCCAGCGTCGACTGCCGCCAGGACGGCGCCAAGCTCGACGGCCCGCGCGGCAGCTACATCTTCAACCCCGGCATCCGCGGCATCGATCAGGCCGATGCGATCCTGCTGGTCGGCACCAATCCGCGCCTCGAGGCGCCGGTGCTGAACGCCCGCATCCGCAAGCGCTACCTGCATGGCGGCCGCACGGCCATCGGCAGCATCGGACCCGTTGCCGACCTCACTTATCCGGTCGAGCGCCTGGGCGCCGGCCCGGCGACGCTGGCCGAGCTGGTCGAGGGCAAGCTCGGCTTCTTCGAGAAGCTCAAGGCCGCCAAGAACCCGCTGATCATTGTCGGCATGGGCGCGCTCGCCCGCGAGGACGGCGCCGCCGTGCTGGCGCTGGCGCGCGACCTTGCCGACAAGCTCGGCGCCGTGCGCGATGACTGGAACGGCTTTGCCGTCCTGCACACTGCGGCGGCGCGCGTCGGCGGTCTCGATCTCGGCCTGGTGCCGGGGCCTGGCGGCCGCGACGTCGAGGGCATCCTGGCCGGCTGCGAGAAGGGCGAGATCGCCGCGGTCTACCTGCTGGCGGCCGACGAGATCGATGCCAAGCGGCTGGGCAAGGCCTTCGTGATCTACCAAGGCCATCACGGCGATGCCGGCGCCCATCGTGCCGACGTCATCCTGCCGGGTGCCGCCTACACCGAGAAGCCGGGCACCTACGTCAACACCGAGGGCCGCGTGCAGCTCGCCTTCCGCGCCGCCTATCCGCCGGGCGACGCCCGCGAGGACTGGGCCATCCTGCGTGCCCTGTCGGAGCGCCTGGGCAAGACCCTGCCTTACGACACGCTCGACCAGGTTCGTTCGCGACTGGTCGCCGTGAACCGAACTTTCGCCGCTATCGATCAACAGGCCGCCGGCCATTGGGGCAGCTTCGGCACGCCGGGCAAGCCCTCGGACCAGCAGTTCGTCTCGCCGATCCGGAACTTCTACATGACCTGTCCGATCAGCCGCTCGTCCCGCACCATGGCGGAGTGTACGGCCTCGCGCGCGCAGCTGATGGCGGCGGAGTAGCGAATGACCGCCGACCTGATCCACTTCTTCACGCACAACTGGCTCGGCCAGGCGATCGTCATCCTGGCGCAGTGCCTGGCCGTGACGATCCCGCTGCTCGTGGCCGTCGCCTACATGACCTATGTCGACCGCAAGGTGTGGGCTTCGATCCAGCTGCGCCGTGGCCCCAACGTGGTCGGCCCGTTCGGCCTGCTGCAGCCTTTGGCCGACGGCCTGAAGCTGTTGCTGAAGGAGACCATCGTCCCGTCGAGCGCCAACGGCGTGCTGTTCATCATCGCGCCGATGATCGCTTTCATGACGGCGCTGATCGCCTGGGCCGTCGTGCCGTTCGACGACGGCTGGGTCATCGCCGACATCAATGTCGGCATTCTTTACCTGTTCGCGATCTCTTCTCTCGGCGTCTACGGCATCATCATTGCCGGCTGGGCGTCGAACTCGAAGTACGCCTTCCTGGGCGCGCTGCGCTCGGCAGCGCAGATGGTGTCTTACGAAGTCTCCATCGGATTCGTGCTGATCACGGTCCTGCTCTGCGTCGGCTCGCTCAACCTCTCCAAGGTGGTGCTCGCCCAGTCCGGCTGGTTCTTCAACTGGTTCTGGCTGCCGCTGCTGCCGATGTTCGTGATCTTCTTCGTGTCGGCGCTGGCCGAAACCAGCCGCACGCCGTTCGACCTGCCAATGTCAGAAGCCGAGCTGGTGCAGGGCTTCCAGACAGAATATTCCTCGATGCCCTTCGCGCTGTTCTTCCTCGGCGAATACGCCAACATGATCCTGTTGTCGGCGCTGTGCGCGGTGCTGTTCCTGGGCGGCTGGCTGTCGCCGATCCCGTATGCGCCCTTCACCTGGGTCCCCGGCGTCGTCTGGTTCGCGCTCAAGATCGCGTTCCTGCTGTTCGTCTTCAGCTGGACCAAGGGAACACTGCCCCGTTATCGCTACGACCAGCTGATGCGGCTGGGCTGGAAGGTTTTCCTGCCCGTGTCGCTCGCCTGGGTCGTCATCACCGCCGCCGTGCTGCAGTTCGGCGGCTGGGTTCCGAAGCTTTAGGGAGATCGCACAAATGGCCTCTCTCGACCGTACCGCCCGTTCCTTCCTGCTCTCCGAGCTGGTCGGCGGCTTCCTGCTCACCTTGAAGTACATGTTCAAGCCCAAGGTGACGGTGAACTATCCCTACGAGAAGGGACCGCTCAGCCCGCGCTTCCGCGGCGAGCACGCGCTGCGCCGTTACCCGAACGGCGAGGAACGCTGCATCGCCTGCAAGCTTTGCGAGGCGATCTGCCCGGCCCAGGCCATCACCATCGAGGCCGAGCCGCGCGACGACGGCAGCCGGCGCACCACGCGCTACGACATCGACATGACCAAGTGCATCTACTGCGGCTTCTGCCAGGAAGCCTGCCCGGTCGATGCCATCGTCGAGGGCCCCAACTTCGAGTTCTCGACCGAGACCCGCGAGGAGCTGATGTACAACAAGGACAAGCTGCTCGCGAACGGCGACCGCTGGGAGCCGATGCTCGCGGCCAACCTCCACGCCGACGCGCCGTATCGGTGAGCCGGGACGGGTAGGGGGAGACAATGATTCTTCAGGCTCTGGCCTTCTATGTGTTCGCGTTCGTGGTCATGGCGTCCGCCGCCATGGTCGTGGTGTCGCGCAATCCCGTCTACTCGGTGCTGTTCCTGATCCTGGCCTTCTTCAACGCCGCCGCGCTGTTCGTGCTGATTGGCGCCGAGTTCATCGCCATGATCCTGATCATCGTCTATGTCGGCGCCGTGGCCGTGCTGTTCCTGTTCGTGGTCATGATGCTCGACATCAACTTGACCGAGCTGCGCGAAGGCTTCCTGAAATACCTGCCGGTCGGTGCGTTGATCGGCCTGGTGCTGCTGGCCGAGATCCTGCTGGGCCTGGGCGTGATCGGCAGCACACCCTCGAGCCTGGGGGCGCTCGGCAAGGCAGGCCCGCAGGTGCTGGCGATCGACAATACCCGCGCCATCGGCCGCGTGCTCTACACCCAGTACTTCTACCTGTTCCAGGTCGCGGGCCTGGTGCTGCTGGTCGCCATGATCGGCGCCATCGTGCTCACCTTGCGCACCCGTCCCGGTGTGCGCCGCCAGCGGATCAGCGAGCAGCTCTACCGGCCCAAGGGCGACGCCGTCACCGTGGTCAAGGTGCCGACCCGGGGAGGCGTGTGATGGTGATCGGGCTTGGCCACTACCTGTTCGTCGCCGCGGTGCTGTTCACGCTTGGCATCCTCGGCATCTTCCTGAACCGCAAGAACGTCATCGTCATCCTGATGTGCGTCGAGCTGATGCTGCTCGCGGTCAACATCAACCTCGTCGCCTTTTCGGTCTTCCAGGGCAACGTCGTGGGCCAGGTCTTCGCCATGCTGGTGCTGACCGTGGCCGCCGCGGAGGCCGCGATCGGCCTTGCCATCCTCGTGGTCTATTTCCGCAACCGCGGGTCCATCGAGGTCGAAGACATCAACGCGATGAAGGGCTAGGGCCATGTCTCGGTTGGACGCATTCACGTCAAGCGGAGCGCGGGCCTCCGGCCCGCTCATGGTCTTCCGGACCGCGCGCTGGGTCGCGTCTGACGCGACCTTCTCGCGCGCTCATGAGCGAGCCGGAGGCTCGCGGTCCGTGAAATGCGGGCCGGAGGCCCGCGCTCCCATGAAGAAGGGCTAGGGGCGAACGCACCATGGATCTCGCCATCAAGCTCATCGTCCTGCTGCCGCTGCTGGCTGCCGCCATCGCCGGGCTGTTCTGTCGCGTGATCGGCGACCGGCCGGCGCAGATCGTTACCTGTTCCGCCCTGCTGATCGCCGCCGCGCTGTCGATCTTCGTCTTCGTCAAGATCGGCTTCGGCCCGGAGAACGCCAAGCTGATCGTGGTGAAGCTCTTCACCTGGATCGATTCCGGCACACTCGACATCGCCTGGTCGCTGCGCGTCGACACCCTGACCGCCGTCATGCTGATCGTCGTCACCGGTGTGTCGTCGATGGTCCACGTCTATTCGATTGGCTACATGGCGGAGGATCCTGGCATCCCCCGATTCATGTCGTATCTCAGCCTGTTCACCTTCTTCATGCTGATGCTGGTGACGTCGGACAACCTGGTGCAGCTGTTCTTCGGCTGGGAAGGTGTCGGTCTCGCCTCGTATCTGCTGATCGGCTTCTGGTACGACAAGCCGTCGGCCAACGCCGCTGCCATCAAGGCCTTCATCGTCAACCGCGTCGGCGACTTCGGCTTTGCGCTGGGCATCTTCGCCGTGTGGATGCTGTCGGGCTCGGTGGGCTTCCAGGACATCTTCGCCAAGGCGCCCGAGATGGCGGCGATGCGCATGAAGTTCCTCGGCATGGACCTGCCGGCGCTGGAGACGGCCTGCCTGCTGCTGTTCGTCGGCGCCATGGGCAAATCGGCCCAGCTCGGCCTGCACACCTGGCTGCCCGACGCCATGGAAGGCCCGACCCCGGTCTCGGCGCTGATCCATGCCGCGACGATGGTGACGGCCGGGGTCTTCATGGTCTGCCGGCTCTCGCCGCTGTTCGAGCTGGCGCCGACCGCCTCGATGGTCGTGACCTTGATCGGTGCGGCGACGGCGTTCTTCGCGGCCACGATCGGCCTCACCCAGTTCGACATCAAGCGCGTGGTCGCCTATTCGACCTGCAGCCAGCTCGGCTACATGTTCTTCGCCGCTGGCGTCGGCTCCTATTCGGCGGCGATGTTCCACCTGACCACGCACGCCTTCTTCAAGGCGCTGCTGTTCCTGGGTTCGGGCTCGGTCATCATGGCCCTGCATCACGAGCAGGACATGCGCAAGATGGGCGGCGTCAAGGAGAAGGCGCCGCAGACCTTCTATCTCATGTGGGTCGGCACCTTGGCCTTGTCGGGCATCGGCATTCCGTTCCTGCTGGGCAACGGCATCGGCTTCGCCGGATTCTACTCCAAGGACATCATGCTCGAATCGGCCTACGGCGTGCACACCACGGTGGGCCTGATCGCCTTCTGGCTGGGCACGATCGCGGCCGGCCTGACGGCGTTCTACTCGACCCGCCTGATGTTCATGACCTTCTACGGCAAGTATCGCGGCGACCACCACACCTGGGACCACGCCCATGAATCGCCGGCCGTCGTGCTGATCCCGCTCTACGTGCTGGGTGCCGGCGCGGCCTTGTCGGGCTTCATCGCCTACGACTGGTTTGTCGGCCACGACTGGCAGCATTTCTGGGGCACCTCGATCGCCGTGAAGTTGACCGGCGAGGTGCTGCATCACGCCCACGAAGTGCCGCTGTGGGTGAAGCTGGCGCCCCTGGTCTTCGCGCTCTCCGGCATTGCGCTGAGCTACATGTATTACATCACCATGCCGTGGCTCCCCGACGCGACCGTCAAGCGCTTCCCGGGCCTGCACGCGCTCTTCTACAACAAGTGGTACTTCGACGAGATCTACGACGCGCTGCTCGTCCAGCCGGCCCTCCGGATCGGCCGCTTCTTCTGGAAGAAGGGCGATGGCGCCACCATCGACGGGCTCGGCGCCGACAACATCGCCGCGCGCGCCCAGGACATGGCGGGCGTGCTGATGCGCTTCCAGTCGGGCTACCTCTACCACTACGCCTTCGTGATGCTGGTCGGCGTGGCGGCTCTCGTCACCTACTTCATGTTCGTGAGGTAGGACGATGACGAGCTGGCCCATCCTTTCCCTGGTCACCTTCCTGCCGCTGGTCGGGGCGCTGTTCTGCCTGATCGTCAACGGCCCGAAGGAGGCGGTCGAGCGCAACTGCCGCAGCGTCGCCCTGGTCACCTCGATCGTGACCTTCCTGATCTCGCTGCTCCTGTGGGCGCGCTTCGACGCCACCAAGGCGGGTTTCCAGTTCGAGGAGAAGATGGACTGGGTGCCGGCACTCGGCATCGGCTACCACATGGGCATCGACGGCATCTCGCTGTTCTTCGTCCTGCTGTCGACCCTGCTGACGCCGATCTGCATCCTGGCGAGCTGGGAATCGGTCCATGTCCGCGTCAAGGAGTACATGGTCGCCTTCCTGGTGCTCGAGACCTTCATGGTCGGCATGTTCTGCGCGCTCGACCTCGCGCTGTTCTATGTCTTCTTCGAGGGCGTGCTGATCCCGATGTTCCTGATCATCGGCGTGTGGGGCGGCCCGCGGCGCGTCTATGCCGCCTTCAAGTTCTTCCTCTATACGCTGCTCGGCTCCGTCCTGATGCTGCTGGCGATCATCGCCATCTACTGGCAGCTCGGCACCAGCGACCTCGTGGTGGCGATGGAGCGCCTGCAGCTGCCGTTCCAGTGGCAGTGCTACCTGTGGCTCGCCTTCTTCGCCTCCTTCGCCGTCAAGGTGCCGATGTGGCCGGTCCATACCTGGCTGCCCGACGCCCACGTCGAGGCACCGACGGCGGGCTCGGTGATCCTGGCCGGCGTGCTCCTGAAGATGGGCGGCTACGGCTTCCTGAGACTCTCCATCCCGCTCCTGCCCGAGGCGTCGCAGTACTTCGCGCCGCTGATCTTCGGCCTCTCGATCGTCGCCGTGATCTACACCTCGCTGGTGGCACTGGTGCAGGAGGACATGAAGAAGTTGATCGCCTATTCGTCGGTCGCCCACATGGGCTTCGTGACGATCGGCGCCTTCGTGCTGAACATCCAGGGCGTGCAGGGCTCGCTGTTCCAGATGCTGAGCCACGGCATCGTCTCGGCCGCGCTCTTCCTCTGCGTCGGCGTCGTCTACGACCGCATGCACACCCGCGAGATCGCGGCCTATGGCGGCCTGGTCCATCGCATGCCGCGCTACGCCTTCACCTTCATGATCTTCACCTTGGCCAGCGTCGGTCTCCCCGGCCTGTCGGGCTTCGTCGGCGAATTTTTGGTCCTGGTCGGTGCCTTCAAGGCCAACACCTGGGTGGCGACCCTGGCCGCGACCGGGCTGATCCTGGGCGCGGCCTATGCGCTCTGGCTCTACCGCAAGATCATCTTCGGCGAGCTCACCAAGGATTCGCTGAAGGGCATTTTGGACATGAACCGCCGCGAGATCGCGGTGTTCCTGCCGCTCTTGCTGCTCAGCCTCTGGATGGGCGTCTATCCGGCCTCCTTCCTCGATCCCATGGCAGCCTCGGTCGACAAGCTGGTCGGCGACTACCAGGCAGCCATCAAGCTCGCCCGCACGGCGGCGTTGCCGTGACCCGGGAGTGACGAACATGGTTGTCGGTCTCGAATCCTGGACACTGGCCCGGCCGGAGCTTTTCTTAGCCGCCGTCACCGCCTTGCTGCTGATCTACGGCGTAGTGCGCGGCGAGGCGTCGACCGCCTTCGTGTCGGTGTCGACGTCGCTGGCGTTGCTGGTCACCGCCGTCCTGCTGTTCATGCCCTACCGCGAGGGGACGGCCTTCGCCTCGCTGTTCATCGTCGATCGGCTGACCACGACCATGAAGGCGCTGGTCCTGGTGGGCGCCGCCATCACCGTCCTGATGTCGCGGACCTACTTCGAGGACGTCAAGGCTTGGCGCTTCGAGTATCCGCTGCTGGTGGCTCTCGCCACGCTCGGCATGATGCTCATGATCTCGGCCAACGACCTGATGGCGCTCTACGTCGGGCTCGAGCTGCAATCGCTGGCTCTGTACGTCGTCGCCGCCTTCCAGCGCGACAGCGTGCGCTCGACCGAAGCGGGCGTGAAATACTTCGTCCTGGGATCGGTCGCTTCGGGCATGCTGCTGTTCGGCGCCTCGCTGATCTACGGCTTCTGCGGCGGCACCGCCTTCGTCGAGATCTCCAAGGCCCTGATCGACGGCAAGGGCGCGGAGGTCGGCACCGTGATCGGCCTGGTCTTCGTGGTCGCGGGCCTCGCCTTCAAGGTCTCGGCAGTGCCCTTCCACATGTGGACGCCCGACGTCTACGAGGGCGCGCCGACGCCGGTGACGGCGCTGTTCGCCGTGGCGCCCAAGATCGCCGCCATGTCGCTGCTGGTCTCGGTCCTGATGGGCCCGTTCAAGCCCTTGTTCGCGCAGTGGCAGCAGATCATCGTCGTGGCCTCGGTGCTGTCGATGGCGCTCGGCGCCTTTGCCGCGCTGCGCCAGCAGAACATCAAGCGCCTGATGGCCTATTCCTCGATCGGCAATGTCGGCTACATCCTGCTCGGCTTGGCGAGCGGCAGCGAGAAGGGCATCCAGGCGGTGGTCTTCTATTTGGCCATCTATCTGGTCATGACCTTGGGTGTGTTCGCCACCATCCTGCTGATGAAGCGCCGCGGCGTCATGGTCGAAGGCGTCAACGACCTCGCCGGCCTGGCGCGCAGCCAGCCGATGATGGCCTTCGCGCTGCTGCTCTTCATGTTCTCCCTGGCCGGCATCCCGCCGCTCGCCGGTTTCTGGGGCAAGCTCTACATCTTCATCGCGGCCGTCGAGGCCAAGCTGTACTGGCCCGCCGTGCTGGGCGTGCTGGCCTCGGTGGTGGCGTCCTACTACTACCTGCGCATCGTCAAGGTCATGTACTTCGACGAGCCGGGCGAGGCGCTCGACCAGCCGGTCTTCGGCGTCAACCGCGTCGTGGCCTTCGCCGCCGCCGTCATCGTGGCGGTGTTCTCGCTGGCGCCGCAGCCGCTCAGCCTCGTCGCTGCCGCCGCTGCCAAGGGCCTCTTCCCGTGAGTTCCACGCCCGTCCTGCCGGACGGGTGGCGGCTGGTCGCGCTTGAAAGCGTCGGCAGCACCAACGACGAGGCCGCACGCCTGGCCGACGCCGGCGCTCCCGAGGGCACCGTCGTGTGGGCGCGCGAGCAGACCGGGGGCAGGGGCCGCCGCGGCCGCGCCTGGGCCTCGCCCGTGGGCAACCTCTACACCTCGACCATCCTGCGGCCCGACTGTCCGGCTGCTCGTGCCGCTGAGCTCGGCTTCGTCTCGGCCCTTGCCGTAGCCGACATCGTGCCATCCGACCGGGCGGTGCGCGTGAAATGGCCCAACGACGTGCTGGTCGACGGCGGCAAGGTCGCGGGCATCCTGCTCGAGAGCGCCATCGCCCAGACCGGCGTGGTACAGCACGTCATCGCCGGCATCGGCATCAATGTCGGATTCGCTCCCCAACTGCCCGAGATGCGTTATCCCGGCGCGGCGCTGGGCGGCTCGGTCGAGGCGGCCCTCGAGGCGTTCACGGCGGCACTTGCCCAGCGCTTGGCCGAATGGCGGCGCGAAGGCTTCGAGGCGGTGCGCGCCCATTGGCTGGCCAAGGCCGGCCCGCTCGGCACCGAAGTGGACGTGAAGCTGGGCGACGAACTGGTGCGCGGCCGCTTCGGCGGCGTCGACCACGAGGGCGCCCTGCTGCTGGAGACATCGTCCGGCCCGCGCCGGATCGTGTCGGGCGAGCTGTTGGGCCGCGCGGCCTGAGGAGGGCGTATGCTGCTTGCGATCGACGTCGGCAACACCAATTCGAAGTTCGTCGTATTCGACGGCGACAACATCGTGGCGCAGTGGCGGCTGCGCACCGAGGCCAAGCGCACGGCCGACGAGTACGCCGCCTGGCTGACGCAGCTCATGCATGTGCAGGGCTTCGATCCCAAGTCTATCAGCGGAGCGATCCTGGCCAGCGTCGTGCCGCCGGTGAACCAGCACATCCGCCGCCTGTGCGAGACCTACTTCGGCAACGGGATACTGATCGTGGGCGAGCCCGATTGCGAACTCGGCATCAAGGTGCTGATCGACCGGCCCCAGGAGGCGGGCGCCGACCGCCTTGTAGGCGTGATCGCGGGCCACACCAAGTACGGCGGGCCGCTGATCACCGTCGATTTCGGCAGCGCCACGACCTTCGACATTGCCGACAAGGACGGAAACTTCGTCGGCGGCGTGCTGGCGCCGGGGGTCGAGCTCACCGTCGAGGCATTCTATCTCATGACTGCGCGCCTGCCGCGCATCCGCGTCGAGAAGCCCGCCAAGGTGATCGGCAAAGGCTCCGTCTCGGCCATGCAGTCGGGCATCTTCTGGGGCTATGTCGGTCTGATCGACAGCCTGCTCCGGCGCATCCGTGCCGAATACGGCGAGCCCATGAAGGTGATTGCGACCGGTGGCCTTGCCAACGTGTTCAAGGACGAGATCGGGCTGTTCGATGCGATCGAGCCCGACTTGATGTCACTCGGCCTGCTCGAGGTCTGGCGCCGCAACCGCAAATGACCGTCCCAGGCAAAGACGAGCTCCTGTTCCTCGCGCTGGGCGGCGCGGGCGAGATCGGCATGAACCTCAATCTCTACGGACATGCCGGCAAGTGGTTGATGATCGACCTCGGCATCGGCTTCGCCGACGACACCATGCCCGGCGTCGAGGTCGTGATGCCCGACCCCGCCTTCATCGAGGAACGCCGCGCCGACCTTTTGGGCATCGTGCTGACCCACGCCCACGAGGACCATCTCGGCGCCGTCGCCGACCTCTGGCCACGGCTGAAGGCACCCGTCTATGCCACGCCGTTCGCGGCCTCGGTGCTGCGCCGCAAGCTCACCGAGGCAGGGCTGCTGGACGCCGTGCCGATCACCGAGATCCCATTGGGCGGCAAGTTCAGCCTGCCGCCGTTCGAGCTCGAGCTGATCACCATGACGCACTCGATCCTAGAACCCAATGCGCTGGCGATCCGCACCAAGCTCGGCACGGTGTTCCACACCGGCGACTGGAAGATCGACCCCGAGCCGCTCTTAGGCGAGGTGACTGACGAAGCCGTGCTCAGGCGCATCGGCGAGGAGGGGGCACTCGCCATGGTGTGCGACAGCACCAACGTCTTCGTCGAGGGCGAGGCAGGGTCGGAATCGACCGTGCGCGCCAACCTCGAGAAGCTGGTGAAGACCGCCAAGTGCCGCGTTGCCGTCACCTGCTTTGCCTCCAACCTCGCCCGCGTCGAGAGCGTGGCGCTGGCGGCCGTGGCCGCGGGCCGCCATCCCGTGCTGTCGGGCCGTGCCCTGCAGCGCATGGTCGATGCGGCGCAGGAATGCGGCTACCTGCTCGATTTCCCACAATGCATCCCCGAGCAGCAGGCGGGCTACCTGCCGCGCGAAAAGGTCCTGTTCATCTGCACCGGCAGCCAGGGCGAGCCACGCGCCTCGATGGCCAAGCTCGCCAACGGCGATCATCGCGACCTGGTGCTGGAGGAGGGCGACACGGCGATCTTCTCCTCGCGCGTGATCCCGGGCAACGAGCGGTCGGTCGGACGCCTGCAGAACGCTTTTTTAGGGCGCGGCGTCGAGGTGATCACAGACAGCGAGGCCAACATCCACGTCTCCGGCCATCCGGCGCGCGACGAGCTGGTGCGGGTCTACCAATGGATCCGCCCCAAGATCGCCCTGCCGGTCCATGGCGAGATCCGCCACATGGTGGAGCACGCGGCACTCGCGCGGACCTGCCAGGTGCCGGAGACGGTCGTGGCGCCCAACGGCAGCCTGGTCCGCCTGGCGCCCGGCCCGGCGGAGATCATCGACCACGTCCATGCCGGCCGGCTGGCGCGCGACGGCGACGGGCTGGTGCCGCTCGACGGCGAATCGCTGCGCGAGCGGCGCAAGCTTCTGTGGAACGGGTCGGCCGCGGCCACGCTGGTGATCGACAAGGGTGGCCGGGCCATGGCGCCGCCCCAGGTGTCGCTGCGCGGCATCGAGGACGGCGATGGGGCGCTGGGCGAGGCGATTACGGCGGGCCTCAGCGAGATGCTGGCCGACTTGAGCGCCGCCGAACGGCGCGACGATGGTCGCATCGAGGAGGCGGCACGCCAGGCCGTGCGGCGCGTCGTCCGCGCGCACCTCGGCAAGAAGCCGTTGACGGACGTGCACATCGTCCGCATCTAAAGCCTTGGAGAGCCTGATGATCGGACGCCTGAACCACATCGCCATCGCCGTGCCCGACCTCGCCAAGGCGGCCGAGCTCTATCGCAGCGTGATGGGCGCCAAGGTGAGCGCGCCCAAGGCGCAGCCGGCCCATGGCGTCACCGTGGTGTTCGTCGATCTGCCCAACACCAAGATCGAGCTTTTACATCCCCTGGGCGAGAAATCGCCCATCGCCAACTTCCTGGCGCGCAATGCCGACGGCGGCATCCACCACGTCTGCTACGAGGTCGAGGACATCTACGCCGCCCGGGACAAGCTCAAAGCGCAGGGTGCGCGCGTGCTGGGCGACGGCGAGCCCAAGATCGGCGCCCACGACAAGCCCGTGCTGTTCCTGCATCCCAAGGATTTCACGGGCACGCTGATCGAATTGGAGCAGGTCTGATCACGTCATCCTTCTTTTCCTCCCCCGCTTGCGGGGGAGGATACAGGAGGGGGCGAGCCACAGACCGGGCGTAGGCAAGTTTCAGATCATGATCTCATCTGTCGAGAGATCGCCTTTGCGGCTTTCCCCCTCCTGTATCCTCCCCCGTATGACGGGGGAGGAGAATGAGGGGCCATGAACTGGGCCACCGGCGTCATGGTCTACCTGGTGATCTGGTGGACCATCCTCTTTGCCGTCCTGCCATTGGGCGTGCGTCGCGTGGAAAATCCGGGCAAAGGCGAGGAGCGGGGCGCTCCCGAGCGGCCGCAGCTGCTGCGCAAGGCCATCATCACCTCGATCGTCGCCGCCGTGCTGTGGATCGGGTTCTATTTTCTCCATCAGGCGGACGTTTTCAGCTTCCGCCGGATGGTCGAGTGATCTTAATCCAATCTCTTAAGATCAATCCCTAAGCCATTGCGCAAAAAGAAACAGCGGGCTCTTGGCCCGCCGTCCCTCTACCCCCGAAACTCGTCACAGGCAGCTTGCGCTGCTCTCCTCCCTAAACTCGGGCTGTGCCCAAGACCCAGGCTACTTAGCCGGAAGCCAGCGTCTTGCCAAGACCTTTTCTTTCGATCGCCCGCTTTCAATTAGAACAATTGTAAGCGCGGAGATCGTTCGACAACAAACAAATGTCCGCGCTCGCGATGTGATCATCCGATGACCACGTACTTGATCACGAACAACACAGCGAGAATTCCGACTGCCGGATGAACGTCGCGATAGCGTCCGGTCGCGACCTTGATCGCGCCGTACGAAATGAATCCAAACGCGATGCCTTCGGCGATCGAGAAGGTGAAGGGCATCGTGATCGCCGTGACGACGGCGGGTGCTGCCTCGGTGATGTCGTCCCAGTCCACCTCGGTGAGACTGCGCACCATCAGGCAGGCGACGTAGAACAGCGCCGGCGCCGTGGCGTAGGCGGGGATCGAGCCGGCGAGCGGCGCCACGAACAGCGCCAGCAGGAAGAGGATGGCGACGGTCGCCGCGGTGAGGCCGGTCCGGCCGCCCGAGTTGATGCCCGAGGCGCTCTCGATGTAGCTCGTCGTCGTCGAGGTGCCGACGGCGGCGCCGATCATCGCCGCCCCGCTGTCGGCGACCAGGGCGCCGCGCAGGCGCGGCACCGTGCCGTCCGGCCGCATGAAGCCGCCGCGATGGGCGAGCGCGATCAGCGTTCCGGTGTTGTCGAACAGGTCGACGAACAGGAAGGCGAAGACCACGGTCACCAGCCCGACCTTCATCGCGCCGGCGAGATCCATCTGCAGGAACACCGGCGCGAGCGAGGGTGGCGTGTCGAAGATTCCGCCGAACTTCTGCTGGCCGGCGGCGATGGCGATGATGGTCACGACCAGGATGCCGATGATCACGCCGCCCATGACGCGGAAGCGTTCGAGGGCGACGATCAGGAAGAAGCCCAGGGTCGCCATGACGACCGGGAAGCTGGTGAGGTTGCCGTGCGTCACCAGGGTCGCCGGATGGGCGACGACGATGCCGGAGTTCTTGAGCGCGATCAGGGCCAGGAACAGGCCGATGCCGGCGGCGATCGCCATCTTGAGCGACATCGGGATGGCGTTGACGATCCATTCGCGCAGCGGCAGCACGCTGATGATGAAGAAGATGACGCCCGAGATGAAGACGCAGCCCAGCGCCACCTGCCAGCTATGGCCCATGCCGCCGACCACGCCGAAGGCGAAGTAGGCGTTGAGCCCCATGCCGGGCGCGAGCGCGATCGGGTAGTTGGCCAGGAAGGCCATCAGGAAGCAGCCGATGGCGGCGGCCACGCAGGTCGCCGCGAACACCGCGCCGAACGGCATCTTGGCCTCGGCCAGGATCGCCGGGTTGACGAAGATGATGTAGGCCATGGTCAGGAAGGTCGTGATCCCGGCCACGATCTCGGTCCGGACGTTGGTCTTGTTCTCGCTGAGCTTGAAGACCTGCTCGAGCATTGTTGTTCTCCCCCGGTTGTCGCGTGAAGTGTGCGGGCATACGCCTGTGTAAAACCAGCCGTTGGGCCGCACGTTTGCCTTTATATCCCCCGTTTCCTACAGTCCGCGGCCACCCCGCCTGCCCAGCAAGGATCGAACCAGAATGCGGATGAGTCAGTACTTTCTGCCGACCATGAAGGAAAACCCGGCAGAGGCGCAGATCGTCTCGCACCGCCTGATGCTGCGCGCCGGGCTGATCCGCCAGACGGCGGCCGGCATCTATGCCTGGCTGCCGCTTGGCTTCCGGGTGCTGAAGAACATCGAGCGCATCGTGCGCGAGGAGCAGGACCGCTCGGGCGCCCAGGAAGTCCTGATGCCGACCGTCCAGTCGGCCGACCTGTGGCGCGAGAGCGGCCGCTACGACGCCTACGGCCCGGAGATGCTGCGCTTCAAGGACCGCCACGACCGCGAGATGCTGTACGGGCCGACCAACGAGGAGGTGATCACCGTGCTCTTCCGCGACGGCGTGAAGAGCTACCGCGACCTGCCGAGGAATCTCTATCACATCCAGTGGAAGTTCCGCGACGAGGTCCGCCCGCGCTTCGGCGTGATGCGCGGCCGCGAGTTCCTGATGAAGGACAACTACTCCTTCGACCTCGACAAGAAGGGCGCCATTCACTCCTACAACAAGATGTTCGTGACCTACCTGCGCACCTTCGCGCGCATGGGCCTGAAGGCGATCCCGATGCGCGCCGATACCGGCCCGATCGGTGGCGACCTCAGCCACGAGTTCATCGTGCTGGCCGACACCGGCGAAAGCGCCGTGTTCTGCCACAAGGGCCTGGTCGACAAGGACATCCTCAGCCGCAAGATCGACTACGATTCCGACCTGCAGCCGATCGTGAACGAGTGGACGTCGCTCTACGCCGCGACGGACGACATGCACGACAAGGCCGCCTTCGAGAAGATCCCCGAGGGCGAGCGGCTTGCCGCGCGCGGCATCGAGGTCGGCCATATCTTCTACTTCGGCACCAATTATTCGGCGCCCATGAAGGCGGTCGTGACCGGCCCTGGCGGCGAGCAGATCACGGTCGAGATGGGCTCCTACGGCATCGGCGTGTCGCGCCTGGTCGGCGGCATCATCGAGGCGAGCCACGACGAGGCGGGCATCGTCTGGCCGGAAGCGGTGGCGCCGTTCAAAGTGGCGATTGTCAACCTCAAGCCAGACGACGGCGCGGTCTCCGGCGCCTGCCAGAAGCTCTATGACGGCCTTTTAGCCAAGGGCATCGACGTCCTGCACGACGATCGCGACCTGCGGCCGGGGGCCAAGTTCGCCGACATGGACCTGATCGGCCTGCCCTGGCAGGTGATCGTCGGACCCAAGGGCGTGTCGGCCGGCAAGGCCGAGGTCAAGGACCGCCGGACCGGCAAGCGCGAGGAAGTGCCGTTCGACCAGGTCGTCCAGCGCTTCGGCTAAAATATGGCCTTCGCCGCCGTCGAACGCCTCATCGCCTTCCGCTATCTGCGCGCCCGCCGCGAGGAGGGCTTCATCTCGGTGATCGCCGCCTTCTCGCTGATCGGCATCACCCTGGGCGTCGGCACCCTGATCGTCGTCATGTCGGTCATGAACGGCTTTCGCTTCGAGATGCTGCGCCAGATGTCGAGCATCTCGGGCCAGCTCGGCGTGCAGGGCAACCGCGCCGGCATCGACGCCACACCCGAGCTTTTGGCCGACATGAAGAAGGTGCCGGGCGTGCTGAGCGCCACGCCGACGGCCGAGGGCCAGGTCATGGCCGTGGCCGGCGACAAGGTGAGGGGCGTGGTCCTGCGCGGCGTGCGGCCGGAGGATTTCAGGGCGCGCACGCCGCTCTCGGCTTCGATCGAGGGGCCGGCCGACCAGCGCGACCGCTATCGCGGGCTCTGCCGCGCGGAGGACGACAAGCCGATCGACTGGGGGGCGCTGAAAGATTTCGGCAAAGACTTCTCGATCGTGATCGGCCGCCGCCTGGCCGATCTCCTGAAGCTCAAGGTCGGCGACAGCCTGCAGCTCGTCTCGCCGGTCGAGGTCGCCACGCCGCTCGGCGTCATGCCGCGCTCGGTGCAGGCCAGGGTCGCGGCGGTCTTCTGCGCCGGCATGTACGACTACGACGCCAACTTCGTCTACGCGCCGCTGCCGGACGTCCAGCGCCTGCTCAATTTCGGCGACAAGGTCACGGGCATAGAAGTCTTCGTGGCCGACGACGCCTCGCTCGCCGCCGCGCGCCGCCAGCTGTCGCAGATCGTCGGCACGCAGGCCTGGGTGTTCGACTGGTGGCAGGCCAATATCGGCTTCTTCGCCGCGATCCAGGGCCAGACCAACGTCATGTTCATCGTGCTGACCATGATCGTGCTGGTCGCGGCCTTCAACATCGTGTCGAGCCTGGTCATGCTGGTGCGCACCAAGACCGCCGACATCGCGATCCTGCGCACCATGGGCGCGACCCGCGGCGCCATCATGCGCGTCTTCCTGCTCGACGGCATGGCGATCGGCGGCATCGGCACGCTGCTCGGCGTCGTGCTGGGCCTGGCCTTCGCCCGCAACATCGAGGCCATCCGCCAGTGGCTGCAGCGCACCTTCGACATCGTGCTGTTCGACGAGACGCTCTACCTGCTGGCCGAGCTGCCCTCGCGCATCGAATGGGGTGAGATCGTCTTCATCGCCGTCATGGCGCTGGTCTTCGCGCTGCTGGCCTCGCTCTATCCCGCGGCGCGCGCCGCACGGCTCGACCCGGTCGAGGGCCTGCACCGTGAGTAGCCCCGTCCGCGCCGTCGAACGCTGGCTGGCCTGGCGCTATCTCGCGACCCGCCAGCGCGAAGGTTTCGTCTCCTTCATCGCGATCTTCTCCCTGATCGGCGTGGCTCTGGGTGTCGCGACCCTGATCATCGTGCTGTCGGTGATGGGCGGCTTCCGCCAGCAGCTTCTCGGCCGCATCATCGGGCTGAACGGCCACATCGTGATCACGGCCCGCGACGGCGGCATGGCGCAGGCCACGCCCGAGCTGCTGGCCAAGCTGAAGGCCTTCCCCGGCGTGCGCGCCGTCAATCTCACCCTGGAACGCCAGGCGTTGGTCACGGCCGGCAACCAGACCCGCGGCGCCCTGGTGCGCGGCGTGCGGCCGGAGGACCTCCAGGCGAAGGAAATGGTCGCGAAGACCATGGTGCATGGCGACCTCGGCGCCTTCGGCACGCGTCCCGGCGTCGTCATCGGCGAGCGCCTGCGCCAGGCCCTGAACCTCAGGGCGGGCGACAAGATCACCCTGGTGACGCATCGGGTGAACGACAACGGCACGATCTCACCGCGCTACTCCGACTATGAGGTGCTGGGGAGCTTCCTGACGAAACGCTACGAGTTCGACAACGGGCTGGTCTTCGTGCCGCTGCCGATGCTGCAGGACGACCTCGAATACGGCCACGAGGCGGTGAGCTCGATCGACCTCGACATCGCCGATCCGGCGACGGCGCCGCAGTTCGCCGAGGACCTGCGCAAGGCGCTCGGCCGCGACAATCTCCGGGTGGCGCACTGGCTTGGCCTCAATGCCCGCTTCGTCGGCGCCCTGCAGGTCGAGCGCGTGATGATGTTCATCATCCTCACCCTGATCGTCGTGGTCGCGGCGATGAACGTGGTGGCGAGCTTCACCATGCTGGTGCGGGTCAAGCGCGGCAGCATCGCCATCCTGCGCACCATGGGGGCTACGCCGGGCACCATCGTGCGGGCCTTCTTCCTGTCGGCCGCCGCGGTTGGCCTGGTCGGCACGGCCGTCGGCACCGGCCTTGGCCTGCTGGTCTGCGCCAATATGCAGGGCATCGCGCACCTGCTGGTCCTGCTGACCAATGCCGGCGGGCCGGGCGCAGGCTGGAGCGAAGTCGAGTTCATCACCTCGGCGCCGGTCCGCGTCCAGCCGGCCGAGGTGCTTTCCATCATCGCCATCGCCATCCTGCTGTCGCTGGCGGCGGCGGCCTATCCTGCCTGGCGCAGTACGCGCGTCGAACCGGTCGAAGGGCTGCGTCATGAGTGATTCGCTGTTCCCGCTGTCGCTGCGCGACATCAAGCGCACCTTCGTGCAGGGCGACCGCCGCCTGGAGGTGCTGAAGGGCATCACCCTCGACCTCAAGCCGGGCGAGATCGTCGCCCTGGTCGGCCAGTCGGGCAGCGGCAAGTCGACCTTGCTGCATATCGCCGGCCTGCTGGAGCGGCCGGACGAGGGCGACATCGTGATCGACGGCAAGTCGGCCGGCGCGGCGGGCGACCGCGAGCGCACGGTGATGCGCCGCCAGTTTTTAGGCTTCGTCTACCAGTACCACCACCTGCTGCCGGAGTTCTCGGCGATCGAGAACGTGATGCTGCCGCAGATGCTGAACGGCCACTCGCGCGCCGAGGCGCGCCGCCGCGCCGTCGAGCTTTTAGCCATGGTCCAGCTCAAGGAGCGCTCCGACCATCGTCCTGGCAGGCTATCGGGCGGCGAACAGCAGCGCGTGGCGATCGCCCGCGCCGTGGCCAACGCCCCGCGCGTGCTGCTGGCGGACGAGCCGACGGGCAACCTCGATGCCTCGACTGCCGACGCCGTGTTCCGCCAGCTTCTTGGGTTGGTCCGCGAGACCGGCATGGCGGCACTGGTAGCGACGCACAATCCGGAGCTGGCGTCGCGCATGGACCGCACTGTTGTCTTGAAGGACGGCGTGCTGTCCTAGCCCAAGGCGCAGTATGGCCGAGCGATGTTGACGGCCCTAGCCTTGTCCTCCAAAATGGAGGAATAGTGGAGGAATGATGGCGACCCTCAACGTCAAGAACCTTCCTGACGGGCTGTACCGCAAGTTGAAGGCGCGGGCCAAACGTGAGCGCCGCTCAGTCGCCCAGGAAGTCACGGTCTTGCTGGCGCAAGCTCTGGAGCCCGCCCCTCCGGTCTCGATTCTGGAGCTCCGTGGCCTTGGCAAAGAGCTGTGGAAGGGCGTTGACGCGGCAACCCACGTCAAGAACGAGCGCGCGGGATGGCGCTGATCGACGATGTCGGTGCCGGATCCGTAGGCATCGATACGGCGATCTTCATATACTTCATCGAAGAAGACGGAAGATACATATCGACGATCGCGCCGCTGTTTGAAGCTGCAGATGCCGGAGAGATCGAGATAGTGACCTCGGCACTTACCCTGCTCGAAGTGCTTGTTGTTCCCTATCGCGCCGGCGATGTCGGACTGGCAGAACGTTATGAAGCGGTCCTGAGTCGTGGTCGCGGCATACGGATGGTCGATCTCAGCCGAGATCATCTGCGGAGGGCGGCACAACTACGCGCATCTAGTGGAGTAGCGACTCCCGATGCACTGCAGTTGGCTGCTGCCCTTGCAGCCCAGTGCTCTACTTTCGTCACCAACGATCGGCGTTTGCCATCGATCCCTAACCTGAAAATCCTGCAGCTCAGCGCATATAGCCGCTGAACGGCGGCGGCAGTGCCGAATTGTGACCGACGGCGTGAGATTCCGCCTCGCTTTCCACAAGTTTGCGGCGCGATAGTGACCCGTGGCCATCGCCGATTTCGTCCATCTCAAAGTCCGGTCCGCCTATTCACTCACCGAGGGAGCGAACAAGGTCGACGCCATCGTGTCGCTCGCCAAGGCGAACGCGATGCCGGCTGTCGGCGTCACCGATCGCAACAACCTCTTCGGCGCCCTGGAGTTCGCACAGTACGCGGCCAAGGGCGGCATCCAGCCGATCACCGGCTGTGAGCTCGGCATCCGCCGCGAGGAGGGCACCGGCAATGCGCCGCCGGGCAAGATCGTCCCGGCTGACTGGCTGACGCTGCTTGTCCAGAACGAGACAGGCTATCGCAACCTGATGCGCCTGGTGAGCCGAGCGCACCTCGAATTCAAGGCCGGCTCGCTGTCGGCCCTGCCATTGTCGGAGCTTGAGGGCAACACGGAGGGCCTGCTCGCGCTGGTCGGCTATGCCGGCAGCGCGCTCGGCCGCCTGTTGCTGGCCGGCCAGACGCCCGCCGCGACCCATCAGCTTGAGCGCCTGCAGTCCCTGTTCGACGGCCGGCTCTATCTCGAGCTGCAGCGCCACGGCGAGGATGCCGAGCGGCGGATCGAGCCGGCGCTAATCGATCTCGCCTACGAGCGCGGCGTGCCGCTGGTCGCCACCAACGACGTGCATTACCCCAAGGCCGAGATGTACGAGGCGCACGACGTGCTGCTGTGCATCGAGCAGGGCGCCCACATCGAGGATCCCAACCGTCGCCGGCTGACGCCCGAGCACTACTTCAAGTCCGCCGCCCAGATGCGGGCGGCCTTCGCCGACCTGCCCGAGGCCTGCGACAATACCCTGACGATCGCCCGCCGTTGCGCCTACATGCCGGTGCCGCGCAAGCCGATCCTGCCGCGCTACACCAAGCTCGGCGGCCGCGCCGAGAAGGACGCGCTGAAGGAGATGGCCGAGACAGGCCTGATGGCCCTCAAGGACGGCGGCCGCCTGTCGTCGGACATCGAGTTCAAGGCCTATCAGGATCGGCTCAGCTACGAGCTCGACATGATCGAGACGATGGGCTTCTCGGGCTACTTCCTGATCGTTGCCGACTTCATCCAGTGGGCCAAGGACCACGACATCCCGGTCGGGCCGGGCCGCGGCTCGGGTGCGGGCTCGCTGGTCGCCTGGTCGCTCAAGATCACCGATCTCGATCCCTTGCGTTGGGGCCTGATCTTCGAGCGCTTCCTCAACCCCGAGCGCGTGTCGATGCCGGACTTCGATATCGACTTCTGTCAGGACAAGCGCGACCAGGTCATCCGCTACGTGCGCGACGAGTACGGCCACGACCGCGTCGCGGCCATCATCACCTTCGGCAAGCTGCAGGCGAGGGCGGTGCTGCGCGACGTCGGCCGCGTGCTCGGCATGCCCTACGGCCAGGTCGATCGCATCTGCAAGCTGGTGCCCAACAACCCGGCCAAGCCGGTGACCTTGGCGCAGGCGCTGGAGAGCGAGCAGCTCCTGAAGGAGCAGTATTCGGCCGACGAGGAGATCAAGCGCCTGATCGATCTGGCGCTGCAGCTGGAAGGCCTCTACCGCAACGCCTCGACCCATGCCGCCGGCGTGGTGATCGGCGACCGGCCGCTCGACGAGCTGGTGCCGCTCTATCGCGATACCGACAACAAGGAATCGCTGCCGGCGACCCAGTTCAACATGAAATGGGTCGAGACGGCGGGCCTGGTGAAGTTCGACTTCCTCGGCCTCAAGACGCTGACCGTGATCGAGAAGGCCTGCGATCTGGTCGGCAAGGGCAAGATCGACATCGCCAAGATACCGCTCGACGATGAGCCGACCTTCAGGATGCTGGCCAAGGGCGATGCCTACGGGGTCTTCCAGATGGAAGGCAGCGGCATGCGCGACATCCTGGCCAAGCTGAAACCCAACCGCTTCGAGGACCTGATCGCGCTGGTGGCGCTCTATCGCCCCGGCCCGATGGACGACATTCCGACCTACATCAGCGTCAAGAACGGCCAGGAGAAGCCGGACTACCTGCACCCCTCGCTGAAGCCGATCCTGGAAGAGACCTACGGCATCATGGTCTACCAGGAACAGGTGATGCAGATCGCCCAGGTCCTGTCGGGCTATTCGCTGGGCGGCGCCGACCTCCTGCGTCGCGCCATGGGCAAGAAGATCCAGTCCGAGATGGACGCCCAGCGCGCCAACTTCGTCGACGGTGCGGCCAAGAACAACGTCGAGAATGCACGCGCCTCGATGATCTTCGACAAGGTGGCGAAGTTCGCTGGCTACGGCTTCAACAAGTGCCATTCCGCGCCCTATGCGCTGGTCGCCTACCAGACGGCCTATCTGAAGGCCAACCATCCGGTCGAATTCTTCGCCGCGTCGATGACCCTCGACATGGGCAACGCCGACAAGCTCGGCAATTTCCGCCGCGAGCTCGAGCGCCTGCAGATCCCGCTGCTGCCGCCCGACATCAACAAGTCGATGGCCGAGTTCGCCGTCGAGAAAGCGGACGACGGCAAGTTCGGCGTGCGCTATGCGCTGGCGGCGATCAAGGGCGTCGGCCGCGACGCCATGAACCGGCTGGCCGAGGAGCGTGCGGCCAACGGTCCGTTCAAGGACCTGTTCGACGTCGCCGAGCGGCTCGACCAACGTGTGATCAACAAGCGCCTGCTGGAGAGCCTGGTGAAGGCCGGCGCCTACGATTCGCTGAACAAGAACCGCGCCCAGACCTTCGGCGCGGTCGAGGCACTGACCCGCCATTCTCAGGCCACGCACGAGTCCCGCGGCAGCAATCAGAACAGCCTGTTCGGCGACGATACGGCGCAGCGCCGGCCGCCGCTGCCCAAGGTGCCGGACTGGGCGCCGATGGAGCGGCTGCAGAACGAGTTCTCGGCCATCGGCTTCTATCTCTCCTCGCATCCGCTGGCCGCCTACGAGCGCAGCCTCGAACGCCTGCGCGTGACGCGCGCGGCCGACTTGGCTGCGCTGCTGACACGCGGTGTGCCCGGCCGCATCAAGCTCGCCGGCACCGTCATCGACCGCCAGGAACGCACCTCGGCCAAGGGGAACCGCTTCGCCTTCGTGCAGTGCTCCGACCAGTCCGGTGCCTTCGAGCTCACCGTCTTCAGCGAGCTTTTGGGCAGCAAGCGCAATCTTCTTGAACCCGGGCAGGCGATCCTGGTCTCGGCCGACGGACGGCTCGACGGCGAGCAGGTCAAGCTGACGGCGCAGACGGTGGAGAAGCTCGACGATGCCGTCGCCAACGCCGCTGCCGGCCTGCGCATCGAGCTCTCGGATCCCACCGCGCTCGAGCCGTTGCGCAAGGCGCTGGAAGGCAAGCGTGGGCGCAGCCGCGTCACGCTGGTCGTGCCGATGCCCGATGACTCGGAGGCCGAGGTGACCTTGCCCGGCAGCTATTCGATCGCCGCCGGCCTGCGCGACACCATCGGCGGCCTGCCGGGCATCGCGCAGGTGGAGGAGATTTGAGCCGGCAACCCGGCCTGTTCGAACAATCCGCACCTCCGCCTCGGCGGCGCGCTCCGGCGGGCGACGTCAGGCCGGCCTGGGATTCACCCTTGCTCAGTGCGCCGATGTTGCCGGCCGACATCAGGCTCGGCACTTCCTCGTGGTTCTTTCCCGGCTGGCGCGGCCTCGTCTATGACGGCGTCTATCCGCAAGTCGCGCTCAGCAAGCAGGGCTTGGCGGCCTACGCGCAGATCCCGTTGCTGCGCACGGTCAGCCTCGACCGGACCTTCTATGCGCCGATCACGACGGTGCAGTACCAGCGCTATGCGCAACAGGTGCCGGATCATTTCAGCTTCGTCGTGAAGGCGCCGGCGCTGGTCTGCGATGCCGTGATGCGCGACGAGGAGGGGCGGGGAAAGGTGCCCAACCCGCACTTCCTCGACGCCGCCATCGCCGCCCGCGAGTTTGTCGTGCCTTGCCTCGAAGGTCTGGGCGCCAAGGCGGGACCGTTGGTCTTCCAGGTATCGCCATTGCCGCGCGGCCTGGTCGAGGAGGCGGCGACCCTGATCGAGCGGCTGGCGGCGTTCTTCGCCGCCTTGCCGCAGGAGCTGGGCCGGCATCGGCCGATCTACGCCCTGGAATTGCGCAATGCCGAACTGCTGACGCCGCGCCTGATGAAGATGCTGGCGACGGCCGGCGTGCGATATTGCGTCGGCCTGCACGACCGCATGCCCGAGGTCGAACGGCAGGAGGTCGCCCTCAAGGCGCTCGACGGCGAAACGTCGGGGCCGCTGGTGGTGCGCTGGAACCTGCACCGTGGGTTCCTCTACCAGGCGGCCAAGCAGCGCTACGAGCCGTTTGACCGGCTTGTCGATGAGGACAGTGAAAGCCGGCTCATTCTTGCCCGCATGGCAGCCGACGCCTTCAAGGCCGGCCAGAAGGTCTGGATCACGGCCAACAACAAGGCCGAGGGGAGCGCGCCGCTTTCGCTGGTCAAACTGGCCGAGGAAATCGCCAAGTTGGTTGCTTAGCTCCGGATGCTGTCATCCCGAGCGTAGCGAGGGACCTTTGAACGGGTGAACGAAGGGTCCCTCGCTACGCTCGGGATGACAGAGGGTGCGTCCTAACCCATTGATTTTACTGGCACTTGCATTCCCACCCATAAGCCTTTAGAACCACGCCCACTTCGCACGCGGGTTTGCGGTCGACGGGGAGACATCCCGCCGCTCGCTCCGGTGCCCTCCGAAGCCTCGGCTTGGGAGAGCGACGCCCGCGGAGGCCCAACCGGAAAAGGAGAAACGGCATGGCTATGCCGACATTTACGATGCGTCAGTTGCTGGAAGCGGGTGTCCATTTCGGCCACCACACCCGGCGTTGGAACCCCAAGATGAAGCCGTACCTGTTCGGGGTGCGCAACGGGGTCCATATCATCGATCTCACCAAGACCGTGCCGCTGCTGGAGCAGGCGCTGCTGCAGGTCCGCCAGGTCGTGTCCAACGGCGGCCGCGTGCTGTTCGTCGGCACCAAGGCTGCCGCCGCCGAGCGCATCGCCGACGCGGCCAAGCGCTGCGGCCAGTACTACGTCAACCACCGCTGGCTCGGCGGCATGATCACCAATTGGCAGACCATCTCTGCCTCGATCAAGCGCCTGCGCGAGCTTGACGACCGCCTGAAGGGCGACGTCGTCGGCCTCACCAAGAAGGAGCAGCTCGACCTGACGCGCGAGCGCGACAAGCTCGAGCGCTCGCTGGGCGGCATCAAGGAAATGGGCGGCACGCCCGACATGCTGTTCATCATCGACACCAACAAGGAAGCGATCGCGGTCCAGGAAGCGCGCAAGCGCGGCATCCCGATCGTGGCGGTGCTCGACAGCAACTCCGATCCCGACGGCATCGACTATCCGATCCCGGGCAACGACGACGCCATCCGCGCGGTCTCGCTCTACTGCGAGCTGCTGTCGGGTGCGGTGCTCGACGGCATCCGTGCCGAGATCGCCGCTTCCGGCGGCGACGTCGGCGAGCTGAGTGAGCCGCCGGCCGATGAAGTTCCCGCTTCCGATACGGACGGTGCGGGCGCCGAGGCCTCGCCGGCCGAATAGTCGCTGCACTTCTTCATGCTCCTCTCCCCCTTGGGGGAGAGGCTGGGTGAGGGGGTGACGCCGGAGGCAACCTTCGTGTTGCACCCCCTCACCTAACCTCTCCCCCGAGGGGGAGAGGAACATGAGAGTCATGACGCGCCGCTAGAGTGGCGCGCTTCGATCAATGAATGCGCACGATGCGCGATACGGAGTGACACATGGCTGAGATCACGGCCTCCCTGGTCAAGGAACTGCGCGAGAAGACCGGCGCGGGCATGATGGATTGCAAGAAGGCGCTGGGCGAGGTCGCGGGCGATCTCGAGAAGGCGATCGACTGGCTGCGCACCAAGGGCCTGTCGGCGGCCGCCAAGAAGGCCGGCCGCGTCGCGGCCGAGGGCCTGGTCGGCGTGGTCGCCAACGGCACGCGCGGCGCCGTCATCGAGGTCAATGCCGAGACCGACTTCGTCGGCCGCAACGACATCTTCCAGAAGTTCGTCGGCGATGCCGCGAAGCTCGCGCTCGACAACGGCGGCGACCTGGCCAAGGTCGCGGCGGCGCCCTATCCGGGCACCGGCCGCGACGTGCAGGGCGAGCTCACGCACCTGATCGCCACCATCGGCGAGAACATGTCGCTGCGCCGCGCCGCCATGCTGTCGGTCTCCGACGGTGTCGTTGCCAGCTACATACACAACAAGGTGACACCCGATCTCGGCAAGATCGGCGTGCTGGTGGCGCTCGAATCGACCGGCGACAAGGCGAAGCTCGAGGCGCTCGCCAAGCAGCTCGCCATGCACGTGGCTTCGGCCAATCCCAAGTCGCTGACCGTCGACGCGCTGGACAAGGCCGAGGTCGAGCGCGAGCGCGGCGTGCTGACCGAGAAGGCGGCCCAGAGCGGCAAGGCCGTCGACATCATCGCCAAGATGGTCGAGGGCGGCATTCGCAAGGCCTATCAGGAGTGGGTCCTGCTCGAGCAGGCCTTCATCATGGACGGCAAGACCAAGGTCTCGAAGGTGGTCGACGACGCCGCCAAGCAGGTCGGCGCCCCGGTCCGTCTGGCGGGCTACCTGCGCTTCGGCCTGGGTGAAGGCATCGAGAAGAAGTCCGAGGATTTCGCGGCAGAGGTGGCTGCCCAGCTCAAGAAGTAGTATGACAACGAACACTGGCGCGCGGGCCTTCGGGCCCGCGTTGCCCAAGAAAACTGGAGTCTGAGGCATCTGATGCCGTCGAGCCCCCGCTATCGCCGCGTATTGCTGAAGCTCTCGGGCGAGGGGCTCATGGGGAGTCGGGAATATGGGCTCGATCCCACCATGGTTGCCATGGTGGCCCAGGAGATAAAGACCGTGCACGAGATGGGGGTGCAGGTCTGCCTGGTGATCGGCGGCGGCAACATCTTCCGTGGCGTGTCCGCTGCCGCATCGGGCATGGACCGGGCGAGCGGCGACTACATGGGCATGCTGGCGACCGTCATCAATTCACTGGCTATGCAGAGCTCGCTCGAGCGCCATGGCCTACAGACCCGTGTGCAGTCCGCTATTCCCATGACCACGGTGTGCGAGCCCTACATCCGCCGCCGCGCCGCGCGCCACATGGAGAAGGGGCGCGTGGTGATCTTCGCCGCCGGCACCGGCAATCCGTTCTTCACGACCGATACGGCTGCCGCCCTGCGCGCGGCCGAGATGAGCGTCGATGCCATGCTGAAGGGCACTCAGGTCGACGGCGTCTACTCGTCGGATCCCAAGAAGGACAAGAACGCCAAGCGCTACGACCAGCTCAACTACATGGACGTGCTGTCGCGCGACCTGCAGGTCATGGACGCCTCGGCGATCTCTCTGGCCCGCGAGAACCGCATCCCGATCATCGTGTTCGATATCCACAAGCCCGGCGCGTTCGCTGCCACGATGCGCGGGGAAGGGACCTTCACCATCATCAGAGACGAGGGCTGAAGATGACGGCCGATCTGAAAGAGCTCGAGAAACGCATGCAGGGCGCCATGGACGCCCTCAAGAAGGAGCTGGGCGGTCTCAGGACCGGCCGCGCCTCGGTGAACCTGCTCGACCCGGTCATGGTCGACGCCTACGGCCAGCGCATGGCGCTGAACCAGGTCGGCACGGTGAGTGCGCCCGAGCCGCGCTTGCTCGCCGTCAACGTCTGGGACAAGGGCCTGGTCGTCTCGGTCGCCAAGGCGATCCGCGAGGCGGGCCTCGGCCTCAATCCTGCGCCCGACGGACAGCTCGTGCGAGTGCCGATTCCCGAGCTCACCGCCGAGCGGCGCGCCGAGCTTGCCAAGCTCGCGCACAAATATGCCGAGCATGGCCGCGTTGCCGTGCGCAACGTGAGGCGCGACGGCATGGAAGCGCTCAAGAAGGCGGAAAAGGATCACAAGATCTCGCAGGACGAGCATCGTCAGAAGTCCGACGAGGTGCAGAAGCTCACCGACCGGTACGTCAAGCAGGTCGACGAAGTGCTGGCCCACAAGGAAAAAGAGATCAAGACGGTCTGATGTCGACTGCGTCGCTGCCCGCCACAGCGGACCCCTCGCCAGGTCCCCACCACGTCGCCATCATCATGGATGGCAATGGGCGGTGGGCGAAGGCGCGCGGCCTGCCGAGGGTGGCCGGACATCGGCGCGGCGCCGATGCCGTGCGCCGCGTGGTGCGCGGCGCGGGCGAGCTCGGCATTCCCGTGCTGACGCTCTTTGCCTTCTCGACGGAGAATTGGACGCGGCCGGCCGACGAGGTCAACGACCTGATGGGCCTGCTGCGCCACTATCTGCGCAACGAGCTCGAGGAGCTGCACAAGAACGGCGCGCGCCTGCGCGTCATCGGCAACCGCGAGGGCCTGGCGCCCGACATCGTGCGCGACATCGCCGACGCGGAGAAGATGACGCACGCCAATGGCCGCATCGACGTCAACATCTGCATCAACTACGGCGCGCGCGACGAGATCCTGCAGGCGACGCGGAACCTGGCGCGCCGCGTTGCCGCCGGCGAGCTCGCGGCCGACGGCATCGACGAGGCGCGCTTCGAGCAGGAGCTGCTGACGGCGGGCGTGCCCGATCCCGACCTGCTGATCCGCACCAGCGGCGAGCAGCGCATCAGCAATTTCCTGCTCTGGCAGTGTGCCTATGCCGAGCTGGTGTTCGTCGACACGCTGTGGCCGGATTTCGGCAAGGACCACCTGGAACAGGCGATCGCCGAGTTCCGTCGGCGTGAACGGCGATATGGCGGCGTCGGCGGCTGACGCCCCGGTCGGGCGTTTCAGGCGGCATCGAGGCCTGGTGCTGCGCATCCTGTCGGCGGTGGTCCTGGGGCCGCTGCTGCTGGCGGCGATCTGGATCGGCTTTCCCTGGATCGATCTCGTGGCTGCCGTGGCGGCGCCGCTGCTGATCTCGGAATGGATCGGCCTGACGCGCGGACGACCGCTGCTGCGCCTCCTCACCATTGCCTACACCCTGGCCGCCATTGTCGCCCTGCTGTGGCTACGTCATCAGCCGGGTGACGGCCGGGAGACCGTCATCTGGATCGTGGCCTGCATCTGGGCGACCGACATTGGCGCCTACGCCGTCGGCCGTGCGGCGGGCGGCGCCAAGCTGGCGCCGCGCATCAGCCCGGGGAAGACCTGGTCGGGGCTGTTCGGCGGCATGGCCTGGGCGGCCGTCGCCAGCTCGGCCGTGGGCTATGCCTTTGGCCTCGGCCACACATTCACCTTGGCGGCGATTGGCGCGGGCCTGGCGGTCGTCGGGCAGATCGGCGACCTCTTCGAATCGGCGGCCAAGCGCCGGGCCGGGGTAAAGGACAGCGGAGCGCTGATCCCGGGCCATGGCGGGCTGCTGGACCGCGTCGATGGGCTCCTGGCCATCCTCGTCGCCGTGGCGTTGACTAGGCTGATCGTGGGCGGAGGATGGCCATGGACATGACGGGCTGGCATGCCCCTTCGGCCGAGCGGCCGCGCGGCGTGACGATCCTGGGATCGACCGGGTCGGTCGGTCAGAGCACTGTCGATCTCATTGCGCGCGATCCTGAGAGCTATCGCGTTGAGGCCCTGGTCGCCGGCAACTCCGTCGAGGCTTTGGCCGAACAGGCGCGCCGGCTGCGGGCCCGCATGGCCGTGGTGGCCAACGAGCAGCGGTATCGGGCCCTCAAGGATGCCCTCGTCGGAACCTCGATTGAGGCTGCAGCGGGGCCAGCCGCCGTTATCGAAGCGGCGGCACGGCCTGCCGAGTGGGTGATGGCGGCCGTGGTGGGCTTCGCCGGCCTCGAATCGACCCTGGTGGCGGCCCGGCGCGGCGCCATGGTGGCGCTGGCCAACAAGGAGACGCTGGTTTGCGCCGGCAGGCTGCTGATCGAGGCGATCGAGGAATCGGGCGGGGCGCTGCTGCCCGTCGATTCCGAGCACAACGCCATCTTCCAGGTGCTCGAGCCGCGTCATCGCCATGCCATCGACCGGCTGATCCTGACGGCGTCCGGCGGGCCGTTCCGCAACTGGGCGCTGGCCGACATGGCCGAGGCCACGCCTGAGCAGGCGCTGGCTCATCCCAATTGGGACATGGGCGCCAAGATCTCCATCGATTCGGCGACCATGATGAACAAGGGCCTCGAGCTGATCGAAGCCCATCTGCTCTTCGGGCTGCCGGCCGAGCAGATCGAGATCGTTGTGCATCCGCAATCGGTGATCCATTCCATGGTGGCTTACCGCGACGGCTCGGTGCTGGCGCAGCTCGGCACGCCGGACATGCGCGTGCCGATCAGCCATGCCCTCGGCTGGCCGTCGCGCATCGACAGCCCGGCCGAGCGGCTCGATTTCACGACGTTGGCGCCGCTCACCTTCGAGCGGCCCGATTCCGGCCGCTTTCCTTCGCTACGTCTGGCGCGAGAGGCCCTGGCTTTGGGTGGATTCGCACCGACGGTGCTGAACGCAGCCAATGAGGTGGCTGTGGCAGCGTTCCTGGCGCGCCGTATCGGCTTTCTCGACATCGCCCGGGTGGTCGAGGACGTGATGGCGGCCAGCAGCCTGTCGTCGGAGCGGGTGGAATCGGTCCAACAGGTCCAGGCCGCTGATCGGGAGGCCCGTAGCCGGGCCGAGAAGGCTGTACAGGGTCGCTCGCTAAGTAATTGAAGCGAAAAGAAATTCGTGGTGTACTGAACCATGTCGTTGTTCACGACCTACCTGCCGTACTTCGTCCTGGTGCTGACCCTGCTCGTGTTCGTGCATGAGTACGGACACTACTGGGTGGGCCGCCGTTTCGGCATCCATGCCGAGGTCTTCTCCATCGGTTTCGGACCCGAGCTGATCGGCTGGACCGACCGCAACGGGACGCGCTGGAAGATTTCGGCCGTGCCGCTCGGCGGTTACGTGAAGTTCCTGGGTGACAGTGATGCCACCAGCGCCACACCGTCGGGCGAGCCGCTGACGCCCGAACAGAGCAAACGGGCCTTCTTCAGCCAGCCGCTCTATGCCCGTGCCGCCGTCGTGCTGGGCGGGCCGCTCGCCAACCTGATCTTCGCCTTCGTGGTGCTGACCGCCGTCTTCTTCGTCGCCGGCGAGCCCTACACGCCGACTACGGTCGCCGTGCAGGTCGACGGGCCGGCGGCCAAGGCGGGACTGCGCACGGGCGATGAGGTCGTGCGGTTGGGCGACAGCCGGGTCAATCGCTACGAGGACATCACCGAGGCGCAATTCCTCCATCTCAGCAAGCCGATGCCCGTCGAGTATCGACGCGGCAATCAGCTCCTGAAGGGCGTGATCGTTCCCAAGTACTGCGAGCGGACCGATCGCTTCAGCAACACCATGCGGCTCGGCGAATACGGCATGGACCAGCTGGTCCGTCCCGTGGTCGGCGGCTTCACGACCGACAGTCCGGCCGAGGCGGCCGGGCTCAAGGTCGGCGACCTCCTGCTGCAGATCGACGGCAAGCCGGTCGACTACTTCTCGCGCATCCCGGAATTGATCGGCGACCGCGCGGGCAACCCCGTCACCATCACCTACGACCGCGACGGCAAGCGCGGCGAGGCCACCGTCACGCCGATCGCCGACAAGGCGGTGGATTGCGCCGGCAAGGAATACACGATCGGCCGCCTGCGCATCCGTCCGGCGAACGTCACCGAGGTCCGTAACCACGGTCTGCTCGGCGCCATGGGCGCCGGCGTGCGCGCGGTGTGGGGCATGACCTCGATGTTCTATACGTCGATGGGCCAGATCCTGACCGCAGCGCGACCTGTGGATGAATTGGGCGGGCCGATCCGCATCGCCAAGGCGGCGGGCGAGGCGTCCTATGCCGGCTGGACGGGCATCCTCAATCTCGTGATCGCGCTGTCGGTCGTGCTCGGCATCTTCAATCTGCTGCCGGTACCGATGCTCGATGGCGGCCATCTCGCGATGTATCTGTATGAAGCGGTGCGCGGCAAGCCGCTCAGCCTGCGTGCACAAGAGCTCGGGCTGAAGGTCGGATTCAGCCTGGTGATCGGCCTCGCCCTGCTGGCGACCTTCAACGACATAAAGCAGATCCTGCGCATGTTCACCTAAGGCCTTGCTGCGGTGACATGACGCGATCTCCGGGGTGCGGACAACCGGGGACAAAGGGGTAGCTAAGTCCGTATTGCCGGTCTATGAAATTGCGGTCCTGAAACTGGCCGGCAGGTCGTCTGGGAAGGTGCCGGGGGTGAGTTTGATCTTTCGTTGGGCTGTTCTGGCCGTTGCGGCAATTCTGACCTTCGGCACGACGGCGCATGCCCAGCGTGGTCCTGGCGCTGCGGCCGTTGGCGGCACGATCACTGGTGTGCAGATCCAGGGCAACGTGCGTGCCGAGCCGGAGACCATCCGCTCCTACCTGCAGCTCAAGGAAGGGCAGCCCTACGACCACGCCGCGGCCGACCGCTCGCTGAAGGCGCTGTTCGGCACCGGACTCTTCTCCGACGTCTCGATCGACATGCAGGGCTCGACCCTGGTCGTGAAGGTCACGGAAAATCCCATCATCAACCGCGTCGCCTTCGAGGGTAATCGCAAGATCGAGGACGACAAGCTGCGCGACGAGGTGCAGTCCAAGCCGCGCCAGGTCTTCACCCGCGCGCGCGTGCAGGCTGACGTCGAGCGTATCCTGACGATCTATCGCCGCAGTGGCCGCTACAACGCCTCGGTCGAGCCCAAGGTCATCAAGCTCGACCAGGGCCGCGTCGATCTCGTCTTCGAGATCAACGAAGGCGACGTGACGGGCGTGCAGCGCATCAGCTTCGTCGGCAACGAGGCGTTCAGCGACGGCACGCTGCGCGGCAAGATCAGGACCAGCGAGAGCGCCTGGTACCGCTTCCTGTCGTCCGACGACCGCTACGATCCCGACCGCCTCAATCTCGACCGCGAGCTGTTGCGCAAGTTCTACCTCTCGGAGGGCTATGCCGACTTCCGCGTCGTGTCGGCGGTGGCCGAGCTCGCGCCCAACCGCGAGGGCTTCTTCATCACCTTCACGATCAGCGAAGGCGAGCGCTACAAGTTCGGCAAGGTCGAGGTGTCGACCCGCTTCCAGGGCCTCGATGTCGACGTGCTGCAGAGCTATCTGACCATGTCGGAAGGCGAGTGGTACGACGCCAACGAGGTCGAGAAGACGGTGACGGCGCTGTCGGACATCGTGGGCTCGCTGGGCTACGCCTTCGTCGAGGTCCGCCCCAACATCCGGCGCAACAAGGACAACCTCACCGTCGACGTCACCTTCGACATCCAGGAAGGCCCGCGCGTTTACGTCGAGCGCATCAACATCTCGGGCAACACGCGTACTCTGGACAAGGTGATTCGCCGCGAGTTCCGCCTGGCCGAGGGCGATGCCTTCTCGACCGCCAAGGTGCGGCGCAGCCAGCAGCGCCTGAAGAACCTCGGCTTCTTCGAGAAGGTCGACATTTCGGCGCAGCCCGGCTCGGCGCCGGACAAGACCAACCTCGAGGTCCAGGTGGTCGAGCAGAGCACCGGCGACATCTCGTTCGGCGCCGGCTTCTCGACGACGTCGGGCGTGCTGGGCGATATCTCGATCAAGGAGCGCAACCTGCTCGGCAAGGGCCAGGAGCTGAGGCTCGGCCTGTCGATCGGCACCCTGAGCACATTGATCGACCTCAGCTTCACCGAGCCCTATTTCTTGGATCGCTCGATGGCGGCGGGCTTCGACATCTTCCGCACCTCCAACGACCGCCAGGCGGTGGCGTCGTACAGCGACCGCAGCATCGGCTTCGCGCTGCGTGCCGGCTGGGCCTACACCGAGCACTTGCGCCAGAACGTCCGCTATACGCTGCGCCAGACCGACATCTACAACGTGCAGCCATTTGCCTCGCAGATCGTGCAGCTCAACGCCGGCACGTCGGTGGTGTCGGAAATCTCCGAGACGCTGGCCTGGGACACGCGCGATACCCGTCTCAACACGACCAAGGGCTTCCTGCTGCGCAACTCGATGGCGGTGGCGGGCCTGATCGGCACCGAGCAGTACTACCGCACGACGGCCGACGCGGTTTACTACCAGAGCATCATC
The DNA here is from genome assembly GCA_021732285.1 of Reyranella sp. Taxonomy (GTDB): domain Bacteria; phylum Pseudomonadota; class Alphaproteobacteria; order Reyranellales; family Reyranellaceae; genus Reyranella. The sequence continues at coordinate 37,809 of JAKFVH010000149.1, read as the reverse complement.
GAGGACGTCGTCGCCTCGGTCGGCGGCTCGATCGGCGCGGTGTTTCCCTACAACGGCTCGTCGCTCAGGCTGAACAACCTGTTCTTCATCGGCGGCGACACGCTGCGCGGCTTCCAGGTCGGCGGTATCGGGCCGCGCGATTCGATCACTGCCGACGCGCTCGGCGGCACGTACTTCTACAGCGCCACGACCGAGCTCAGCTTCCCGCTGGGGCTGCCCAAGGAGATCGGCATCTTCGGCAAGGCCTTCATGGATGTCGGATCGCTGTGGGGCCTGGGCGGGCCGGCCGCGTACAGCAACACGGTTCTGACCAGCAACACCATGCGCGTCTCGACCGGCGTCGGCGTCCAATGGATGTCGCCATTCGGGCCAATCCGTATAGACTATGCCGTCCCTATCCAGAAGGACCCGTGGGACAGGACGGAGAACATCCGCTTCAGCTTCGGCACGCGCTTCTAGTGGGGATGGCGGCGACATGAACATGCAGACCGACAAAACCAGCATGGCGAGGACCGCGACGGCGACCGTGGCCGACATCAAGCGCATCCTGCAGCTGATCCCGCACCGCTATCCCATGCTGATGGTCGACCGCGTGACCGACATGCGACTCGACAGCAGCGCCGTCGGCATCAAAAACGTCAGCATCAACGAGCCGTTCTTCCAGGGCCATTTCCCGTCCGAGCCGGTGATGCCGGGCGTGTTGATCATCGAGGCGATGGCGCAGACCGCAGCCGTGCTGGTCATGTCGAGCCTCGGGCAGGAGGCGGACGGCAAGCTCGTCTATTTCATGTCGATCGACGGCGTGCGCTTTCGCCGGCCGGTCGTGCCGGGCGACCGCCTGGAGCTGCATGTCGAGAAGATCCAGAGCCGCGCCAACGTCTGGAAGTTCTCCGGCAAGGGGATTGTCGAAGGCAAGGTCGCGGCCGAGGCGACCTTCGCCGCCATGATCAGGTAGAGGAGGGGACGATGCCCGACACCGCCACCAACGCACGCATGCTGCACACGATGATCCGCGTGCACGACCTCGACAAGTCGCTCGCCTTCTACACCGGCCCGATGGGCATGAAGCTCCTGCGCAAGCGTGACGTGCCGGAGGGCAAGTACACGCTGGCCTTTGTCGGCTACGGCGACGAGAAGGAGCATTGCGTCGTCGAGCTCACCTACAACTATGGCCACGAGCCCTACGAGCTAGGCTCGGGCTTCGGCCATCTCGCGGTCGGCGTGCCCGACGTCGCCGGCATGTGCGCCGAGGTGACCAAGGCCGGCGGCAAGGTCACCCGCGCACCCGGGCCGGTGAAATTCGGCACCACCGTCATCGCTTTCGTCGAGGATCCCGACGGCTACAAGATCGAGCTGATCGAGCGCAAGTAGCCTCATGCTTTTTCGGACCGCGCGCATCCTGCGCGCTCATGATCATGAGGCGCGCAGAATGCGCGCGGTCCGGAAGACTCTGATCTCGAATTCACCAACACCGCGGCCTCAGGCACTGGTTGCGCGGAAGCCCTTCACCAAGGGCACGTCGAGCGTGCTGACATGGTCCGACGTGACGCCACCCGGGCTTCCCCAGCCGGTGACGCCGGCTGCGAAGAACTCGACGTTGGCGGCAATGAAGGCCTCTTCCGCGGCCGGCACGTCGACATCCTCATAGATCGCCTGCACCGGGCAGACCGAGACGCAGATGCCGCAATTGATGCATTCGTCGGGCTGGATGTACATCATGCGGCCGCCCTCGTAGATGCATTCCACGGGGCAGACCTTCTGGCAGATGCCGTCCTTCACATCGATGCAGGTCGAGGTGACGACGTAGGTCATCAGCGGCCTTGCCACTGCGGCGGACGCTTTTCGATGAAGGCCTGTACGCCCTCGTCCTGGTCCGTCGACTGCAGGGCAGCAACCAGGGCCGGCAGGCGCAGCTGCTGCGCCTCGCGCGGCGAGAGGCCGGCGCCGCTGCGCACCATCTGCTTGATCGCCTTGACCGAAAGCGGCGCACAGGCAAGGACGTCGGCAAGCCAGCGCTCGACCGCCGCATCGAGGCCGGCCTGCGGCACGACTTCGTTGACCAGGCCAAGGCGCAGCGCCTCGGCGGCCGGCACGCGCCGGCCGGTCAGCAGCATGCCCATCGCCCAGACGTGGGGAATGCGTCGCGGCAGGATGGCGATGCCGCCGTCCAGCGCCAAGCGGCCGACGCGCGGTTCGGGCAGGCCGAAGCTGGCATTCTCGGCGGCGATGACGATGTCGCAGCCCAGCACCATCTCCATGCCGCCGCCCAGCGCGTGGCCGTTGACGCGGGCGATCACCGGGACGTCGAGGGTCTCGCGCAGCGCCAGGCCGCCGAAGCCGCCGGGCCGCGCTGCCGCCCAGTATTCCAGTCCGGTCTTGTTGCCGCTCTGCTTCATGTCGGCGCCGGTGCAGAAGGCGCGCTCGCCGGCGCCGGTGAGCACGACGCAGCGGACCTGGTCGTCGCGCTCGATGGCCGACCAGATGCGCATCAGCTCGCCTTCCGACGCTTCGTCGATGGCGTTCATGCGGTCGGGCCGGTCGATCGTGACGCGCGCGACGTGGTTGTCCACGGCGAAGCGGATGGTCATGACAGCACCTTGCCCTTGCGCAGCTCGGCGATGCGGTCAGGCGCATAGCCCATCTCACCCAGGATCTCCGCGCCATGCTCGCCGAGGCTTGGCGGCACATGGCGCAGCCGGAACGCCGAGGCATCCATGGTGATCGGCGAGGCGACCAGCTTCAGCGGCTCGTTGCGGCCGCTGCCGTTGGTGTCGAGCGACACGATCATGTTGTTCGCGGCGGTCTGCTCCGACGCCAGTGCTTCGCCCAGGGTCTGCAGCGGCGCGCATAAAAGATCCTGCTCCTCGAGCCTGGCGAGCCAGTGCGCCGTCGTGTCGGTCGAGAGCTTGCTGCGGAACAGGCGGTGCAGTTCCGCCTTGTTCTCGACCTGCTTGGCGAAGGTGGCGTAGTTCGGATCGGCCGACAGGTCGGGCAGGCCGAGTGCACGGCAGATATCCTGCAGCGGATTGGCCTTGAAGGCGCCCACGATCACCACCGCGCCGTCGGTGGTCGCGAACACGCCGGTCAGGGGGAAAGCGCCCCAGTTCAACTCGCGCTTGCGCTGCAGCCACATCGCCGCTTCCTGCATCTGCATGGCGAGCATGGAATCGTAGAGCGACACCGAGAGGGACTGGCCGACGCCGGTCTTCTCGCGCTGCATCAAGGCAAGCAGGATGCCCTGCACGAGGTGCATGCCGGCCGAGTAGTCGGCCAGCGCCGTGGCATAGACCGACGTCGGCAGGCTTTGATCGGGCTTGCGCGCCATCACGCCGCTCAGCGCCTGGGCCAGGATGTCCTGGCCGCCCTTGTGCGACAGGGGCCCGCTCTGGCCAAAGCCCGAGCCGAAGGCACAGATGATGCGCGGGTTGATCTTGGAGAGCGCCTCGTAGCCGAAACCCATGCGGTCCATGACGCCGGCGCGGAAATTGTTCACCACGACGTCGGCGGTTTTCACCAGGTCGTAGATCACCGCCTTGCCCGCCTCGCCGCGAAGGTCGAGCGCGATCGATCGCTTGTTGCGATTGAGGCTTCTGAACACCGGATTGTTGAGGCCATCCGGATCGTCGGCCAGCGAGGTTCTCGACAGGTCACCGGCGCCCGGCCGCTCGATCTTGATGACGTCGGCGCCGTAGTCGGCCAGCATCTGTGTGGCGCAGGGTCCCATCATGACCTGCGTGAAATCGAGCACTTTTATGCCGGTGAGAGGCTGGGCGACGGTCATTCGGCGGCCCTCAGGGCGGTGGCGTTGGCCGCCGGCCGGTCGCCCGGATCGGCGCCGCGCTCGCGCAGGCGGGCCTGCAGCTTGCCGACGTCGACGCGATCGAGCGTCACGCCGCCTTCCAGCGCCAGCGCCGCCGCTTCGCCCGCGGCCTCGCCCATGGCCATGCAGGGCGGGATCTCGCGCGACATGCGCTGGGCCGATGAAGTCGCCGAATAGTGCCGTCCGGCGACGATCAGGCCCTTGACCTCGCGCGGCAGCAGCGAGCGGTAGGGCGTGTAGTAGTCGCGGCCGCGCGCCACGCTGTCGGCGAAGTGCCGGCGCTCGGTCACGTCCTCCTTGGTCACGACATAGAGGCCTTCGAGCAGCCGGGTCTGGCGGATGCCGAGCTGGGGCGCCACGTCGATCACGAAGCAGTCGCGGAAGCCCGGCATCTTCTCGTGCAGGTAATCGACCAGCTTGGCGATCCGCTTGCGGCCTTCGAAGTCGGCGCGCGTCAGGTCGTCGACCTTCAGCCCGTTGTAGTTGGCCATGTGCGGGCAGTTGCACCAGACGACGCCCGGCAGCGGCGTCTTCAGCCACCACTTGTCCCACGAGCCGCCGATCAGGCGCTTGGCCTCGCGGTCGATCGCCTTGAACGCCTCGGGCTCCTCGTACTCGAAACGCTCCGCCGCCTCGACGTCGACGCCGCCCAGGCGGAACACGGTGGTGACGATGTAGGCGCCTTCGATGAACGGCGCGCCGGCCGAGGCGGCGACGTCGAGATCACCCGTGGCATCGACGACGATCTTGCCGAGGATGGCCTGGCGGCCTTCCTTGCTCTCGCAGACGACGCCCTTGACCGCGCTGTCCTCGACGATGGCTCGGCTGAACCAGCTGTGCAGGCGCAGGTTGACCTTGGCCTCGGCGATCATGTCGTTGGACACGCGCTTGAAGCCGTCGGGATCGAAGGCCGCGGCGTAGACGATCGGCTGGGGCTTCAGGTGCGAGGTGAAGTCGAAGACACCCCAACGCGACCACTTGCGCCACATGGCGGCATCGGACCGGCGATCGGCTTCGGGCGGTGTGACCGCGAGACCGAGGCGCTCCAGCCGCGCTATAAGGTCGGCGCAGAGGCCGCGCACGGCGATCTCCTGGCCATTGCACATGTCGTCGAGCACCAGGACCATGCCGCCGGAGGCCAGGCCGCCGAGATAAGGGTAGCGCTCGAGCAGGGTGACGCTGAGGCCATTGCGCGCGCCGGCCAGCGCCGCGGCGATCCCGGCCGGACCGCCGCCCACAACCACGAGGTCGGACGTCGCCGCAACGGGTACGCGGCCGGCCGGCTCGCTGATGAACTGGGGTGTCGAGGTCATAGGGCCTCCTTGGCAGATGAGGGGATCAGGCGTTGTGCGTCACGTTCCAGCGCAGCAGGCGTTTCTCGGCGAGCGAGATGACGCCGAAGAACAGGGCCGAGAAGGTCGAGCCGACAACGATGGTGGCGTAGAGCAGGGGCGAATCGAAATTGTAGGTCGACTGAATGATCAGCGCGCCGATGCCCTTGGTCGACCCGATCCATTCGCCGACGATGGCGCCGATCACGGCGGTCGACGCGGCGATCTTCAGGGCGGAGAACAGGTAGGGGAGCGCGTTGGGGACGCGAATGCGCAGGAAGACCTCGCTTGGCGTGGCCGACAGGATGCGCATCAGCTCGAGCTGCTCGGCGCGCACGTCGCGCAGGCCGCGCGTCATGTTCACCAAGGTCGGGAAGAAGCAGATGATGGCGGCGATGGCGATCTTGGGCTCCATGCCGTTGCCCAGCAGCAGCACCAGGATCGGCGCCTTGGCGACGACCGGGATGGTGTTGACCATGACCGCGATGGGGAACAGCGCCTCTTCCATGGTCTTGCGATAGACGAAGGCGGTGGCGAGCGTAATGGCGGCCACGTTGCCCAGGATGAAGCCCGAGATGGCCTCGATCGCCGTCGGCAGCAGGTTGGCCATCAACATGTCGAAGCGGTCGTAGAGCACTTGCCCGACCGCCACCGGCGAGGGGGCGATGAACGGCTTGATGTCGAAGATCTCGACCGCCTGCCACCACACCAGCAGGAAGACGATCACGGCCGCCACGGGCAGCAGGCGGCCGCGCCAGGCGAGGTAGCGTTTGCGGGCCAGGAAACGCGCCTGGGCCTCGGCATCCTCGACAAAGGCGGAGGCCATGGTGACGGGTTCGGCCTGGTTGGCCATCAGCAGGTCTCCAGCACGCGGCGCAGATGGCCGGCGAGAGCCACGAACTCCGGCGTCTCGCGCATGGCCAGCCGCCGCGGCGTCGGCAGGGTGACCGGCACCAGCTCGCGAACCCGGCCCGGTCGCGCCGCCAGCAGCAGCACCTTCTGGCCGAGGAAAGCCGCCTCGTAGATCGAGTGAGTGACGAACACGATCGTGGTCCCGGTCGATTCCCAGACCTGCAGCAATTCCTCGTTCAGGCGATCGCGGGTGATCTCGTCGAGGGCGCCGAACGGCTCGTCCATCAGCAGCAGCCGCGGGCCCGAGACCAGGGCGCGGGCGATCGCCACGCGCTGGCGCATGCCGCCCGACAGCTCATGCGGATAGGCCTGCTCCCAGCCGGTGAGGCCGACCAGGGCCAGCAGGTCCTGCGGCGAGCGCGCGCCGGGCAGGGCCTTGCCGCCGCCGACTTCGAGCGGGAGCGTGATGTTCTCGAGCACCGTGCGCCACGGCAGGAGGGCTGCATCCTGGAAGACGAAGCCGATCTCGCGGTTGAGCCGCGCTGTCGCCGGCGCATCGCCCAGCACGGAGATCCGCCCGCCGCTGGGTTCGATCAGATCGGCCATCACGCGCAGCAACGTCGACTTGCCGCAGCCCGAGGGGCCAAGCAGCGTGAGGAAGCTGCCGCGCGGGATCGCGAGGTCGATGTTTTCCAGCGCCGTGACCGTGCCGCGCTCCGTCGTGAAGCGCACGGTGATCCGCTCGCACTGGACGGCGACCGCCATCGGGTCAGCCGACCTTGGCGCGGGCGCCCTTGGTGGCTTCGAGGATCTTGGTGGTGATCACGTCCTCGAGCTTGGGAGCGCCGGCGGAGAACTGCTTCAGGTCGTCGTAGAGGGCGATCTGTTCCTGCCAGATCGCCGGGTCGAAGGCGCCCCAGCCGTTGGCCTGCGTGTTGGCGTTGAAGGCGAAGGTGAGCAGCACCTTGCTGCCCTCGACCTCGTCGGCGAGGTTGAGGTTGGAGTACTCCTTGACCAGCAAGGCAGCGGCCTTGTCGGGGTTCTTGAGGGCATACTCCCAGCCGCGCGAAGCGGCGCGGACGTAGCCGGCCAGCATCTCGGGCTTCTTCTCGATGGTGGTCTTGGTGGCGTAGTAGGGGAGCGCATAGAGCCGGACGCCGGCGTCCCACAGGCGGAGATCGATGCGGTCGGGGCCGAGCGGCTTCAGGGTCGTGGTATTGGTGATCCAGCCGCTCACCACGTCGGTCTGGCCAGTCAGGATCGGCGTCATCTCCGAGCCGATGATCACGATCTCGACGTCCTTCTCGGCGATGCCGTGCTTCTTCATCAGGGCGTTCAGCAGGACCTTGGCGGTCGCCTGGATGCCGACCTTCTTGCCTACAAGGTCCTTGGCCGTGCGCACCGGCTTCTTGGGCAGCGAGAAATAGGCGTAGGGATGCTGCTGCAGGCCGGTGGCGAAGCACATCACCGGGATTTTCTGCGAGGCCGCCAGCATCAGCGAGGGGCTGGACGAGACCTGGCCGATGTCGTGGCGACCCGAGGCGACGATGGCGACGCCGTCGATGCTGGGCCCGCCGGGATGGATCACGACGTTGAGCTTCTCTTCCTCGAAATAGCCGAGATGCTTGGCGGCGACCTCGCCGATCTGGTTGTTGCCCGCGAGCCAGCCGAGCTGGAGATTGACGGTCTGGGTCTTGGCCTGGGCGAAGCCGCCCGAGGGCAGGAGGCCTGAGGCCGCGAAGCCGGTGGCGGCGGCTCCGGTCTTGAGCAATGAGCGGCGGCGGATGCTGGAACCGAGCTGGCGCATGGCGACTTCCCCTTCGTCGTTCCCCGGTGAAACGCTATTGACGCGCGGTGCTCTAGAAAAGAACATTAATTCGCACGGTGTGCTGCCATTTCGGCATCGCCCGTCCGGAGGCCAAAATCGCCATGCACGCCGCGGTCCTGCGCTACTTCGACCATGTCGCGCGCCACGGCTCGATCCGCAAGGCGGCCGATGCGCTGAGTGTCGCCTCGTCGGCGGTCAACCGGCAGATCCTGCGGCTCGAGGACGAGATGGGCGTGGCCCTGTTCGAGCGCGGCCGCAGCGGCGTGCGCCCGACGGCGGCCGGCGAATTGCTGCTGCGCCATGTGCGCGAGACGCAGAACGAATACCAGCGCACGCGGGCGGAGATCGCGAGCCTCGGCGGCACGGTGAGCGGTGACGTCCGCATCATCTCGCTGGAATCGATGCTGGTGCGCTTCCTGCCGCAGGTCGTCGACGAGGTGTCGGCACGCCATCCCAAGGTGACCTTCACCGTCCTTGCGGTGCACCCCAGCGAGATCGGCGAGGCGCTGCGTTCGGGCGACAACGACTTCGGCGTGCTGTTCGTCGATGCCCGCCACCGCGGCGTCGACGTCATCGCCGAATTCCCGACTTCGGTCGGGGCGCTGATGCGGCCCGACCATCCGCTGGCCGGGCGGAAGTCCTTGACCTTGACCGAGTGCGTCGGCCATCCGGTGGTCATGCTGCAGGACCGTTGGCTGCTCGACGCCATCATGGCGATGGAGTTCTCGGGCTCGGGCGCGCGGCTCTCGCCGCGCGTCGTCTCCAACTCCATCGAATTCATGCGCCAGGTGATCCGCTCGGGGCTGGGCATCGGCTTCTTCACGCCGATCGGCTTCATCGAGGAGATCCGCCGCGGCGAGCTGGTGCACGTGCCGCTGGCCGAGCCGGGGCTGGCGCAAAGCCGCATCGGCATCCTGGTGCCACGCTACCGCCGCCTGTCGCCGCCCGCTCGGCTGATGATCAACCACATCAGCGAACGCCTGGGCGCGTTCGCCGACTTTTTAGCCGCGCCGCCCCGTCGGCCTAAACGGCGGAACAGGGGCTGATATGTCGATCGTTCTCACGGGCGGCGCCGTCCTCACGGTCAACGCCGCCAACGAATTCCTGCCGTCGGCCGACATCCGGATCGAAGGCGATGCCATCGTGGCACTCGGGCCCACGGGCAGCCTGGCGCGGCCCGGCGACACGCTGATCGACTGCAGCGAGGCGCTGATCACGCCCGGCCTGGTCAATGTCCATACCCATGCCGCGACCGCCTTCTATCGCGGCATGACCGAGGACCAGCCGCGCGAATTCTGGTCGGCGGGCTATGCCATGCCCGGCCAGGAAAGGTTCACGGTCGAGGACCATGTCCTCTCCGTGCGCGCCGCCTGCGCGGAATTCCTGCTGAACGGCGTCACCTGCATCGCCGACCGGCTGGGCAACATGGATCGCATCGCCCCGGGCATCGAGGCCTCGGGCATCCGCGCCGTGGTCGGCCATTCGCTGGTCGATGCCCGGGCGCCGGCGGACTGGAAGACGGCGGACGCGGTCCTCGAGCGCTATGGCACGGACCCACGCCGTCGCGTCTTCGCCGGCATCGCCCCGCACGCCCTCGACACCTGCTCCGACGCCCTCCTGAAGGAGTGCGCGCGCCGCGCCGAGAAGACCGGCGCCAAGGTCTTCATCCATGTCGCGCAGAACGAGCCGGAGGTCGCCGCCGTCCGGCAGCGCGGCCATGACGGTGCGCTCGCCTGCCTGGTCGCGACCGGCCTTGCGACGCCCAGCACTGTCGCCGCGCACGCGATCTATCTCAGCGACGCGGAGTTCGATGCCTGGCCGGCCCGCGGCATCGCCATCGCCCATTGCCCCGCGAGCAACCTCAAGATCGAGGCGCGGACGCTGCCGCTGGCGCGCCTAGTGGGCCGCGTGCCGATCGGGCTCGGCACCGACTGGACCGCCTCGAACAACGCCATGGACATGCTGGCCGAGGCGCGGCTGGCCGCCCTGGTCGGCAAGATGCGGGCCGACGATCCCGAGGTGCTGCCGGTCCAGCAGATGGTGCGCATGCTGACCATCGACGGCGCCCGCACGCTCGGGCTCGACGGGCTTGTGGGCAGCATCGAGACCGGCAAGCGCGCCGATCTCGTCGTGTTCGACGGCAACAAGCTCGAGGCAACACCGGCGCACGATCCGGCGGCGAACCTGATCTATTCGCTCAATCCCCGTGCGGTGCGCGACGTGCTGGTCGACGGCGCGCTCTTGGTGCGCGACGGCAAATTGACCTGGGATGACGAGGCGGCGCTGGCGCGCCAGCAGCGGACCCGCGGCGCGCCTAGATGACCTGCCAGTGCACCATGGCGAGCACGACCACGACGGCGGCGAACGTGCCGTAGAGCGCCAGCGTCAGAGGCCCGAGCTGCCGGACATTGTCGTTGGCCGGCCGGCCGAGCCGCACGATGCGCGGCAGCGGTCGGGAGTTCTGCTCGGCCGCCCAGGTCGTTGCCTGGCGCGGCCCTCGCGATGATCTTGCCATGTCTCGCTTCCTCCCAGGACAGCGATCCGAGTTTTTAGCCTCTCATATGCAGCGGCTTGTAGGGCCGCTCGGTCTGGCCGTTGTAGAGCTGACGCGGGCGGCCGATCTTCTGGTCGGGATCCTCGATCATCTCGTTCCACTGCGAGATCCAGCCGACGGTGCGCGCCACCGCGAAGAGAACAGTGAACATCGAGGTCGGGATGCCGATCGCCCGGAAAATGATGCCCGAGTAGAAATCGACGTTGGGATAGAGCTTCTTGGAGATGAAGTAGTCGTCCTTGAGCGCGATCTGCTCCATCTCCATGGCGAGCTCGAGCAGCGGGTCATGGGTGATGCCGAGCGAGGTCAGCACCTCGTGGCAGGTCTGGCGCATGACCTTGGCGCGCGGATCGTAGTTCTTGTAGACGCGGTGGCCGAAGCCCATCAGGCGGGTGTGGTCCTGCTTGTCCTTCACGCGGCTGAGGAACCCCGGGATGTTCTGCTTGCCGCCGATCTCGTTCAGCATGTTGATGACGGCTTCGTTGGCGCCGCCGTGGCTCGGGCCCCACAGCGAGGCGATGCCGGCGGCGATGCAGGCGAACGGGTTGGCGCCCGAGGAGCCCGCCAGACGCACCGTCGAGGTCGAGGCGTTCTGCTCGTGGTCGGCGTGCAGCATCAGGATGCGGTCGACCGCCTTCTCGAGCACCGGATTGATCTCGTACTCCTCGGCCGGCACCGAGAACATCATGCGCAGGAAGTTGGCGGCGTAGCTGAGATCGTTGCGCGGATAGACGAAGGGCTGGCCGACCGAATACTTGTAGGCCATGGCGGCGATGGTCGGCATCTTGGCGACCAGCCGGTACGACGCCACCATGCGCTGGTGCGGATCATGGATGTCGAGCGAGTCGTGGTAGAAGGCCGCCATGGCGCCGACCACGCCGCAGCACACCGCCATAGGATGGGCGTCGCGCCGGAAACCGCGATAGAACTGGCTGAGCTGCTCGTGCACCATGGTGTGCAGGGTGATGTCGCGGGTGAACTTCTCCTTCTGGGCCTTGGTCGGCAGCTCGCCCTTCATCAGGAGGTAGCAGACCTCCATGTGGTCGCTCTGCTCGGCCAGCTCGGCAATGTTGTAGCCGCGGTAGAGCAGGACCCCCTGGTCGCCGTCGATGTAGGTGATCTTGGAGCCGCACGAGCCGGTCGAGGTGAAGCCCGGATCGTAGGTGAACATGTCCGATTCGCCGTACATCTTGCGGATGTCGACCAGACGCGGTCCCACCGTGCCGTGGATGATGGGAAATTCGTAGGATTTGCCGGTTTCGTTATCGGTCAGCGTGGCGGTCGACTTGGCCATAGGACACTCTTTCAGCTCGATTTCACGGGTTCAGGGGCACCCTAACAAGCCCCCTCCGGAGGCGCAATTGTGCCGGCCGGCCGCTATTTCGCGGCCCGCAGCAGGCCTGTAACGCGGCCGTCGATCAGCGCCAATCCGACCCCGATCAGGGCCATCCCGGCGAACTGCCGGGGCTCCAGTCGCTCGCCCAGCACCATCGCGCCCAGCAGGATCGCCGTGACCGGGATCAGGAAGGTGACGAGCAGCAGGTTGGTGGCGCCCGCAGCCTCGAGGATGCGGAAATAGAGGACGTAGGCCAGCGCGGTCGACAGCAGCGCCAGCCCCGCGAGCGACAGCCAGACCGCGAGTGACGGCGGCCCGGGCAGCAGCCACGGCTGGTCCACGATCAGCATGATCGGCAGAATCAACACTGCACTGGCCGTGACCTGACCCGCCGCGGCCTCGGCCGGCGCGATGCCCATGCGCCGGAAGCGGCGGCCGTAGACCCCGGCGAAGGCGTAGGAGAGGGCCGCCGCCAGGCAGGCCGCCTGGCCCCACAATGCCGAGCCGCCGACCAGGGCGTCCGGGCCGATCAGCATGACGACGCCCAGGAGGCCTGTCAGCAGGGCCGCGATCTTGGTGCGGTCGATCTTCTCGTCGGGCGTCAGGACGTGAGCGACGACCAGGGTGAAGAGCGGCGTCGTAGCGTTGAGGATCGATGCCAGTCCCGAGGCGATCTCGGTCTGGCCCCAGAAGATCAGGCTGAAGGGCAGGGCGTTGTTCAGAAAGCCCATGGCGAAGTAGGTGGGCCACCGCGCGTCCCGCCGCAGCGGCACGACCAGGGCAAGCGCCAGTGCGGCAAGCGACACCCGCGCGAACACCACGGTGAACGGGCCGAGCTCGCCCACCGCCACCTTGGCGAAGAAGAACGAGCCGCCCCACAGGACGGACAGCGACAGCAGCCAGAGCCAGACGCGCAATTCCATCGCGGCAGTGTGACGACCGGACGTCCATGGCTTCTATCCGCCGGCGGCGAGCAATCTCGCCTTGGTCTCTGCCGGACCCAGGACCGCCACGACCTCGAAGATGCCGGGCGACGCGGTCGAGCCGCTGAGGGCGACGCGCAATGGCTGGGCGACCTGGCCCAGCTTCACGTTCTCGGTTTCGGCGAAGCGACGCACCGCCTCCTCGAGCGTCTTCTCGCTCCAGTCGTTGATGCCGTCGAAAGCCGTTGCGAGCCGGGCGAGCAGCGCCTTGCTGTCGGGCGTGATCTGGGCGCGCGCCTTGTCGTCGGCGATCGGCGGCGCGCCGTCGCGGGCATAGAAGGCCAGGTTGTCGGCGAGCTCGATCACGGTGCGCGAGCGCGGCTTCACGCCGTTCATGCCGCGCTCGATGCGTGCCAGACCGGCGGCGTCGACGGCGCGGCCGAGCGCCTTCTCGATGCGCGGCAGCACCAGCGGCAGCAACTCCGCGTCGGGCGTCTCGCGCAGGTAGTGCGCGTTGAGGTTGGTGAGCTTGGCCATGTCGAAGCGCGAGGCCGAGCGGCCGACGCCCGGCAGGTCGAACCACTCGATTGCCTGCGCCGTCGAGATGATCTCGTCGTCGCCGTGGCCCCAGCCGAGCCGCAGCAGGTAGTTGCGCAGCGCCGCCGGCAGGAAGCCCATGTCGCGATAGGCATCGACGCCGAGCGCGCCATGGCGCTTGCTGAGCTTGGCGCCATCATCGCCATGGATCAGCGGGATGTGGGCATAGACCGGCCGCGGCCAGTCCATGGCGTTGATGATCTGGAGCTGGCGGAAGGCGTTGTTGAGATGCTCGGCGCCGCGGATCACATGCGTCACGCCCATGTCGTGGTCGTCGACCACGACCGCCAGCATGTAGGTCGGCGTGCCGTCGGCGCGCAGCAGGATCATGTCGTCGAGCTGGGCGTTCTCGACCTTGACCTCGCCCTGCACGGCATCCTGGATGACGGTCTGGCCGTTCTGCGGCGCCTTCAGCCGGACGACCGGGGCCACGCCGGCAGGCGCCTCCTCGGGCTTGCGATCGCGCCAGCGGCCGTCGTAGCGCATGGGCACGCCGGCGCGCTTCTGCGCCTCGCGCATCTCCTCGAGCTCCTTTGGCGAGGCGTAGCAGTGGTAGGCCTTGCCCTCGGCCAGCATCTTGCGCGCCACCTCGGCGTGACGCTCGGCGCGCGGGAACTGGAAGATCGGATCGCCGTCCCACTGCACGCCGAGCCACGACAGGCCGTCCAGGATGGCCTCGACGGCGGGCTGGGTGGAGCGCGCGCGGTCGGTGTCCTCGATGCGCAGCAGGAACTTGCCGCCGTGATGGCGGGCATACAGCCAGTTGAAGAGCGCGGTGCGCGCGCCGCCAATGTGCAGGTAGCCGGTGGGCGAGGGGGCGAAGCGGGTGACGATTGTCATTGTTCAGGGTTCGCGCGGGTTTTGCCGCATTTCGGCCAAAAAAGCGCGCCGTAGGTAGGCGAGCGTCTCCGCACTGTCAAACAACGCAACGGGGGAGACGGCGTGGCGGGGGCGCGTGCCTGTATCCTGGACCAGCTCGATGCAGAGCGCAGCCGGTGGATGCTGTGGCTGCCGGTGGCGCTGGGCCTTGGCATCGCGATCTACTTCGAACTGCCGAGCGAGCCCGCCGTGTGGCTGGGCCCGGCGCTCGCTGCCGCTGCACTCGGACTGGTCTTCTTCGCGCCGGCCGGCAGCCTCGCCCGCGCCGTGGCCATCGGCCTTGTCGCCGCCGCCGTGGGTTTCAGCCTGATCGCTTGGCGCACTACAAGCCTCGCTGCGCCGGCGCTCAGCCGGCCCCTGTTCAACATCAACGTCGAAGGCCGCATCGCCGACATCCAGCGCCTGCCCGAGGGCGTGCGCGTCGTGCTCGAGGCCGTACGGCTCAAGGGCAATGGCGCGCCGCCGGTCGAGATGACGCCGGTGCGCTTGCGTGTGTCGCTCAGCAAGGGCGCACCGCCGCTGCATGTCGGCGACCGCATCCTGGTGCTGGCCAACATCTCGCCGCCCGCTGGCCCGGCGGCCCCCGGCGCCTTCGATTTCCAGCGCGTCGCCTGGTACCAGCAGCTCGGCGCCGTGGGCTATGCGCTGGCGCCGGCAGCGGTGATCGAGCCCGGAAAGCCCGATGGCTTCGTGCGCGCCATCGATGCGCTGCGTGCCGACGTGGTCGAGCGCATCATGAAGGCGCTGCCCGGTCCCGAAGGCGGCGTGGTCGCAGCCCTCCTTGCCGGCGAGCAGACCGCGGTCGACAAGGACATCGCCCAGGCGATGCGCGATTCGGGCCTGGCCCACATCCTGTCGATCTCGGGCCTGCACATCGTGTTCGTCGTCGCCCTGGTGATGGGCCTGGTGCGCTACTCCATCGCGCTGGTGCCGCCGCTCGCCTTGCGCATCGACGCCAAGAAGATCGCGGCCGTGCTCGCGCTGATGGCGGCGCTGTTCTACACCGCGCTCGCGGGCGCTCCCGTTCCGGCGCAGCGCGCCTGCGCCATGGCGGGCTTCGCGCTGCTCGCCATCCTGCTCGACCGCACGGCCTTGTCGCTCAGGCTGGTCGCCTGGTCGGCGGTGATCGTGCTGGCCGTCGCGCCCGAATCGCTGACCGGCGCCTCGTTCCAGATGTCGTTCGCCGCCGTGGTCGCCCTGATCGCCGCCTGGGAGGCGGCGGCGGGCTGGCGGCGGCGCCTGCACGAGCGCGCCGACCGCGCGCGCCATCGCTGGCTGTGGCGTCTGGCGGCGGCCATCGCGGCCAGCCTCGCCACCACCTTGATCGCCTCGATCGCGACCGGCGCCTTCGCCGCCTACCACTTCAACCGCCTGTCGCTGCTCGGCGTCGTCGCCAACCTTTTGGGCGTGCCGCTCACCGGCTTCTGGATCATGCCGTGGGGCCTTTTGGCCATGCTGCTGATGCCGCTGGGGCTGGAGCGCTTTGCCCTGGTGCCCATGGGCTGGGGCGTCGAGGGCCTGAACGCCATCGCCAAGTATGTCGGCAGCTGGCCGGACGCCGCGACCCTGGTGCCGTCGATGCCGGGCGCCAGCCTGTGGCTGATCACCATTGGAGGCCTGTGGTTCTGCCTGTGGCGGCATCGCTGGCGCTTGGCCGGATTGCCGGTCGTCGTGATCGGCCTGCTGCTCGGCCCGCCAACGGCACCCGACCTGCTGATGAGCGACGACGGCCGCGTGCTCGGCCTGCGCGATGAGAAGGGCGTGGTCCATGTCGCTTCCTCGCGCACCGACCGCTTCGTCGCCGACACCTGGGCGCGCCGCAGCGGCCAGGAGGGTGCCAAGCGCTGGCTCGCCAGCGCCGACGAGGAGGCGGCTGGCCTCGGCTGCCGCACCGGGCTCTGCCGCTGGCGCAAGGGGCCGTGGCGCATCGCGCTCGTGAGCGACGACCGCCGGCTCGCCGAGGCCTGCGCCAACGCCGACATCGTGCTGTCGACCGTCGATGCCCAGAACCGCTGCCGCGGGCCGCGGCTGGTGATCGACCGGCGCGACGCCTGGCGCGAGGGCGCCCAGGCGGTGTGGCTCGACGAGCAGGGCGTCCGTCGCGAGACCGCCAATGCCCGCCGCGGCGACCGGCCGTGGGTGCCGGGCAGCCCGAGCCGCCAGGCCGGGCCTGTGAAGGCGCCAGGAGCGTGAGAGGACATCCATGGTAAATTACCACAGTTATATAGAAAGGCAACTACTGTCATCCCGAGCGTAGCGAGGGGCCTTTCCTGTTGCCTGAAAGGCCCCTCGCTACGCTCGGGGTGACAGGTGTGTCTTAGTTGTAGCGGCGGTACAGCCCGGCCAGCTTGCCCTGGATCTTGACCCGGTCGGGTCCGAAGATCCGCGTCTCGTAGGCGGCGTTGGCGGGCTCGAGCGCGATCGAGGCGCCCTTCTTGCGCAGGCGCTTCAGCGTGGCCTCGGAGTCGTCGATCAAGGCGACGACGATCTCGCCCGATTCGGCGGTGTCGGAACTCTTGATGATGGCGATGTCGCCGTTGTGGATGCCGGCCTCGACCATCGAATCGCCCTGCACTTCCAGGCAGTAGTGCGCGCCCGAGCTCAGCAAGGTGACGGGCACGTCGACGGTCGTGGAGTTGTCGCGCAGCGCCTCGATCGGCGTGCCGGCAGCGATGCGGCCATAGAGCGGCAGGCTGAGCGCCTGGGCCTCGTTGGCCACCTGGATGGCGCCGGCGAGCGGCACCTTCTCGCCGCGGATGATCTGCGGCACGAAGCCTTCGCGGCTCTCGGCCAGGCCGGGCCGGCTGAGCAGGGGCGTGACGTTGGCCGCCGGCATCGCCGCGGCGTCGGGCAGTTTTAGAACCTGCAGGGCCCGCGCACGATGCGGCAGGCGGCGCAGGAAGCCGCGCTCCTCCAGGCCGGTGATCAGCCGGTGGATGCCCGACTTCGATTTCAGGCGCAGCGCCTCCTTCATCTCGTCGAACGAGGGCGACACGCCGTCGTCGTTGAGGCGCTTGTTGATGAACATCAGCAGTTCGTTTTGCTTGCGGGTTAACACCGTCTTCTCCCCAGACTGCCTACCAGATTTCGGAACAAATCCTGAAACCCGGCACATGTTCTAGTTTAGTTCTTTCACAATGTCAACTTATCCCGAGGATACCGGGGATCGTGCAGGGACAGTGAGGATCAGTAGGCGCCGGGGAGAACAGAAAGATCGATGACCTGCACGGTGTCGCCCGCCTTGCGCGCCGGGTCGTGCGCCGGCCGGACCAGCAGCCCGGACGACCATGCCAGCACCGACAGCATGGAGCTGTCCTGGACGGGATGGGGTTCCACTAAAAGACCGTCGGCCGTGTGGGCGAGCTTGGACCGCACATAGTCCTCGCGGGTGTCGTTGGCCTTCAGATCGACGGCAAGGCGCGCCGGCTCGGTGCCTACAAGGTCGCCGGGCTGGCCCAGCATGCGGTCGATGGCGGGTTTCAGGAACAGGAGCGCACAGACCATGGTCGAGACCGGGTTGCCCGGCAGCCCGAGCACGCGGGCGCGATCCTTGGCGGCGAACATCAGCGGCTTTCCCGGACGCATGGCGATGCGCCAGAAATCCATGGTGAAGCCCTGCGCCTTGAGCGCGGCCTGGACGAGGTCGTGGTCGCCCACCGAGGCGCCGCCCAGGGTGATCAGAAGGTCGTGCTGGGCGCCGGCGGCGATGCGGTCCTGGATCAGCGCCGCGTCGTCGCGCGCGATGTCGAACAGGGTGGGGTCGCCGCCCCAGGCGCGAACGAGCGCGGCCACGGCGATGCCGGAAGAGGAGACGATCTGGTTGCGGCCGACCGGCTCGCCCGGCATCACCAGCTCATCGCCGGTCGAGAGGATTGCGACGCGGGGCTTTCGATGCACCGACAGCCACGGCAGGTTCATGGCTGCCGCCAGCGCCACGTCGCGCGTCGTGAGCGTGCGGCCCACGGCCAACGGCCGGTCGCCGGCGGTGAAGTCGAGCCCGGCCTTGCGGATATGGCGGCCGATGCGCGGCGCCTCGAGGATGGTGATCTTTTGGCCGTCCGCCTTGGTGTCTTCCTGGATGACGATGGCATCGGCGCCCATGGGCAGCGGGCCGCCGGTGAAGATGCGGACGGTCTCGCCAGGCTTCAGCGCGTGGTCGTACGAGCCGCCGGCCGGCGCCTGGCCGACCAGTTTCAGCGTCGTCGGTGCGGCCGGCACGTCCTCGGCGCGCACGGCGTAGCCGTCCATGGCCGAGAGATCGGCGGGTGGCTGGGTGAGGCGTGCCTGAGGAGACTGCGCCAGCACGCGGCCGGCCGCGTCGGCCACCGACACCATCTCGGCCGGCAGCTTGTCGAACGCCGCGATCACGCGGGCATGGGCGTCGCGAACGGAGAGAAGCGGGCTAGCCATTCCACGTGCCCGATTTGCCGCCCGACTTATGGAGGAGCCGGACGTCGGAAATCACCATGCCGCGGTCGACCGACTTGCACATGTCATAGACGGTCAGCGCCGCGACAGAGGCGGCGGTCAGCGCCTCCATCTCGACGCCGGTGCGGCCCTTGAGCCTGCAGGTCGCCTCGATGTCGACGGCGTTGCGCTTGCTATCGAGCGTGAGCTTCACGTCGACCGAGTTCAGTGCCAGCGGATGACACAACGGGATCAGGTCGGGCGTCTTCTTGGCAGCCATGATGCCGGCAAGCTGCGCCACCGCCAGCACGTCGCCCTTGGCGGCCTTCTTGGTCGCAATGAGCTTCAAGGTCGCCGGCTGCATGGTGACGCTGGCGCGCGCCACGGCGACGCGCTCGGTGATCTCCTTGGCGCCGACATCGACCATGTGCGCGTTGCCGCGCTCGTCGAAGTGCGTGAGCGTCTTCTTCCTGCTCATGCCGCCTTCGCCAGGATCTCGCGCACGGCCGCTTCGACGTCGGGCTTGCGCATGAAACTTTCGCCGATCAGGAAGGCCGAGGCGCCGACCTTGGCCATGCGTAAAAGGTCGGCCGGCGAGCCCAGCCCGCTCTCGGCCACCAGCACGCGGTCCTTGGGCACCATCGGGGCGAGCTGCTCGGTGATGGCGAGGTCGACCGCCAGTGTCTTGAGGTTGCGGTTGTTGACGCCGATCAGGTCGCTGTCGATCTTGAGCGCTCGCTCGAGCTCGGTGGCATCGTGCACCTCGACCAGCACGTCCATGCCCCATTTGTGCGCGAGCTTGGCCAGCTCGGCGGCCAGGAGATCGTCGAGGCAGGCCATGATCAGCAGGATGCAGTCGGCGCCCAGCGCCCGCGCCTCGACCACCTGGTAGGGATCGATCATGAAGTCCTTGCGCAGCACGGGGAGCGCCGTGGCGTCGCGCGCCTGGCGTAAAAACTCGTCCTTGCCCTGGAAGTAAGGCTCGTCGGTCAGCACCGACAGGCACGTGGCGCCGCCGCGCTCGTAGGCGCGGGCAAGGCCAGGCGGGTCGAAGTCGGGGCGGATCAGGCCCTTGCTGGGCGAGGCCTTCTTGATCTCGGCTATGAGGCCGTAATGGCCCGCGGCGATGGTGGCCTTGAGCGCCTTGGCAAAGCCGCGTGGCGAATCGGTGTCGCGCGCCAATGCCTCGACCATGCGCAACGGCCTCTGCGCCATGCGGCCGCCGACGTGGCTGCGCTTGCGGGCGACGATTTTGTCGAGCGTGTCGCTCATGCGCAGATCCTTTGCAGGGTGGCGAGCGCGTGCGCCGCCTTGCCGTTGTCGATCGATTGGATGGCCAGCGCCGCGCCCTGCTTGAGGTCGGAAGCCTTGCCCGCGACCATCAGCGCCGCCGCGCTGTTCAGCACGACGATGTCGCGGAAGGCGTTCTTTTCGCCGGCCAGCACGGCCTTGATGGCCGCGGCGTTGTGCGGAGCGTCGCCGCCCTTGAGCTCGGCCATCGAGGCGCGCTTCACGCCGACGTCCTCGGGCGCGATCTCGATCTCGCGCACCTTGCCGTCCTCGAGGGAGGCGGCCCAGCTCTTGGCCGTGGTGGTGAGTTCGTCCATGCCGTCCTGGCCGTGCACGACCAGGGCGCGCTCGAGCCCGAGCTGGCTCAGCGCCTCGGCCACCGGCTTCAGCCAGCGCCGGTCGAACACGCCCACGAGCTGGCGCTTCACCGAGGCGGGGTTCGACATCGGGCCGAGCAGGTTGAAGATGGTGCGCGAGGGCGCGAGCTCGACGCGCGGGCCCGCGACGTTGCGCATGGAGCCGTGATGGCGCGGCGCCATCAGGAAGCAGATCCGGGCTTCGACCAGGGCCTGCTCGAGCTTCTCGATTGGCAGCTCCAGCCCGATGCCCAGCGCCGACAGCACGTCGGCCGCACCCGACTTGGACGTGAAGGCGCGGTTGCCGTGCTTGGCCACCGGGACTCCGGCGCCGGCGACGACGAAAGCCGAGCAGGAGGAGACGTTGTAGGTGCCATGGTGATCGCCGCCGGTGCCGACGATGTCGATGGCGCCCGCCGGCGCCTTCACGCCCTGCATCTTGGCGCGCAGCGCGCGGGCGCCGCCGGCCAGCTCCTGGGCGGTCTCGCCGCGCACCTTCAGGCCCATCAGGAAGGCGCCCATCTGGGCCGGAGTGGCGTCGCCCGAGGTCATGATGTCGAAGGCGCGCTCGGCTTCGCCGATGGAAAGCGTCTCGCCGTTGCCCACCTTGGCCAAAAGACCGCGAAAGTCGTCGATGTCGCCGCTCACCAAAACCCCGTCACATTTTGCCCCTTGCCGGCCGGGCCGGTGGGCGCGTAGCTATATCACATGGCTCAAGAACTCATCCTCAAGGTCACCGGCATGGATTGCGACGGCTGCGTAAAGGCCGTCACGCGTGCCGCCACGGGTGCGGGCACCGCGCCCCTTTCCGTCGATCTCAAGAGCGGCGAAATGCGCCTGCCGGCCGGCGCCGATCTGCCTGCGATCACCAAGGCGATCCAGCGCGCAGGGTTCGGCGTCGCCTCCTGAGCCAATAACTCCAGTATAGAACAGACGGCGAACGAAGGCCAGGCCTTTTAGCCGTGGTGCGTACCGCTGTGCGCGTGCTCAGCGGGGGTATTTCTGCGTGCCGTAGGGCGCCGAAAGTCGACTTTCGGCAGGGCACGGCAGGGTCCAGATGATGGCGTAATATCAATGACTTGGAGTGGATCAGTCCCCACCTTGCAGAAATGATAAGCAAGCTTATATTAGGTGAGCTTATGGAATGGAAAAAATGGATGATCTGAACCGCAATCTCGGCTTCCTGCTGCACGACGTGGCCCGCCTGATGCGCAAGCGCTTCGAGCAGAATGCGCGCGAGCTCGGCCTGACCCGGTCGCAGTGCCAGGTGCTGGCGCATCTGGCGCGCAACGAAGGCATCCAGCAGGGCTCGCTGGCCGAGTTGCTCGAGATCGAGCCGATCACGCTCACCCGCATCGTCGATCGGCTGGAGGAGGCGGGGCTGGTCGAGCGGCTGCTGTATCGCGGCGATCGCCGCGTCCGCCTGCTGCGGCTCACTGCGGCGGCGCACCCGCTGATCGACGACATCTTCGCCATCGGCGCCGTGACCCGAGGCGAGGCGCTCGACGGCGTCTCGGAGGACGACCGCGATCGGCTGTTCGATATCCTGAGCAGCATGAAGACCAATCTGTTGGGCCGGCTGGCGACAGCCGGCCAGAGGAGAGCAAGCCATGGCTAACCGCGATTTCTTCCGGCGGCTGGGGCTGGCCGACGAAGTCGCCGCCCCGACGCTGGCCAAGCTCAGGCAACCCAAGACCCTGCGCCGCCTGCTGCTGGCGCTCGGCCCGCTCGTCGTGCTGGCGGGCGGCCTCGTCGCCTACACAGGCGGCGGCCGCTACGTCTCGACCGACAATGCGTACGTCCATGCCGGCAAGCTCACGGTCGCCACCGACGTCTCGGGCATCGTGGCCGACGTCGCGGTGAAGGAGAGCCAGAAGGTCGAGAAGGGCCAGGTGCTGTTCACCCTCGACCAGGAGCCGTTTCGCATCGCCCTGGCGGGTGCGGAGGCCAATCTCGGCATCGTGCGCAACCAGCTCGTCACCTTGCAGGCGACGTGGCGGCAGAAGCAGGCGCAGGTCGCGCAGGCGAGGACCGACGTCGCGTTCTACGAGACCGGCTTCCAGCGTCAGCAGGACCTGCTGAAGCGCGGCGTCGCCTCGCAGGCGGCCTACGACCAGGCCAAGCGCGACCTCGACGCGGCGCGCGAGCGCGTGGTCATGGCGCAGAGCGATGCCGACGCCACCCTGGCGCAGCTCGGCGGCAAGGCCGATGCGCCGATCGAGCAGAACGCGAGCTATCTCGCGTCCCAGGCGCAGGTCGACAAGGCCAAGCGCGATCTGACACGCACCACCGTGCTGGCGCCGATCCCGGGCATCGTCACCAACGTCGATGCCCTGCAGGTTGGCGAGTACCTGCCGGCGGCACAGCCCGCCTCCAGCCTGGTCTCCTCGGCCGACGTCTGGATCGAGGCCAATCCGAAGGAGTCGGATCTCGCCCACCTGAAGGCGGGCGCGCCGGCGGTCGTCACCATCGACGCCTATCCCGGCCGCGACTGGCAGGCGACCGTCACCAGCCTTGCGCCGGCGACCGGCACCGAGTTCTCCGTGCTGCCGGCGCAGAACGCCACCGGCAACTGGGTGAAGGTGGTGCAGCGCGTGCCGATCCGGCTCGCCGTGCAGATGCCGGCCAACGCGCCGCCGCTGCGCACCGGCATGAGCGCCACCGTCGAAATCGACACCGGCCATCGCCGCCATCTCGGCGACCTGTTCGAGGCGGCGAAGCAGTTCGTTGGGATCTAACGAATTCCTCCCCAACGCTCAGCGTTGGGGAGGTGCCCGCGTAGCGGGCGGAGGGGTCATGAGCGCCGCGTTTGGAGCCCATGACCCCTCCGGCCCTGCGGGCCACCTCCCCAGCGAAGCTGGGGAGGAAGGATAAAGACATGACCAGCACCGCATCCAAACCCAAACACCTCGCCCTGCTGACCGTGTGCATCATGCTCGCCACGATCATGCAGGCGCTCGACACGACCATCGCCAACGTGGCGCTGCCCTACATGCAGGGCTCGCTGTCGGCGACGGCGGACCAGATCAACTGGGTGCTGACCTCCTATATCGTGGCGGCTGCCATCGCGACGCCGGTCACCGGCTTCCTCGAGGCGCGGCTTGGCCGCAAGCGGCTGTTCCTGATCGCCGTCGCGGGTTTTACCGCGGCCTCCGTATTGTGCGGTATCGCGATGAGCCTGCCCGAGATGGTGGCGTTCCGCCTGATCCAGGGCCTGTTCGGCGCCTCGCTGGTGCCGCTGAGCCAAGCCGTGCTGCTCGATTCGTATCCGAAGGAGAAGCATGGCTCGGCCATGGCGATGTGGGGCATGGGCGTCATGGTCGGCCCGATCCTGGGCCCGACCTTGGGCGGCTGGCTGACCGAGGCCTACAACTGGCGCTGGGTGTTTTATATCAACGTGCCGATCGGCATCCTGACCTTCGCCGGCCTCTCCGCCTATTTGAGCGAAACCAAGACCAGCAAGACCGGCTTCGACTGGTTCGGCTTCGCCATGCTCTCGCTCGCCATCGGCTCGTTGCAGATGATGCTGGACCGCGGCGAGCAGCTCGACTGGTTCTCCTCGACCGAGATCTGGATCGAGGCCGTGCTGGCCGCACTCGCCTTCTATCTCTTCCTCGTTCAGACCTTCACGGTGAAGCAGCCTTTCATCGACCCGGCGATCTTCAAGGATCGCAACTTCACCGTCGGCCTCTGCTTCATCTTCGTGGTCGGCATCATCCTGCTGGCCTCGCTGGCGCTGATCACGCCCTACCTGCAGAACCTGGTGGGCTATCCCGTGGTGACTGCCGGGCTGGTCCTGGCGCCGCGCGGCGTGGGCACCATGGTGGCCATGATGATCGTGGGCCGCCTGATCAACCGCCTCGATCGATCCGCGCGTGCTGCTGGCGTCGGGCCTGCTGCTGACTGCCGCGGTGCTGTGGGAGATGACGGGCTTCACGCCCGACGTCTCGGAGTGGACCCTGATCCGCACCGGTATCCTGCAGGGGCTGGGTCTCGGCTTCATGTTCGTGCCGCTCAGCACCATCACCTTCGCCACCTTGCCGGGCAACCTGCGCACCCAGGGTACGGCACTCTACAGCCTGGTCCGCAACCTCGGCTCGAGCATCGGCATCTCGCTGGTGATCTTCCTGCTGACGCGCAACACGCAGCTCGTGCATGCCGAGCTGGCGGGCCGAGTGACGCCGTTCAACGATGCGCTGGCGGCGCTCGCCCCGGGACGTATCTGGGACATGGCGACGACGATCGGCCGCGCTGCGCTCAACGCCGAGGTGACCAAGCAAGCTGCGGTCGTGGCCTACGCCAATGACTTCAAGCTGATGATGGTGGTGGCGCTGATTGCGTTGCCGCTGATCTTCCTGCTGAAGCGCGCCAAAGCGCAACCAGGGGCGGCGGCAGTGCTGGAATGAGGAAACTTTCCGCCGACGCATTGACTCTGCCACAGCGAATCGCGAACCTGCGCGAGACCCCTCTACACCTGAAGACAAGAACATGCTTGCGAAGAAGTTCCGGCAATGCACGACAGCAGGGGGCTTCCATGAATCGAAGGACCGCTGGACTTGTCTTCACTACGGGCGTTGTGGTTGCTGCGTTGGCCGGTAGCGTGAGCGCACAAAATTCGCCAGGGAGTGCGGCCCTCGACGCGAGCCTGCGCGGCGCTGTCGAGCGCAAGGACGTGCCGGGCGTGGTCGCGCTGATCACCGATCGCGAGCGCGTGCTCTATCAGGGCGTATTCGGCGTGGCGGACGTCGCGACCGGGCGTCCGCTCACAACCGACGCGTTGTTTCGTATCGCGTCGATGACCAAGCCGGTCGCCTCGCTTGCCTTGATGCAACTCGTCGAGCAGGGCCGCCTCGGTCTCGATGACCCGGCCGAGAAATACCTGCCGGAGCTTGCGGGACTGAAAGTCTTCGAATCATTCGACGCGGCGACCGGAGCCTACCAGGTCCGCCCGGCATCGAGACCGGCGACGATCAGACACTTCCTGACGCATACGTCGGGATTGGCCTATGCGTTCACCAGCGCGACCTGGCGCGATTTCAAGCCGCGGCCCGGCGAAACCTATCTGTTCGGCGGACCGCTGCTGTTCGATCCCGGCGAGCGCTGGCACTACAGCACCAGCACCGATGTCGTCGGCAGGCTGGTCGAGGTGGTGTCCGGCCAAAAGCTCGAGGATTATTTCCGCCAGCACATCTTCGCGCCGCTCAAGATGGATGACACGTCCTACAATGTGGCGGAGCCAAAGGGGCCGCGCCTCGTCGCGCAACAGCAGCGCGCCGGCGAGCGCATGGACGGTGCTATTGAACTGCAAAAAACACAGCCCGGGCTCACCATAGCGGCGCCGATTGGCGGCGGCGGCCTTGCCTCGACCGCGAGCGACTACGGGCGCTTCGTACGCATGCTGCTCAACGGCGGCGCGCTCGATGGGGTGCGTGTCCTCAAAGCCGAGACGGTGGCGCTGATGGGCCAGAACCACATCGGCGCGATCTCGGTCCCCGCGCTCAAGTCCGCGCTGCCGCGCAGCGCCGACTTCACCTTCATCGCCGACGGCCGCGACAAGTGGGGGCTCGGCTTCCTCATCACGGTCGATCAGGTGCCCGGCAAGCGCTCTCCCGGCAGCCTGAGCTGGGGCGGCATCAACAACACGTTCTTCTGGATCGATCCCACGCGCGGCATCGCGGGCGTGATCATGATGCAGTACCTGCCGTTTGCCGACGCCAAGGCGTTGGCCGTCTACGATGCGTTCGAGCGCGGCACCTATCAGCTGGTGAATGCCGAACGGTAGGGGGCTTGCAATGTCTGGCGCGGCATCTGGGCCGACCGCGAAGGCGCCCGGAGATCGGCTGCGGTGCTGATTGCATGGTGCTGGCGGAAATCGTTTCGGACTTCGCAATGCGGCTCGTTGTTGCTAACAAGGCGCCATCGCCTGCCTAGCCACGTCGTAAGGATAATCGGTCATGTCATCGTCTGCGGTCGCCATGGGCCGTGTGGCATTCGCCGCGCTGATCATCGGCGCTGCACCGGCCTTCGCGCAGCAAGCACAGTCG
Source organism: Reyranella sp. (assembly GCA_021732285.1). Lineage (GTDB taxonomy): Bacteria > Pseudomonadota > Alphaproteobacteria > Reyranellales > Reyranellaceae > Reyranella. Next base: position 11,592 of record JAKFVH010000149.1, on the reverse strand, counting down.
AACGAGCCTGGTGTCGTGACGGTGCAGCCGGCGCGCGTCCCGGTCCCCGGTTCGCCAGAAGCCGCCGCGCGCAGTGCGAGCCTGCGCCCGCCGCCGCCCGGTCCGATCGAAAGCCGCCTGCTGTCCGTTCCCGACGGCAGCTCGCGCGCGCCGCGCGATACGCGCAGTGAGCCGCCGGCGGCTTCCGCAGCGTCTCCCCCGAACAGCGCGCCGGTTTCGGCGCCGATCTTCGCCACCCCTCCGGTGCAATCGCTGGCGCCACCATCCGGGCCGGCCGTCGCCGCGAGCCGGCCCGCCGAGCCTGCAGCCTCGACCCCCGGCACGCCTCTGGCGATCATCGGCTTCGCCGGCCAGTCGGCGAACCTGACCGACGCCACACGGGCGGAGCTCGACCAGATCGCCAAGCGCATCGCCGAGCTCGGCGTGCGCCAGATCGAGCTGCGCGGCTACGCTTTCGGCGGCATCGACGGCCGCAAGGTCGCGCTGGCGCGAGCCCTGGTTGTGCGCGCCTACCTGATCGACGCCAAGGTCAAGGCACGCATCGAAGTCGGCAGCTTCGAAGGCGAGGGCAGTTACGTCGAGATCCTCGGGCCGAAGACGTAAGCGCGCCGCCTCCGGTGCACTAGCCCTTGTTCGGCGACCAGCCATAGGCCTTGGCGCAGGCGCCGCCCATCAGCATGGCTCGCTCGGCGTCGTTCAGTCGGCTGGTCTCGAGGAAGGGTTTTACGGCCTGCTCGTAGTTGACGACGGCGAACGCGCGCGTCCAGTCCGTGCCCCACAGGCAACGATCCAATCCCCAGGCATCGAAGACACGGGCAAGCGGATCCCATATGTCCGCGAACGGGTACGGTTCGCGCGACAACGTACAGGCGCCGCTGACCTTGATCACCGCGTTCGGGCGCCTGGCGAGTTCCAGCACCTTCGGCAGGTCGGCCCAGGGCTGCGGCGGCGCCGGCGGTACGCGCGGCTGCAGGATGGCGAGGTGATCGATGATGAAGCGCGTCTCGGGATGGCGGTCGACGATGGCCACGCCGGCGTCGAGATTGCCCCAGCACAGCATGTTGACCGGAAAGTCGTGGCGCACCGCCGCGCGCAGGATGCGGTCGAGGCCCGGATCGGTCGGCTCGCGGCCCGCCTCCTTCGTCATCATGATGCGGATGCCGACCGTGCCCGGCGTCTTCTTCCAGTAGGCGACGACATCGGCCACCGCCGGATCGTCCGGGTCGACCGGCTTGACGATGGCCAATCGACCGGGGTGGGCTCGCTGCACTTCCACCGCATAGCTGGCGTCGTAGCGGTACATGGAGAACGCGGAGATGAATATCGCACCGTCGACGCCGACCTTGTCCATCGCCGCGACCATCTCGTCGCCCGTGACGTGAGGGGGCCAGTTCGGCACGGTATGCCAAGGCCGCTTCGGCGTGTTCGCCTCGTAGGCATGGACCTGCGAATCGATGACCGTCATCGAAGACTCCTCTGTACGACGAGAGCCTTTGTTATCACAGGTCGCGGCGGCATCGACAGTCGAAGAGGTGGTCTACGATCTGCCGGCCGGCGGCAAGCGCCTGGTCCAGCGCACCGACGGCTTCGATGCGACGATCGTGTCGGGTGCCGTGGTGTACCGGCACGGCCAGCCGACCGAGGCGTTGCCCGGCCGGCTGGTGCGCGGCGCGCCAAGCCTAAAGGGCCGCGCCACCCAAATATCACAGCGACTGTCGAGGCGGGCTGTCCACGCCTGTTGATTAAGAAATCAGCGACGCACAGTCGTGACGCATTAAACTGCACCCCGACATGCAGACACGAACGCGCATAGGCCGAGCACAATGACGATGACCGTCACGGGAATGCGCTCCAACAAGCCGGTGACCATGGATATCGAGCAGCTGCGTGGATGGGCGACGTTCATGGACCGGGCCATGGTCGTCAGTCTCGTTGCGACCGTCGTGGCTGTCGTGGCGCTCGGCATCACGACCTGGCTGTCGTTCAGGTTCAGCGGTGCGGTGCGCGCGCACGAGTATGCCGCCATCCACCGATACAAGGTCGAGATGGGCAAGCATGCCGCCGAGCTCGAGCAGGAAGTCTCCAAGGCGCGCGAGCGGACGCTGGCGCTCGAACAAGCCGCTTCCGACGCCGACGCGCGGGCGGCACGAGCGGCGCGCGACAGTGCGGCTGCTGCCGAGAAGGCGCGGACGGCGGAGGTCGATGCCGAGGAAGTGCGCAAACGCGTTGCCGAGCTCGGCAAGCAGGTCAGGGAAGCGACCGCGCGCCCGCCGGAGCCGGCTCCGGCCGTTGCGCCGGAAACGCCGCCGACCAGGCAGGAGGTGGAAAGCGCCGCGCCCAGTCGCGAGGCAGAACCATCGCCGATGGTCGCGAGCCTGAAGAAGTATGCCGGCACCAAGGCCGCCTTCTACGTCCTCGACGAAGCGCCCGACGCGCCGGCCGCCGCAGCCACGATCTCCGGCTATCTGAGCGACGCCGGCTGGGCGCCGCTGACCTGGACGTGGACAGGCGTCGGCGGCATCGTCGGCGTGGTCGTCCTGATCAAGGACGGCAGCGACCCGGCGACGGACGAGGCCGCGTCCGCCATCCTGGAGGCCCTGCGGTCCACCGGCTTCAACGCGGCGAAGGGCAACTGGCCGGCCGACTGGCGCCGCTTCCGCGGCACGCTGACCGGCCCGCAATCGCCCGGCCCGACGGAAGCACCGATCCGCATCGTCATCGGCGCAAGAGCGCGTTGAATTGCTGGGGGCGCGCGACTCCAGTCGCGCGTCTTTGTTGATGCCAGAGAAGATCGCGCCACTGGAGTGGCGCGCCCCCAGCCATGAGTTATCGCGTCGTGCCGAGCAGCGCCGCCGCCGCCGCCTCGTCGGTGATCAGGATGTGGCAGAGCTTGGCGCGGATGGCGCCGCGAATGATCGGCGCCTTGTGGGCGCCGCCGGCCGCAAGCACCAGCTCCTTTACCGCCTGCAGGTCGGCAAGTGGCGGGTTGACGGTGCGGCGGGCGATGGGGTGGTCGACGAGAGCGCCCTTGGTGTCGAGGTAGTGGCCGCAGATGTCTCCTACGGCGCCCGCGGTGCGCAGCGAGCGCCAGGTGTCGCGTGAGATCACGCCGTATTCCAGGGCGTGCGATTCGCGCGACAGGTCGACCGCGCTCAACAACGCCATGTCGAGCCGGCGGGTCTTCTGCAGCACCTCGCGCACCGGGTCGCTCGCCATCAGGAGCTTCCTGAGGTCGGCAGTATCGGCGAACATCGGCGCCGTCACGTAGTAGCAGGTGGCGTCGAGCGCGCGGGCGAACATGGCGGCGTTGTCGTAAGGATTGATCGCCGTGCTGCGCGCCAGGCCGCCGCACAGCAGCACCACGGTATTGCCCTGGCCGCGCCGGTTGCGGACGTTCTGAGCCGCGGCGTTGATCGTGCCGCCCCAGGTGATGCCAAGGCTGGCGCCGGCGGCGAGGTGGGTCGACACGTACTGGCCCGCTGCGGCGCCGACCACGGCGCGCACGTCGAGCCCGGCGGGTGGGACCGGCACGACGATGGCGCGGCGCAGACCGAAGGCCGACTGCAGGCGCGCCTCGAGCTCGGCGCAGGCGCCGATCGGGTCGTTGATGGTGATCTGCACGAAGCCGCTCGAGCGTGCGTCGTTCAGAATGCGGATGACCCGCTTGCGCGTCAGGCCGAGTCGCTGAGCGATCGCCTCCTGGGTCTGGCCTTCCTTGAAATACGACCAGCAGACGCGCGCCGCGATGGCGCTGTCCTCGCGCTGACCCTCGGACTCGCTCTCCGACTTCATCTTTTCCCCAAGACCTCGCACGGCGGCGCGACACGGTCATAAATGCGCAATGGCACATTTGTACCGTGAGAAGTACAAATGTGCCAGAGGAGGGGTATCATGCGATTGATCGTTGGCTTGGCAATCGTGGCGACGGGCTTGATTGGAACCGCCGAGGCGCAGAGCCCCGACAAGTTCGTCATCGGCGTGATGGGCGACCAGAGCGGCGTCGTCTCCGACGTCGGCGGCAAGGGCTCGGTGCTGGCGGCGCGCATGGCGGTGGCCGATTTCGGCGGCCAGGTGCTGGGCAGGCGCATCGAAATCCTGGTCGCCGATCACCAGAACAAGCCCGATGTCGCCTCGCCGATCGCGCGGCGCTGGTTCGATACGGAAGGCGTCGAGGCGATCTTCGACCTGCCACATACCGGCGTCGTGCTGGCGTTGCAGAACATCGCGCGCGAGAAGCAGAAGTCGCTGCTGGTGTCGGGCGCGGCCAGCGTGGAGATCACCGGCAAGTCCTGCTCGCCCTACACCACGCACTGGACCGACGATACCTATGCACTCGCCAACGCCACCGCCAAGGCGGTGACCAAGGGCGAGGGCGAGACCTGGTACTTCCTGACGGCCGACTACAGCTTCGGCCACGACCTCGAGCGCGACGCCAGCAACACCATCCGCGCGCTCGGCGGCAAGGTGCTGGGCAGCTCCCGCCATCCGCTGTCGACGCAGGACTTCTCGGCCTACCTGCTGCAGGCGCAGTCGACCAAGGCGAAGATCGTCGGCCTGGCAAGCGCCGGCGCCGACACGGTGAACGCCATCAAGCAGGCCAAGGAATATCAGCTGGACGCCAGGGGCCAGCGGCTGGCGGCCTTGCACGCTTTCATCACCGACGTGAACAGCATCGGCCTGCCGACGGCGCAGGGCCTGATCATCACCAGCGGCTTCTACTGGGACGCGACCGACGGCACGCGCGCCTGGGCGCGCCGCTTCATGGCCGAGCACGGCCGCATGCCGACGCGCGAGCAGGCCGGCGTCTACGTCTCGGTGCTGCACTATCTCAAGGCGGTGCAGGCAGCGGGCAAGGCCGACGCTGCGGCCATCAATTCGGCGATGCGCAAGATGCCGGTCGACCGCTTCGGCTCGACGGCAAGCGTGCGCGCCGACGGCCGCGTGGTCTACGACATCGGCGTCTACCAGGTGAAGACGCCGGCCGAGAGCGCCGCGCCGTGGGACTACTATCGGCGCATCGCCAGCGTGTCCGGCGCGGAGGCCTTCCGGCCGATCGGCGACGGCGGCTGCGCCACGGCCCAGCAGGCCAGCCAGTAGTGGGGCCGATCCGCGCGACCATCGTCGGGAGCCTGCCCAAACCGGGCTGGCTCGCCGTGCCGGGCATCCTGCAGGCGCCCTGGAAGGTGTCGGCGGCGGAGCTGCCCGAGGCGCTGGCCGATGCGACGCGGCTCAGCGTGGAGAGCCAAGTGGCGGCCGGGCTCGATGTCGTGACCGACGGTGAGCAGCGGCGGCGGCATTACATCTGGGGCTTCCTCGACGGCATCGCGGCCGTCGACACCGCCAACCTGTCGATGCGGCCGACGCGCGGCCAACGCTTCAAGAAGGAGGCGCCGGTGGCGCGCCTGACCGGCGAGCCGCAATGGCCCGGGCCGATGCAGGTCGAGGCGCTCAGCGCCGTGCGCGCGCTGACCGACCGGCCGGTCAAGGTGACGTTGCCCGGTCCGATGACGCTGGTCGACAGCCTGCACGACGAGGTCGGCCGGCATTCGACGGCAGACCTCGCCATGCTCTTCGCCGACCTGCTGAACCGCGAGGCCAAGGCTTTGGCCGAGGCGGGGGCGGCCGTCGTGCAGTTCGACGAGCCCTGCTTCAACATCTATCTCGACCAGGCGCGCGACTGGGGCGTCGCCGCGCTGGCGCGCGCCAGCACCGGCGTCGGCACCAAGACGGGCGTCCATATCTGCTACGGCTACGGTGGATCGGAAGTCACCGACTGGAAGGCGGCCAACCGAGATTGGAGCCACTACGAGCAGAGCCTGGCGCTGGTGGCGCGCACCGACATCGACCAGGTTTCGATCGAGACGGCGGCGGTCGGCGTCGATATCGGCGTGGTCGAGTTGCTGCGCGGCAAGGACGTGCTGCTGGGCCTGGTGAATGTCGGCGACGAGCGGGTCGAGACGCCCGAGGAGATCGCCGGCGGACTGCGCCGCGCGCTCGACCATGTCGAGCCGCACCGGCTGTTCGCCTGCACCGACTGCGGCCTGGTCCTGCGCAGCCGCGAGGCGGCTGCGGCGAAGATGCGGGCACTGGCGGCGGGGGCCGCGATCGTCAACCGGGAGCTGACCTGCGTCGCGGGCGAGGTCAGTCCCTGACGATGAAGCGGGCTGTCGCGATCTGGTCGGTGGTGTAGCCATCGGCCTGCATCTGCGTGCGGGCCCGGTCGATGAAATCCTGCTCGAACAGTGGTGCGTGGGTGACGTCCCAATCGAACGTGTAGGAGCGGAGAAGAACGTCTTTCAGGAAGACATCGACAATCTTGGCTGCCACCGGCGCCTCGTCTTTCGAGACGGGTGCTTAGCGGCGGCGATTGTCGAGTCGATGAAGGTTTTGCGTCGTTCGTGCGACAGAGTTGCATTCCTCCCCAGCGAAGCTGGGGAGGTGTCGCCGTCATACGGCGACGGAGGGGTCATGAGCATCGTCACTGGTGCTCATGACCCCTCCGCCCGCTACGCGGGCACCTCCCCATCGCGGAGGGCCGCGATGGGGAGGAATGGCTTCACTAGCGCCTCTGGCCCAGGAACATCATCAGGAACTGGAACAGGTTCACGAAGTCGAGGTAGAGGCTGAGCGCGCCGAAGATCGCGACCTTCTCGGCCGTGTCGCTGCCCCAGGCCGCGGCGTACTGCTCCTTGATCTTCTGGGTGTCGTAGGCGATCAGGCCCGAGAAGATCAGAACACCGGCGGCCGAGATGATGAAGCTCATCGTGCCCGACGGCCAGATCATGTTGACCAGGCCGGCCAGGATCAGGCCGATCAGGCCCATGAACAGGAACTTGCCCATCGCCGTCAGGTCGCGCTTGGTGGTGTAGCCGTAGAGGCTGAGCGCACCGAAGGCGGCGGCGGTGATGAAGAAGGTGCGCGCCACCGAAGCGCCGGTGTAGCGGAACAGCAGCAGCGACAGGCTGACGCCCATCAGTGCCGTGACCGCCCAGTAGACGGCTTGCACCGCGCCGACGCTCATCGACGCGGCGCGGAACGAGACCAGCAGCAAGAGGCCGAGCGGCGCGAAGATCGCGACCCAGCCCAGCACGTTCATGCCGACGACGTACCCGCGCTCGACCTGGAAGAACAGGGCGGCGACTTCGCCGAAGTTGAATACGGCAAAGGCCACGATGCCCGAGAGGGCAAGGCCCGATGCCATGTAGTTGTAGACACGCACCATATGGGCGCGCAGGCCGACATCGAATGCCGCCTGGTCGGTGATCGTGCCGGCACGATTGAAACTGCCGAAGTCCTGATTGGTCATTTGAGCTCCGATCTCCATGGAAGGCTTGTGGCGCGATGATCGCGGTCTCAAGGCCATTTGTCCATGAGGCCAGATCCTAGAGTTTGATGTTGGCCGAGCGGATGACCTTGCCCCACTTCTCGGTGTCGTCGGCGATGAGCTTGCCGAAATCGGCGGGGGAGCCCGGGATCAGCGTGCCGCCGAGATCGGCCAGCCGCACCGTCAGCTTGGCGTCGGCCAGGCCGGCGTTGGTTTCCCTGTTCAGCCTGTCGATGATCTCGGCCGGCGTTTTCTGCGGCGCGCCGATGCCGTACCACGCGCTCGCCTCGTAGCCCGGCACGAAGTCGCCCACGGTCGGCAGGTCGGGCAGCGCGTCCGCCCGCACCGCCGTGGTGACGGCGAGCGCCTTGAGCTTGCCGGTCTTGATGAACTCCATCGAGGCGGGTGAGGTGGCGAACAGGACGTGCACCTGGCCTGACAGCAGGTCGGCGATCGCCGGCGCCTGGCCGCGATAGGGCACGTGGACCATACTGGTGCCCGTCATCGACTTCAAGAGCTCGCCCGCGAGGTGGGCCGCGCTGCCGTTGCCCGCCGATGCCATGTTGACCTTGTCGGGATTGGCCTTGGCGTAGGCGATGAACTCGACGACGGTTTTAGCCGGAAACGACGGATTGACCACCATCACGTTGGGCACCGTCATGATGCCGGCGACCGGCGCGATGTCGCGGATGAAGTTGAAGGGCAGCGTCTCGTAGAGGGTCGCATTGATGGCGTTGGGCTGGCCGACCAGCAGGATCGTGTAGCCGTCGGGCGCCGCGTTCACGACGAATTCGGCCGCGATGTTCGTGGCCGCGCCCGGCTTGTTCTCGATCACGAAGGTCTGTCCGAGGCGGTCCGAGAACCACTGGCCCATCAGCCGTGCGACGATGTCGTTGCCGCCGCCGGGGGCGTAGCCGACGACCCAGCGCACCGGTCGCGAGGGCCAGGCTTGCGCGGCGGCCCCTCTCGAGGCGACTGGCAGCGCGGCTGCGCCCGCGACGAGACGGTAGAAGCCACGACGCAACAGTTTCATCTCGTTCCTCCCACGCCTTTTGTGCGCCGTTTCGCAGCAGCGGTCCACGCCGATGGACAAAAGCCGACGCCGGCCGGAAGCTTGGGGTTCCAGAGACGAGCAGGGGAAAGGCATGACGTCGGGGATTCCCGTAGAAGATTGGATCGCCCATCACGCGCGCTTCTCGCCGGGGGCGGAGGCGGTGCACGATCTGGCGTCCGGGCGGCGCTTCACCTACGCCCAGTTCGACGAGCGCATCACCCGCGCCGCGCTGTGGCTTGCCCGCGCCTTCGGCGTGCGCCGCGGCGATCGCGTGGCGGTGCTCAGCATGAACGACACCGACGTCTTCGAGCTGCAGTTCGCCTGCCGGCGGCTGGGCGCGATCTTCCTGCCGCTGAACTGGCGGCTCGCGGTGCCGGAGCTCGAGTTCATCGCCAAGGATGCCGGTCCGGTCGTCCTGATCCACGGAACCGAGTTCGCCGACGCAGCACTTCAGGTGGCGCGCCTGGCGGGCGTTTTACACACCGCTGACCTCGCCAACGGCAAGCCCTGCGCCTACGAGGCGGGCCTGGCGGCGGCCCTATCATCGGGAAAGGGGGGCACGCTCGATCCTCCGGCCCTCGATCTCGCCGACATCTGGACCATCATGTACACCTCGGGCACGACCGGACGGCCCAAGGGTGCTGAGATCACCTACCAGATGTGCGTGTTCAACGCCGTCCAGTGCGCGATGACGATCGGATTGACCGCGAACACCAGGAACCTGGTGTTGCTGCCGACCTTCCACACCGGTGGCCTGAACGTCTACGCCAACCCGACCTTCCATACCGGCGGCTGCAACGTGGTGATGCGCAGCTTCGATCCCGGCGTGTTCCTGCGGCTGCTCAGCGATCGCGCGCTCGGCCTCACGCATCTTTTAGGCGTGCCGACCAACTTCCTCATGCTGGCGCAGGAGCCGGGCTTCGCCGCCGCCGACTTCTCGCACATCGCTTGCATCGGCGTCGGCGGCGCGGCAGCCCCCTTGGCGTTGATCGAGGAATACGGCCGCAAGGGCGTCAAGCTGCAGCAGGGCTGGGGCATGACCGAGACCGGGCCGCTCGGGCTGCTGCTGTCGGGCGAGATGGCGCTTGCCAAAGTGGGCTCGTCCGGCCTGCCGCCGCTCTATGTGCGGCTGAAGATATGCGATCCCGACGGCAACGAGGTGAAGCAGGGCGAGACCGGCGAGCTGATGATCCGCGGGCCGACCGTGACGCCGGGCTACTGGAACCGGCCGGAGGCCAACAAGACCTCGTTCACCGCCGACGGCTGGTTCCACACCGGCGACGCCGCGCGCCAGGACGAGGACGGCTACTACTATATCGTCGATCGCTGGAAGGACATGTTCATCTCCGGCGGCGAGAACGTCTATCCGGTCGAGGTCGAGAACGTGATCTACCAGCTCGACGGCGTGCTGGAGAACGCCGTGGTCGGCGTGCCGCACGAGAAATGGGGCGAGGTCGGCCGCGCCTTCGTGGTGCTGAAGGTCGGGGCCAATCTCGACGAAGCCGCGGTGATCGAGCACTGCGGCGGCCAGCTCGCGCGCTACAAGGTGCCGAAGGAAGTGCGCTTCATCGACGGGCTGCCGCACAATGCGACGGGGAAGGTGCTAAAACACCAGCTGCCGCGCACGTGAGGCGTCTCAGCCTTTGACGCCGCCGGCCGTCAGCCCCGCGACGTAGTGCTCGACGAAGAAGGAATAAATGATCGCGACCGGGATCGAGCCCAGCAGCGCCGCCGCCATCAGCTGGCCCCAGTAGAAGACGTCGCCGCGCACCAGCTCGGCGATGGCGCCGACCGGGACGGTGCGGACCTCGGTCTTGGTCAGGAAGATCAGGGCGTAGAGGAACTCGTTCTGGGCCAGGGTGAAGGCGAAGATGCCGGCGGAGATGAAGCCCGGGCCGCACAGGGGCAGCACGATCTTGATCAGGGTCTGCAGGCGGCTGGCACCGTCGATGCGGGCGGCGTCCTCGAGCTCGACCGGCACGGTGCGGAAATAGCCCATCAGCAGCCAGGCGCAGAACGGGATCAGCAGGGTCGGGTAGGTCAGGATCACCGAGGTCAGGGTGTCGTTGAGGCCGAGCCGGTTGATGAGGTCGGCCAGCGGCACGAACAGGAGCGGCTGCGGCACCAGGTAGGTCGCGGCGATGGCGAAGGAGACCATGGCCGCACCGGCGAAGCGCAGCCGCGCCAGGGGATAGGCGAGCATGGCGCCGAGGATCAGCGAGATCGCCGTGGAGATGAGGGCCACCAGGAGCGTGTTCCAGGTCCACTCGAGGAAGCTCGTCTCGGTGAGCAGGTCGACATAGTGCTTCAAGGTCGGGTTATGCACGATCAGCGGCATGACCTTGCGGCTGTAGAGCTCCTGGTTGGTCTTCAGCGAGGTGATCGCCATCCAGTAGAACGGGAACAGCGCGAAGAACATCGCCACGGCGAGCGGCAGCCACAGCGTCAGCAGCCGCACCCGCCAGCCGCGCCGATCGACGGTCATGGTCTCCCTTTCTTTCCTCCCCACGCTCCGCGTGGGGAGGTGTCCGCGCAGCGGACGGAGGGGTCATGAGGGCCCATCGGAAGCCCATGACCCCTCCGTCGGCGTATGACGCCGACACCTCCCCAAGCTTCGCTTGGGGAGGAAGGCGTGCTTGCCCTCATCACTTCGGCGCCCGCATGTAGATCGCCATCGCGAGGATGATCAGGGCCAGCGGCGGCACCATGGACAGCGCGATCGCCGCACCCTGGCCGAACTGGCCGGCGCCCATGGCGATGTCGAAGGCGTAGGTCGCGAAGACGTGGGTGGTGTTGGCCGGGCCGCCGCGCGTCAGCACGTAGATCAGCTGGAAGTCGGCGAAGGTGAAGATCACCGAGAACATGGTGACGATGAAGATGATCGGCATCAGAAGCGGCAGCGTGACGTAGCGGAAGCGGCCCCAGCGCCCCGCGCCGTCGATGGTCGCGGCCTCGTAGAGCTCGGGCGAGATGGTCTGCAGCCCGGCCAGCAGGGTGATGGCGTAGAACGGCAAGCCGCGCCAGGTATTGACGATGATCAGCGAGAACATCGCGAGGTGCGGGTTGCCGAGCCAGCTCGGCCCGGGATCGGCGATATCGGTCGCCTTCAGCACCCAGTTCACCACGCTGAAGGCAGGATCGAGGATCCACTGCCAGGCGATGGTCGACAGCACGGTCGGCACGATGAACGGCAGCAGCAGGAGCGCGCGCGTCA
>JAKFVH010000288.1 GCA_021732285.1 Reyranella sp. | reverse complement strand
AGTGCATGACCACCCGCGGCGTCCACAAGTCCGACGTCGCCATGGTGACCAGCCGCATGCTGGGCGCCTTCCGCGACAATGGCGAGACACGCCGCGAATTCTTGACCATGATCGGTCGGACATCCGTTTAGGCAATCAAGGAGCATCATGGCAGGGGAGATCGTCGGCTCGGTCGAAATGCTGCGCCGTCTCGTGGCATTCGACACCACCTCGCGCAATTCCAACCTGGCGTTGATCGAGTACGTACAGAAGTACCTTCAGGAACACGGCATCGACTCGAAGCTGGTGCCGAGCGAGGACGGCAAGAAGGCCAATCTCTTCGCCACCATCGGTCCCAACGTGAAGGATGGCGTCGTGCTGTCGGGCCACACCGACGTGGTGCCGGTCGACGGCCAGCCGTGGGACACCGATCCCTGGACGCTGACCTTGAAGGACGGCAAGTACTACGGCCGCGGCACCTGCGACATGAAGGCGTTCTATGCCATCGGACTCGCCATGCTGCCGGAGTTCAAGAAGGCCAAGCTCAAGAAGCCGATTCACTTTGCGCTCTCCTACGACGAGGAGGTGGGCTGCATCGGCGCCCATGACCTGGCTGCCCGCATGGCGAACGAAGTGCCCAAGCCGCGCGCCATCATCATCGGCGAGCCGACCATGATGACGGTGGTCCACGCCCACAAGGGTGCGCAGATCTACATCACCAAGTTCACCGGCTTCGAGGCGCACTCCTCGATGACCCACCTCGGGGTGAGCGCCATCCATTTCGCCGGCGAGTTCATCCACTATCTCAACCAGGTGCAGGATGAGCTCGAGGCCAAGGCGCCCAAGAACAGCGAGTTCATGCCGGCGGCCGCTACTTTCAACGTCGGCACTATCACCGGCGGCACGGCGGGCAACATCCTGGCCCGCGAATGCGAGGTCCTGTGGGGCTATCGCGAGCTGCCGACCGAGCCGATCGAGGCGCTGGGCAACCGCGCTTTGGCATGGCTGGAAAAGGAGCTGCTGCCCAGGATGAAGGCCAAGCATCCGGCGGCGGCGATCGACACGGTGCTGCGCTCCTCGACGCCGGCTTTCTCGTCGGAGGGCAACGACGAGGCCAAGGCCCTGGCCCGGTCCTGGTCGGGCTCGAACACCGTGGGCAGCGTGGTCTATGGCACCGAGGCCGGCATCTTCCGCAAGGTGCTGGGCGTGCCGACCGTGGTGTGCGGGCCGGGCGACATCGCCCAGGCGCATCAGCCCAACGAGTACATCCTCGCCCCCCAGATCGACGCCTGCGAGGTCTTCATGCGCAGGATGGTCGAGTGGTGCAGCAGGGACTAGCTGGGAGCGCGGGCCTCTGGCCCGCTCACGAAGGCGGCGGGCCAGAGGCCCGCGCTCCCTACTTGAGCTTCACACCTGTCACCCGGATCAATCCGTCGGGGTAGGGCTTGAAGCCTTCCAGCCGCGTCGTGTGGGCGATCAGGTAGTTGGGATGGTAGAGGTAGATCATCCAGCCGGTGGGCAGGAACTTGGCGGCGATCTTCTCGTAGACCTTCTTGCGGGTGGCGAAGTCGTTGGAAGCGCGCGCCTCGCGATGCCACTCGTCGATCTCCTTGTCGCAGTAGCGCCCGGTGTTCAGCGGCGAGCCGCAGGTCTGGTAGAGCACGGTGTTGCCGTCAGGATCGACGCGGCCGCTCCACTGGTTCTCGTAGAGCTGGAAGTCGCCGTCCTCGGCCGCCTTCAGTCCGGTCGCCGCCTCGACCACGCGGATCTTCAAGTCGAAACCCGTCTCGGCCACCATCGACTGCAGCACCTCGGCCACCTGGCGGATCTCGGGGTTGTTGGCGATCATGAAGTCGACCGTGAGCCGGCCCGTGACGCCCGCCTCCTTCAGCAGCGCCTTGGCCTTGGCAACGTCGCGCTTGGGGATGGGAAAGGCCTGCTGGTACCACGGGCTCTGCGGGTTGACCCACTGGTTGCCCGGCACGAACTCGCCGTTGAACACGACCTGGTTCAGCGCCTCGCGGTCGATCGACAGATCGAGGGCCTGGCGCACACGCGGATCCTTGCCCAATGGATTGTCGGCCTTGGCCCCATTGGCGACATTGACCAGCAGGGCGAAGAAGCCGATCGACACCGCCTTGCTCAGCCTGAGCTTGGGATCGTCGCGCACCGTCTTGATGTCGGTGGCGAGCAGCCGCTCCATCATGTCGAGACCGCCCGAGCGCAGGTTGGCGAGCCGCACGGTGCTGTCGACGATCGGCACGTAGGTGATCTTGTCGATGAAGACGTGATCCTTGTTCCAGTAGTCGGCGAACTTATCGAGCACGATGCGGTCCTGTGCGACGCGCTCGACGAACTTGTACGGGCCGGCGCACACCGGTTTCAGCGCGAACTTGTCGCCGGACGCCTCGGCCGCCTTGGGCGAGACCATCATGCCGGCGCGGTCGGTGAGCTGGGCCAGCAGCGGCGAGAAGGGCTGCTTGAGGTTGAGCTTCACAGTCGCGGCGTCGACCACCTCGACGCTGTCGACGGCGGCGAGCTCGGGCTTGCGGAACGAGCCCCTCATGTTCATGTGCCGCTCGAGGCTGTACTTGGCCGCTGCGCCGTCGAGCGGCTCGCCGTCGTGAAATTTCACGCCGGAGCGCAGCTTGATGGTGACCGTCTTGCCGTCGGCCGACGTCTCGGAAGAAAGCGCAAGCTGCGGCACGATCCCGCCCTTCTCGTCGATGTCGAAGAGTTTGTCGCACAGCGCCGCGAAGACGATGCGCGTGGTGTAGAAGCGCGACGTGGTCGGGTCGAGGCCGTCGGGATCGTCGCCCAGGCCGATGCGCAGGTTGCCCTGAGCGACGGCGCTGCCGGCGGCGAGGCAGAAGGCGAAGGTCAAAGCGGCACTGCGGACTGTCGGTCTCATGATGTCTCCATCGCCCACACTGTCATCCTGACAGAATCGGTGCTGCACGCACCATGCCAGTCCAGCCTATTCACGCAGGCGGGGCGTAAATCCTATGTGATCGTCGCCAGGGCCTGCGTCAGGTCGGCGATCAAGTCGTCGGGATGTTCGATGCCGACCGACAGGCGGATGGTCGTGTCGAGCACACCGATTCGGTCGCGCACGGCGACCGGAACGCCCGAGTGCGTCATGGCGGCGGGGTGGCTGGCCAGCGATTCGGTGCCGCCGAGGCTGACCGCCAGCTTGAAGATCTGCAGGGCGTTGAGGAAGGCGAATGCCTGTTTCTCTCCACCCTTGATGTCGAAGGAGAAGGTCGAGCCCGGGCCCGTGCACTGCCGGGCGAAGACCGACTGTGCTTCCGAGCCCTCCTCCAGAAAAGCCAGGTGGTGGACCTTGTCGACCTTGGGATGGTCGCGCAGATATTCGGCCACGAGCCGGGCATTGGTGTTCGACCGCTCCATCCGAAGCCCCAGCGTCTCGAGCGAACGGCCCAGCATCCAGCAGGAGTGCGGGTCGAGGTTCGTGCCGACGCTGCCACGCAGCGCCTTGATCGGCGCGATGGTCGCCTTCGAGCCCAAGGCGGCGCCGGCTATAAGATCGGAATGGCCGCCGACATACTTGGTCAGCGAATAGACAGAGACGTCGGCGCCACGGGCGAGGGGACGCTGGAACACCGGGCCGAGCAGGGTGTTGTCGCACACCAGGATCGGCCGGAACCCCTGAGCCGTCCCGATCTCGTCGGCGATTCGGCGTAAAAGCTTGATGTCGACCAGCGTGTTGGTTGGATTGGCCGGCGTCTCGATCATGATGACTGATATCCGCCCCTTGCCGCGCGCCTCCTGGACGGCGGCGCGAATGACGGGCTCGCTCACGCCGTCGACGAAACCGACGGCGGCGATGTTGAAGTCCGCCATGGTGCGCGCCAGCAGCGTCTCGGTGCCGCCGTAGAGCGGCTGGGAATGCAGGATGACGTCGCCGGGGCGGGCGAAGGCTAAAATAGTCGTCGAGATCGCCGACATGCCGGAGGAGAACAGCACGCAGGATTCCGCGCCCTCGTAGACCGCGAGCCGGTCCTCGACGATCTCGCTGTTGGGATGGTTGAAGCGCGAATAGACGAGGCCGGCGCCGGTGCCTTCGGGCGGCTTCTTGCGCCCCGCGGTATAGTCGAAGAAGTCGCGGCCTTCCTCGGCCGAGCCGAAGACGAAGGTCGAGGTGAGGAAGACCGGCGGCTTGACCGCGCCCTCCGACAGCATCGGATCGTAGCCGTAGCTCAGCATCAGGGTCTCGGGCCTCAGCACGTGATTGCCGATGCGGGTCTTGGACGGACGGGGCGCGGCCATGGCGTGTCTCCTGTCGGCGGTTTGCGACGATGCGACAGGATACGCCAAAAGGCCGACGCCATTCACATCAGACCTGGTTCACCCAAGTCCGTGCCGTCGACGAGGCGGCTGTAGCGATAGGGATGCGGATCGACGATCGGCGGATCGCCCGCGACGATGTCGGCTGCGAGCCGCCCCGCGGCGGGACCGATGCCGAAGCCGTGCCCGCTGAAGCCGGCGGAAACATGCAGGCCTGGCAGCTTGTCGATGGCCGAGATCACCGGGATCCAGTCGGGCGTGAAGTCGATCAGCCCGCCGTATTTGTGCACGATCTTCACGTTGGCGAGCTCGGGGTAGAGCTCGGCGATGCGCTTCAGCGCGAAGGCGACCAGCTTCTCCTGCGCCGGCGGATCGTAGGTGCGCCAGCGCTCGAAGGGAGAGACGGTGTCGTTGCGCCAGTTCAGGATCGCCTCGGGGCCGTCAAAGAAGGAGCGGCCGACACCGATGGTGACGAGCTTGTAGCGCTTCTTGAAGGTGCGCCAGAACGGCCTGGCATACATCAGCCCCTGCGGCGTGAGTTCCAGCATGCCGCGACCGCTGATGCCGATCGTGTAGCCGCCGTCGAGCCGGCGGCGGAACGTAACGTCCGGTGTGGAAATGCCGCCTTCGGTGATCTGCGGCGCCGGCGCGGTGAAGAACGAGGTCGAGCGCACGCCGACCAGCGGCATGTCGATGCCGTGGTGGCGGCAGAACATCGAGGTCCAGACGCCGCCGGCGACCAGCACAGCGCTGGTGCGGATCGTGCCTTTCTCGGTAGCCACGCCCGAGACGCGGCCCGCCGAGGTTTCCAGCCCACGCGCCGCACAATCCTGGTGGATGGTGACACCGAGACGACGCGCTCCTTGGGCGATCGCCGGCACGGCAAGCGCAGGTTCCGCCCGGCCGTCGGTCGGCGAATGGATGCCGCCGACCCATTTTCCGGTGCTGCCCGGAGTCATTGCCGCTGCCTCGGCCGCAGACAGGACGTGGCTATGCATCTGCATCTCGCGGGCCTTGTCGGTCCAGCTCGCATATCGATCGAGGTCGGCCTGGCTGGTCGTCACATAGACGAGCCCGCTGCGGCGAAAGCCGGTCTCGGCGCCGAGCTCCTCGTTCAGGCCGCTCCACATGTCGACGGCGCGCTGCGCCAGCGGCAGTTCGCGCAGATCGCGGTGCTGCTGGCGGCACCAGCCCCAGTTGCGGCTCGACTGCTCGCCGGCGACGTAGCCCTTCTCGACCACGGCGACCGAGTGGCCCTTCTTGGCGAGATGGTAGGCGGCGGTGATGCCGGCGATGCCGCCGCCGATGACGACGACATCGGCGGATGGCGGCAGTTTTTCATCGCTTGGGATACGGGTGACGGGAGGCGACATTCGATGATCCGATACTGCTTCTTCCAGCCGAGCGAAAGGAAATGTTCAGCGTCGGCTTTTTCTCATGGAGCGCGTCCAGGCCTGCAGGACTTTTTCAATGCTGCTCACCAGGCCGTTGGCATGACGTGACAGCAGGTGATTGCCCTGGCTCATCAACGTGACCGGCAGCACGACGGTGGGCGTGAACGGCCGCCAGCCGAGGCCGGCCAGTCCGGTGTTGAGCGCGAAACTGTCGACCAGCGCCACGCCGAGCCCGCGCTGGACGTAGCAGGCGGCGACGATGCTCATGGTCACCTGCAGGCCGGTCTGTCGGCGCGCGCCGACAGACTCGAAGGCCTGGTCGAGCAGTTGGCCGAAATGCGTCTCGCGGCCGAACGAGATCAGCGCGTACGAGGCGAGATCGCTGGGTATGATCGTCTCGCGCTCCAGCAGCGGATGGCCGAGCGGCGCAATGAAGACCATCTCCGCGGCGCCCAGCGTCCGCACCGTCAGGCCGGGAAGCTGCACCGGTGACAGCGTCAGGCCGAAATCGGCCTCGCCGGCGGCCACGGCTTCGGCGACTTCGCGCGCCGGCAGCAGATGTGAGGAGATGCGGACGGCCGGATTGGCCTTCTGGAATGGCGCAGCGGCCGCCGGCAGCAGCGCCGTCGCGCTCGACGACGAGGCGACCACGCGCACGAGCGCTGCGCCGCCGGTCTTCACCTCGCCGGTCAGGCGCTCGAAGGCCGACAGCTCGCTCATGATGCGGTCGGCGTCGGGCAGCAGCCGCTGCGCCTCCGGCGTCGGATAGAGGCGGCCCTTGATGGGGCGCAGCAGCCTGAACCCCAGGCTCCGCTCCATCGCGCGCATGGCCTTGCTGACGGCGGGTTGGGAAATGCCGAGGAAGGACGCGGCACCCGTGATCGTCCCGCTGCGCATCACGGCATGGAAGATTTCGAGCTGGCGGGCGTTCATGGCCAGACCATAACCGGAGGTTATGGGGTTGCTCAATGTCTTCTGTCGACGGCCGGCGTGGCCCCGTCATAGTTGAAGGCACAGCAACAGGAGCTCTTTGTCGACATGGGCATGCGCGTTGGCGTCGATATCGGCGGCACCTTCATCGACTTCTGCCTGTGGGACGAGACCAAGGAGGAGCTGCACAGCCTGAAAGTGCTCACCACGCCGCAGACGCCGGGCGCGGAACTGCTGCGCGGCCTTGACCTTTTGCAGGAACGCCACGGCGTCCGTCCATCCGACATCACGAGCTTCGTCCACGGCACGACGGTCGGCATCAACACGGTCATCCAGCGCAAGGGCGCGTCGCTGGCGTTGCTCACCACCGAGAACTTCGAGGACGTGGTCGAGCTGGCGCGGCTGCGGATGCCCGAGGCCTACAGCCTGTTCTCGCGGCGCGGCGCGCCGCTGGTGCCGCGTGACCGAATCTTCGGCATCCGCGAGCGCATGCTGTCCGACGGCACGGTCGAACAGGCCGTCGACGAGGCGTCCGTCGTGTTGGCAGTCGAGAAGGCTCTGGCCAAGGGCGTCGACGGCATCGTCATCTCGCTGCTCAACGCCTACCGCAATCCCGCACACGAGACCCAAGTGGCGGCGATCGCCGCGCGCGTCGCGCCACAGCTGTTTGTCTTCCGCTCCAGCGAGGTCTGGCCGATCATCCGCGAGTACGAGCGCACGACGACGGCGCTGATCAACGGCTACGTCCATCCCAAGGTCAGCGACTACCTCGAGAAGCTGATCGAGGGCCTGGAGAGCCGCGGCGTGACGGCCGAGCCGCTGATCACCAAGTCCAACGGCGGCATCATGCGGGCCGAACTCGGCAAGCGCGCCTGCGTCAGCATGGTCCTGTCGGGCACGGCATCGGGCGTGATGGGGGCGGCCTGGGTCGCCCGGGAAGCGGGCCATCCCAACGTGATCACGCTCGACATCGGCGGCACCAGCGCCGACGTCGCCCTGATCATCGACGGCCAGCCGCAGTTCGGCCTGGGCGAGAAGATCGGCGACCTGCCGCTCTACATCCCGAGCGTGGCGGTATCGTCGATCGGCGACGGCGGCGGCTCGATCGCCTGGGTCGACGGCTTCGGCGTGCTGAAAGTCGGGCCCGAGAGCGCCGGCTCCTCGCCGGGACCGGCCTGCTACGGTCGCGGCGGCACCTTGCCCACCATCACCGACGCCTTCACGGTCTGCGGCTTTTTAGGCCAGCACGATCTCGCCTACGGCGCGTTCCGCCCCGACGTGGCGCTGGCACGGGCCGCCATCGGCACGCTGGCGAGCCGCATCGGTCTCGGGCTCGAGCAGACCGCGGAAGCGATCATCCGCATCGCCATCTCCGGCATGTTCGTCGAGGTCAACAAGCTCGTCGCCCGCTACGGCGTCGACACCCGCGACTTCGCCCTCCTGCCGTTCGGCGGTGCCGGCCCGATGCTGGGCTGCTTCCTGGCGCGCGAGCTCGGTATGCAGCGCGTGCTGATTCCGTCGCGCCCCGGCGTGGTGAGTGCGCTGGGCGGCCTGGTCGCCAACGTCAAGAACGACTTCATACGCACGCTCTTCATCATGGCGTCGGACGGCGACACGGCGCGGTTGCGCGACGCGGCCAAGACGCTGCAGGCAGACGGGACGGCCTGGTTGCGTGACGACCAGGAATTCACCGGCCAGGCCGCGTATGCCTGGTTCGCCGACATGCGCTATCGCGGCCAATCCTTCGAGATCGAAGTGCCGCTGGCGAGCAGCGTCATCGAGGCGGGCGACATGGCGGCGGTCACCGAGGCATTCCATCGCGCCCACGAGGGCATCTACGATTTCTGCGATCGGGACTCGGCCGTGCAGATCATGAACCTGCGTCTCGTCGTCTCGGGCGCCTCGCCCAAACCCTACCTTCGCCCCCTGGCGCGCGCCGCCAGCGAAGCGCCCGTCGCGGAGCAGACGCTAAAAGTCTTCTTCGACGGCGATTGGCACGTGGTTCCCTTCTACCGGCGCGCCGCGCTGGAGGCGCATCACCGCTTCTCCGGCCCCTGCGTCATCGTGCAGGACGATACGACGGCCTGCGTGCCGCCCGGCTTCGGCGCCACGGTCGACGGCGGCGGCAACATCGTTCTTGAGCGGGCGGAGTGACGGCCATGAGAGTCGACAAGGTAACGCTCGAGATCCTCGCCAACCACATGCGCGCCGCGGCCGAGAGCATGGCCTACACGCTCTATCGCACGGCGCATTCGACCTTCGTGAAGGAGACCGAGGACTTCACCATCCAGATCCTCGATGCCGCGGGCCGCACGGCCGCCGTGCCCATGGACCTCGGGGCGACCTGGTATCCCGGCCTCGACTACGGCCGCGCCATTCCGATGATCCCCAACTACGAGCCGGGCGACATCGCGCTCACCAACGATCCCTACTCGGGCTATCTCGCCACGCACACGCCCGACCTCGTGCTGTGGAAGCCGATCTTCCACGAGGGTGAGCTGCTGTGCTTCACAGCCGGCCACATCCACAACACCGACATGGGTGGTGCGGTGCCGGCGAGCCTGTCGCGCGCCCTGACCGAGATCCACCAGGAAGGCATCCGCTTCAAGCCCACCAAGCTCTATCGCGCCGGTGTGCTGAACCAGGAATTGCTGGATGTGATGATGACCAACGTCCGCAAGCCTGACCTGAACGTCGGTGATCTGAAAGCCTTCGTCGGCGCCATGAACACCGGCGAGCGCAAGGTGCGCGAGCTTATAGCCAAGTTCGGCGCAGACACGCTGCGCCAGGGGATGAGCGACCTGCTCGACTACGCCGAGTACCAGGCGCGCGAGATCCTGCGCTCGATTCCGGACGGCGAATACTTCTTCTCCGACTACGCCGACGAGGACGGCCCGGACGGCTACCCGGCGCGGCTCGTGGTGACGCTGCGCATAAAAGGTGACTCCGCCGTCCTCGACTTCACTGGCAGCGACCCGCAGCTCACCTCGTCGCTCAACGTGCCGACCGGCGGCAATCCGCATCACACGCTGATGCTGGTCGGCGTCTACTACATCCTCTATTCGCTCAATCCCAACCTGGTGCTGAATTTCGGCCTGACGCGGCCATTCCATTGCATTCTGCCCGAGGGAACGGTGGTCAATCCGCAGTTCCCCGCCGCCGTCGGCATGCGCAGCCTGACCTGCGGCCGCATCCGCAGCCTGCTGTTCGGCGCCTTCGGCCAGGCGATGCCCGAGCGCATGCCCGCGGCACCCGCGGGCTCGAGCTCGATCGTCAACGTCATGACGCACGACGATCGCACCGGCGAGGCGGTGATCGCCGCGGTCAACCCGGTGGTCGGCGGCTCCGGCGGCATGCCGACGGGCGACGGCACCAACGGCAGCGGTGCCGACGCGGCCTATCTCAAGAATACGCCCGTCGAGATCACCGAGGCCGAGGTGCCGATCCGCTTCCGCCGCTATGGCCTGGCATCGGGAACCGGCGGCGCCGGCCGCTGGCGCGGCGGCCTCGCGACCCGGATGGAGTTCCAGGTCTTCACGCCCAACACGCGCATCACCGCGCGCAACCGCGACCGCTGCCGCTTCCAGGCCTGGGGCATTCTAGGCGGCAAGGCCGGCCGCGGCTCGACGATGTCGCTCAATCCCGGCCACCCCGACATGCGCGTGCTGAACAACATCGACACCTTCACCGCAGGTCCCGGCGATATCGTCAGCATCGTCTCCCCGGGCGGCGGCGGCCGCGGCGACCCGCTCGACCGCGAGCCCGAGCGCGTGCTGCGCGACGTCATCTGCAACTACGTCACCTTCGCCGATGCCGAGACGGAGTACGGCGTGGTGCTGACCGGCATGGGCGCCGACCTCGCGGTCGACCTGCCCGCGACCGAAGCGCTGCGTGCACAACGCCGCCGCAACGAGCCGCATCCGCACTTCCATTTCGGCGCCGCGCGCGATGCCTACGAGCGCGTATGGACCCGCGGTGCCTACGACGCCATGACCGGGCTGCTGGCGAGCCTGCCCGTTCACTGGCGCTACTTCG
Source organism: Reyranella sp. (assembly GCA_021732285.1). Classification (GTDB taxonomy): domain Bacteria; phylum Pseudomonadota; class Alphaproteobacteria; order Reyranellales; family Reyranellaceae; genus Reyranella. The sequence continues at coordinate 69,129 of JAKFVH010000288.1, read as the reverse complement.
TGAAGCGAAAGCTGATGGAGGGCCTCAAGCGCGAAGGCAGCGGCGCCGCCGACGTGCAGGCCGTGTGGCAGGCCTTGCTCGCCGAGCTGCCGTACATACGTCCGCAGCAGGCGGCGGCTGAATAGGCCATGGCCACCGACATCTTCACGGCGGATTTTCGCGCCGCTCCCTGGTGGTGGGACGATTGCTGCGCCGCCGAGGAGCCGCGGGCGGACCTGCCGTGCGCCGTCGACGTGCTGGTCGTCGGCGGCGGCTATGCCGGTGTCCACTGCGCGCTGACCCTGGCCGAAGGTGGCCGCGAGGCCCTGGTTCTCGATGCCGAGCGCCTGGGCTGGGGGGCGAGCTCGCGCAACGGCGGCCAGATCACCGGCGGCGTCAACATCGGCAAGATCCCGGGCGGCGGCAACGCCACCAAGGCGGCTGCAGCGGGGCGGCGGCAGGCGATCCTGCGCGATGCCGCGGCCGGCCTGCGTCACCTCGAAGCCACCATCGAGCGCCATCAGATCCAGTGCGGATTGCACCGCACCGGCAGGCTGACGGCGCTGTGGACGGCCGATCACTGGCGGGGATGGCAGGAGCGTCTCGACGATCTCAACCGCTACTCCGATGCCGAGGCCCGCATGATCGACGCCAAGTCGATGGGCGAGGAGATCGGCAGCGACTTTTATCGCGGCGGCGTGCTGATCGGCCGGGCGGGCCATCTGCAGCCGGCGCAGCTCCATGCCGGCCTGCTGGCGGCGGCGCGCCGGGCCGGGGCCAAGGCGCAGGGCGGCACGCGCGTCACTGCCATCACCCGGCAGCGCGGCGGCGGCTGGAAGGTGGAGACGAATCGCGGTGTGGTGAACGCGGGAACCGTCGTGGTTGCGACCAACGGCTACACCGGCCGGCTGGTCGGCCCGCTGCATCGTCAGGTGATTCCCGTCGCGACCCACATGATCGCCACCGAGGAACTGCCTGCCGACCTCGCCAACAGCCTGCTGCCCTCCAATCGCGCGGTGTCGGAGACGCGCCGCGTGATCAATCACTTCCGGCTGTCGCCCAACGGCCGACGCCTGCTGTTCGGCGGCCGTGCGCGCTTCTTCCCGGCCGGCGAAAAGGTCACGGCGGCGATCCTGCACCGCGCCATGGTGCAGCGCTTCCCGCAGCTCGCCGGCGTCCGTATCTCCCACAGCTGGGGCGGGCGCGTCGCCGTGCCGTTCGATTACATGCCGCATATCGGCCAGCACGACGGCATCCACTATGCGTTGGGCTGCAACGGCAGCGGCGTCGTGATGATGAACTGGCTGGGCCACGGCATCGCCCAGAAGATTTTGAATGGCACGTCGGACCGGGTGAGTGCCTTCGATACCGGCACGATGCCGACGCATCCGCTGTTCCACGGCAAGCCGTGGTTCCTGCCGATCGTCGGCACCTACTACCAGGCGCGCGACTGGCTCGACCGTCGCCTCGATGCATGAAGGGAAGGGTAATGGACAACATTTCTAGGACTTCGCGGGCCATCGGCCGTCGCTCTCTGATTCTGTCGTCGTCGGCCATCGTCGCGGCGCCGGCCATTGTCCGCGCGGAAGCGCCGTGGCCCGCCAAGCCCATCCGCTTCATCGTGCCCTTCGGGCCGGGCGGCTCGACCGACATTTCCATGCGCATCCTGGCGCCCAAGCTCAACGAGATGCTGGGCCAGACGTGCATCGTCGAGAATCGCGCCGGGGCGGGAGGCGTGGTCGGGACGGACAGCGTCACCAAGTCGGCACCCGACGGCTACACACTGGGCCATTGCACAGTCTCCCAGGTCGTGATCGCACCCGCGCTGTACGAGCGCCTGCCGTTCGCGCCGGAAAAGGACCTGACGGCGATCTCGCCAACCGTCTTTGTGCCGATGTGCCTGTCGGTCACACGCAAGGGCCTCAAGGTGAACTCGGTGCAGGAGCTGGTCGCCGAGATGAAGGCCAACCCGGGCAAGCTCAGCTACGCCAGCAACGGCATCGGCGCCACCAGCCATCTCGCCGGCGCGAACCTGCTGCGTCTCACCGGCTGCCAGGCCGAGCATGTTCCCTATCGCAGCGGCGCGGAGGCCATCCAGGCGCTGGTCAACGGCGACGTGCAGTGGGCCTTCGACGTGCCGGTGCTGCACGGCCCGCACCATCGCGACGGCAACCTGCGCATCCTCATGGCGTCGCCTGACCGGCAGCCGCTGATCCCGGACGTCCCCAATCCCACCGAAGCCGGATTGCCGGAATTCAAGGCCTATTCATGGTTCGGGATCTTCGGCCCCGCCGGCCTGCCCCAACCGATCGTCGCCAAGCTCTCGACGGTGATGGCCGAGGCGCTGGCCGATGCCGCGATCAGCAAGCGCCTGAACGACAACGGCCTGCCGCCCATGCTCGACTACACGCCGGCGAAGTTCGAGCAGTTCATCGGCCAGGAACGCGTGTTCTGGCCGCCGATCGTTCGGGCATCCGGCGCGCGCGTCCGGTAACCAGGCACAAACACTGCCTGTCGCCGTCAACTTGGTGAATCTCACTACCATCGGCAGGCTAGAAAAACCCGGATGCCTGCGCCGCTGCTCCACATCGAGACGTCGCCCACGCTGCCACCGGCCGCTGATGCCGTGGTGATCGGCGGCGGCATCGTCGGAGTCTTTGCCGCCTACTACCTCGCGCGACGCGGCCTCAGCGTGGCGCTGGTCGAGAAGGGCCGCATCGCCGCCGAGCAGTCGAGCCGCAACTGGGGCTGGTGCCGGCAGCAGAACCGTGATGCGCGCGAGCTGCCGATCTCCATACGGCCGCCGTCTCGGTCACGCGCCGCGGCGACGGCGGCTATACGCTCGCGATCAGCGGCCGTGGCCGCGTCGATCCGACGCCGCAGAAGCTGAGGTTTGCGCGCGCGTTCGTGCCGATGTTCGTGCGGCGCTGGCGTTCACTGGCTCCCGGCGGCCTGAAAGGCTGGCGCGCCGGCTTCGAGACGCTCGACCGTTGGCGCCCCGATGCGCCCTCACCGATGGAGCGCGTTCGCACCCTCGATCCGGCGCCGGATCAGCGGCAGATAAGCGACACGTATCGGCGCGCTGGCATCCTGCTGCCGGCGTTGCAGCGCGCGCCCATCACTGCGGCGTGGGCCGGCTATATCGACAGCACACCCGACGGCATCCCCGCCATCAGCGAGGTGCCGGGCCTGCCCGGTCTGATCCTGGCGGCGGGATTCAGCGGCCACGGCTTCGGCATCGGCCCGGGCGCGGGGCATCTCGTTGCCGACCTGATCACGGGCGCGCGGCCGGTGGTGGATCCCGCGCCCTATCGAGCCGAGCGGTTCGCCGGTTCGGCCTGGGGCAAGGTCGCGGACTTCTAGATCAGTAGCCGCGATCGGCGTCGTAGAGGTTCGGCAAGGGATCGCCGCGCTCTTGGGCTTTTAGCGCCGCGACCACCGCACGCGCTCGGGCGCGGCGCGAGGCAAAGCCTGCAACATGCGACGTGACAGTGATGCGCGGATGGCGCCAGGCCGGATGATCGGCCGGCAGCGGCTCGGGATCGAAGACGTCGAGATAGGCCGCGCCGAGATGGCCCTCGTCGAGGGCCGCGATCAGGTCGGGCATGACGATGAGCGAGCCGCGCCCGGCATTGACGATTCCCGCACCGCGCGGCAGTCGCCGGATGCGGTCGCGGTCTAGAAGGCCGCGCGTCTGCGGCGTCTCGGGCAGCAGCCCGACGAGGATGTCGCTCTCGGCCAGCAAGCTATCGAGACTTGAATGGACTTTTATGCCATCGAGGTTGCGCGGCGTGCGCGCCCAGCCTGAAACCGAGAATCCCAGGCCGCGCAGCATGCGCGCCACCACCTGTCCGATGTTGCCCAACCCCATGACGCCGACCCGCTTGTCGAGCGCTGTGTGCGGCTGCTCGAACGAGTCCCATTGCCGGTTGGCCTGTGCAGCGGCGAGCCGGTTGCCGTCACGCAGGATCGAGAGGGCAGCCAGGCAGACGTACTCACCCATGGTCTGCGCCGTTTCCTCGGTCGCCATGCGCACGATCGGCACGCCGCGCGGCAGGTCGGGATCGCAGGTGATGTGGTCGACGCCGGCCGCGCTGCTGAAGATCACGCGCAAGTTCGGGTAGCGTGCCAGCCGCCCGGGCCGGGGTTCCCAGACCAGGACGTGGGTGACGGCATCGGGATCGACCGTGGGATCGTCCCACCAGCGCACTTCCAGCTCTGGCGCGAGCTCGGCGAAGCCTGCCTGCCACTCGGGCAGCGCGGCCGCGCCGCCGGACTTCACCAGCAGCAAGCCCTTCATCGCCGATTCAAGAGGCTGGCTGCTCGACCAGGTCGGCGAGCGGAAAGCCGGTGCTGCGCTTGACCTGCTTGATGGTGACGTAGCTGAAGTACTTGTCGACGCCCAGGTCGCGGTCGAGCAGGCTCTCGACGGTGGTCTGGTAGTCGTGGATGTCCTGGGCGATGAACTGCGCCAGGTAGTCGTAGCCGCCGGTCACCAGGAAGCAGTTGAGGATCTGCGGGATCTCCTGGATGCCGCGCTCGAACTTCAAAAAATCCTCGCGCCGGTGGTTGCTGAGCGTGATTTCGGTGAAGACGACGATGTTGCGGCATATGCGATCGATTGCAAGGTGCGCGCCATAGCCGCTGATGTAGCCCGCCGCCTCCATGCGCCGTACCCGCTGCTGGCACGGCGTGGCCGAGAGCCCGACCGTATCGGCGAGCTCGAGGTTGCTGATCCGGCCCGCGGTCTGCAGCGTCGCCAAGATCTTGAGATCGAGCCTGTCGAGCCGGATCGTGCCGCCGCCCCGTGGTTTCATACTGCCTGCCCCCGTTGGGTGGCGCAGGCCTAGGGCTGCGCCTCACGCAGATTCGCCACGAAGGTGGGCCTGATGCAAGACCACGAAATCGGCCATGCTGGCGACCTCGATGTCCGGCGTCGTCAGCGCCCCCGGGGCCTTGGGCGCCGGCGTGGCGCCCCAGCCGCCGACCGACTTGCGGCGGTTGATCCACATCGTCGCCAGGCCCACGGAACGGGCCGGCACCACGTCGTGGAAGATGCTCTGGGCGGTGTGCAGGATGTCGCCCTTCCTGGTGCCGAAGGTGCGCTCGAGGTCGCCCAACGCGTACTCGAAATTGCGCAGGCTGGGCTTGTAAGAGCCGATGTCCTGGGCGGTGAGGATGCGGTCGAACGCGACGCCCAGCTTCTCGTTGCTGCGTGCGAAGGAGGCGCGATCCACGTTGGAGAGGATCACCAGCTTGTAGTAGCGCTTGAGGTACTGCAGCGACGTCGCGCTGTCGGCGAAGGCGGGCCAGCGGCCGACCGACTGGCCGAACTCGGCCGCTTCGCTAGCGGTCGCCTTGATGCCCCACTTGTCCGCCAGCCGGCGGTGCACCTCGGCCAGGATCTCAGGGTAAAGCTTGCCCGGCGTCTCGGCCTCGCACGCCGCCTCGATCGTGCCGAAGGTCTCCAGCAGTGTGTTGTCGTCGAGGTCACGGCGGCCATGGCGATCCACCCACGGGCGCAGCTCGGCATGGATGCCGCGCTCCCAGTCGATCAGCGTGCCGTAGCAGTCGAAGGTGAGCGTGTTGAACTTGGTGACGTCGGGCATGGCGGCTCTCCAGCTTCGGTACGGGGAGATTAGTGGCGGCGAGGTCGGATTGGGCACCGAATTGGCGGCCTCTCGCAGTGAGATTCACTGTTTAGGGGGCGGCAAACAGTGCTTCCTCCCGATCGCGGAGTCCGCGATGGGGAGGGAAATGACTAGGCCCGGTCGATCAGCGGCGCCACGCGTTCCATGTCCTGCCGCATCTGGTCGAGCAGCCAGTCGCAGATCGCCACCACGACGTCGCGCAGCGGCTTGCCGCGCGCGGCGAGCAGATGGAAATGCTTGCCCGTGCGCACCCGCAAGGGCGAGGCCGGCACCAGCGTGCCGTCGAGCAGCGGCCGCGACACGACCGAGATCCAGCCCGGGGCCACGCCGCCGCCGCTCAGCGCCGCCTGCAGCACGACGGCATAGTCGCTGAACTCCAGCAGGGCATGGCGGGCCACCGGCGCGGTCGTGGCGCCCCACAGCGTCTTGGGATCGAAATGCGCGTCCGACAGGTGCAGCAGGGTATGGCCGGACTCGCCGCGGACGCCCAGCAGCGGCTTGTGCTGCGCCAGGTAGCTTGGGCTGCACACCGGGATGATCAGCTCGGGCGCGAAATGCCAGCTGTGGTAATCGGCGTCGTGCTCGCCCTTCATGCGCATGGCGAGATCGACCGTGCCCGGCCCGCCGCGCAGGTTGCTGTGGACCAACTGGAAGCGCAGGTCGACCGACGGAAAGGCCTGGTGGAAGAGCGGCAGGCGCGGCACCAGCCAGTGCGTGACGAACGCCGTCGACAGCGACAGCTCGACCACGTCCTTGGCGTCGCGCAGCGCCGAGAGGTGGTTCAGCGCGGTCTCCACCCGATGGAAGCCGTCGCCCAGCGCCTGGTAGAGGATCTGGCCTTCACGCGTCAGCTCCATGCCGGCGGCGCTGCGGGTGAACAGCGGCATGCCGAGATGAGCCTCGAGCTGCGCGATGTTGCGGCTGGCCGAGGGCTGAGTGAGGTTGAATTCGCGCGCCGCCGCGCTGCAGCTGCCTGATCGAGCGACCGATTCGAAGATCAGGAGGCTGCGTAGGGAGGGCACGAGTCTGGCCAGCGCGACCATACGGTTAGCGTATAGCCCTTTAAGGGCAAATGATAGCTGCCAAAGCCGTAGCAAAAACAATGCCGTAGGCCTGTCTGGGCGTTCCATACGCTGGGCGTATGGCCTGTCTAGGAATTGCGACCGTGCTTTTCCCGCCCCCGTCGCGATCATGGCACGCGTTAAGCACTGCGTACGATGGTGCAGCGAAGGGACGAACAGGAGCAGGCAATGACCATCAAGCGGCACGATATGTTGGCCATCGAGGCGGCTTTGCGACAGGGCGCCAGCCGGCGCGATCTCATGCGGTGGCTGGGCGCTGCCGGCATGTCGGCGGCGACCGCGGGTCTCATCATCGGCGATGCCGGACGCGCGCTCGCCCAGACGCCCAAGCGCGGCGGGCGCATCAAGGTCGCCTCGCAGACCTCGTCGACGGCCGATACGGTCGATCCGGCCAAGCAGAACAACCAGACCGACTACACGCGCTGCTTCACGTTCTACAACGGCCTGACGCGGCTCGACGCCAGCCTGGCGCCGCAGCTCGAGCTCGCCGAAGCGATCGAGAGCGACAGCAGCGCCACGGTGTGGACGATCAAGCTGCGTCGCGACGTCAAGTTCCACGACGGCACGCCGCTCACCGCCGACGACGTCGTCTTCTCCCTGGCGCGCCACAAGGATCCGGCGACGGGCTCGGCCGCCAAGGCGCTGGCCGCGCCGATGAAGGAGATCGTGGCCAGCGGCAAGAACGAGGTGAAGATCACGCTCGAATCGCCCAACGCCGATCTCCCCGTGGTGCTGGGCACGCCGCATTTCCTGATCATCAAGAACGGCACGACCAGCTTCACCACTGCGATCGGCACCGGCCCCTATCGCTGCCAGGAGTTCCAGCCCGGCATCAAGTCAATCGGCGTGCGCAACACCGAGTATTTCAAGCCGGGCCAACCCTATCTCGACGAGATCGAGCTGTTCGGCATTCCCGACCAGACCGCGCGGCTGAATGCGCTGCTGTCGGGCGACGTGCAGATCGCAGCCGCGATCAGCCCGCAGCTCGCCAAGCGCGTGCAGGCAAGCCCCGGCTACGCCGTGTTCGAGACCAAGGCCGGTGGCTACAACGACCTGGTCATCCGTCAGGATTCGGATCTCGGTAAAAACCAGGACCTGGTGCTGGCGCTGAAATACCTGCTGAACCGCGAGCAGATGAAGAGCGCCGTGTTCCAGGGCTATGCCGTGCTGGCCAACGACCAGCCGATCGACCCGACCAACCGCTTCTACTTCCCCGGCCTGAAGCAGCGGCCCTTCGATCCGGAGAAGGCAAAGTTCCATCTGCAGCGCTCGGGCATCGGCAACACCACGGTCCCGCTGCATGCCATGGCGAGCAGCACCATGCTCGACCAGGCGGTGCTGATCCAGCAGGCGGCCCAGCAGATCGGCCTCAACGTCGACGTGAAGCGCATGCCGGCCGACGGCTACTGGTCGAACGTGTGGATGAAGCAGCCGTTCACCATGGGCAGCATCAACCCGCGGCCCAGCGCCGACGTGCTGTTCACGCTGTTCTTCAAGTCCGATTCGACCTGGAACGAGAGCGCCTGGAAGAACGAGAAGTTCGACCAGCTCCTGGTCTCGGCGCGCGGCGAGCGCGACGAGGCCAAGCGCAAGCAGATGTACGGCGAGATGCAGACCCTGGTTCACGACAACTGCGGCATCGGCCTGCCGGTGTTCATAAGCATCCTCGATGCCCACACCGCCAAGCTGAAAGGGCTAAAACCGATCCCGACCGGCGGCCTGATGGGCTACGCCTACGCCGAGAACGTCTGGCTCGAAGGCTGAGTCCATGACCCCGGGTCGTCCACCATGCTGATGCTGGGAATGATCGCCCGGCGCGTGTTGGGCGGGCTTTTGACGCTGCTGATCGTGTCGGTGATCGTCTTCGTCGGCACCAACATCCTGCCGGGCGACGCCACCGAGGCGATCCTCGGCCAGTCGGTCTCGCCCGAAGCGGTGGCCGGCCTGCGCAAGGCGCTCGGCCTCGACCTGCCGGCGCACGAGCGCTACCTGCGCTGGCTCGCCGGCTTGCTGTCAGGTGACCCTGGCGTGTCGCTGATCAACCGCTTGCCGGTCGCCCAGTTGATCGGGCCCAGGCTCGCCAACTCGCTGCTGCTGACGGCGCTCACCGCCGCGGTCGCCGTGCCGCTGGCGCTGCTGATCGGCATCACCACGGCGATCTGGCGCGGATCGCTCTACGACCGCGTCGCCAACGTCACCGCCGTGTCGCTGGTGGCCGTCCCCGAGTTCCTGCTGGCGACGGTGGGCGTGATGCTCTTTGCCGTGCAGCTGCACTGGGTTTCGGCATTGGCCAAGCCGTCGATCGGCTCGTTCACCGAGGCCTTGCAGAATTTCACCCTGCCCGTGCTGACGCTCTGCTTCGCCGTGACGGCGCAGATGGCGCGCATGACCCGCGCGGCGCTGCTGGGCGTGCTCGATTCTTCCTACATCGAGATGGCGCGGCTGAAGGGTGTGCGCCCGGCGCGGCTGGTGCTGCGCCATGCGCTGCGCAACGCGGCGGGGCCGATCGTCAACGCCGTCGCGCTCAACCTGTCATCGCTGCTGGGTGGCGTGATCATCGTCGAGGTGATCTTCAGCTACCCCGGCCTTGCCAAGCTCGCCGTCGACGCGGTCGAGACACGCGACATGCCGCTGGTGCAGGCCTGCGCCATGATCTTCTGCGCGACCTTCATGCTGCTGGTGCTGGTCGCCGACATCTGCTCGATCCTGTCCAACCCGCGGCTGAGGGCCCGATGAGCGACAGCGCCATCGCCGCACCACGTCGCCGCCGCCTTTCCGTCGCCGGCCAGGCCGGCATCGCCCTGGTGCTGGCCTGGGCGGCGCTGGCGGCTTTGGGTCCGTACCTCGCGCCCTATCGCGCGGGCGACGTCGTCAATGTCGGCGTGTTCGCGCCCATGAGTGCCGCCCATCCGTTCGGCACCGACTATCTCGGCCGCGACATGCTGAGCCGCCTGCTCTATGGCGCCCGCTACACCGTGGGCGTTGCCATGGTGGCGACGGTTCTGGCCTGCATGGGCGGGATTGCGCTCGGCATCCTGTCCGCCGTCAGGAAAGGCTGGACCGATTCGGTGCTGGGCCGCGCGGCCGACGCGCTGATCTCCATCCCGCACCTGATGTTCGCCCTGGTCGTGGTCGCCGCCTTCGGCACGTCGCTGCCGGTGCTGATCCTGATGGCCGCGATCAGCTACGTGCCGGGCTCCTACCGCTTCTCGCGCGCGCTGGCGCTCGACATCAACGCCATGGACTTCATCGAGGTCGCGCGCGCCCGTGGCGAGCGGACCGCCTACGTCGTGTGGGCGGAAATCCTGCCCAACATGATCGTGCCGTTGTTGACCGACTTCGGCCTGCGCTTCGTGTTCGTCGTGCTGCTGCTGAGTGGGCTGAGCTTCCTCGGGCTCGGCATCCAGCCGCCCAACGCCGACTGGGGCGCCCTGGTGCGCGAGAACATCACCGGCATCTACGAGGCGGCGCCGGCGGTGCTGGTGCCGGCCGTCGCGATCGCCGTGCTGACCATCAGCGTCACCCTGCTGATCGACGGCTTCTCCGGCCGCAGCCGCACGATGGTGCGCTAGATGGCGCTGGTCGAGGTCTCCGGCCTGCATGTCACCGCCCAGGGCGACGGCGGCGCGCCGACCGACATCGTCCGCGACATCGGCTTCTCGATAGAGCGCAGCGAGGTTCTGGCGCTGATCGGCGAATCGGGATCGGGCAAGACTACGATCGCGCTGACCCTGCTGGGTTATGCCCGGCGCGGCTGCCGCATCGCCGGCGGCAGCGTGCGCATCGGCGGCGAGGAGGTGACGGCCATGTCGCCCGTCGAACTGTCGCAGCTGCGCGGCCGACGCGTCGCTTACGTGGCGCAGAGCGCTGCCGCCGCCTTCAATCCCTCGCTGCGCCTGATGGACCAGGTGACGGAAGGGGTGCGCATGCGCGGGCTGATGCCGCGCGCCGCGGCCGAGGCGAAGGCGCGTGACATCTTCCGCGCACTGGCGCTGCCCGATCCGGATAGCATCGGCGCGCGCTATCCCCATCAGGTCTCGGGTGGCCAGCTGCAGCGGCTGATGGCGGCGATGGCGCTGATGACCGACCCCGAGCTGGTGATCTTCGACGAGCCGACCACCGCGCTCGACGTCACCACGCAGGTCGAGGTGCTGCGCGCCTTCCGCGAGGCCGTGCGCGAGCGCCACACGACTGCGGTCTACGTTTCGCACGACCTTGCCGTGGTGGCGCAGATCGCCGACCGCATCATCGTGTTGCGCGACGGCGCCATGCGCGAGGTCGGCCCGACGGGCCAGATCCTGGCGGCGCCAGCCGACAGCTACACTAAAAGCCTGCTCGCGGCTGCCGCCCCCAGGCCGCAGCAATCGCCGCCGCAGCCGGAGACGGCGGAGGCCCCGCTGCTGGAAGTGAACGGCCTGATCGCGGGTTACGGCCGGATTGACCGGCAGGGCCGGCTGCCGATGCCCGTTCTGCGCGACATAAGCCTGGAAATCCGCGCCGGTTCGGCGCTCGGCATCATCGGCGAATCCGGCTCGGGCAAGAGTACCCTGGCGCGCGTCATCGCCGGCCTGTTGCCGGCCGCCGCCGGCACCATGAAGCTGGACGGCGTGGCGCTGGCGCCGACATTGGAGGCGCGTGGCCTGGAAGAGCTGCGGCGCATCCAGATCGTCTTCCAGGCGGCCGACACGGCCCTCAACCCGGCGCACAGCGTCGAGCACATCCTGAGCCGGCCGCTCGCCTTCTATCACCGCCTGTCGCGCGGCGAGCAGCGGCGCCGGGTGCGGCGATTGCTCGACCTCGTGAAGCTGCCAATGGCGCTGCTTGATCGCCTGCCCAGTGAGCTGTCGGGCGGCCAGAAGCAACGCGTCAATCTCGCCCGGGCTCTGGCAGCCGAACCCGCGCTGATCCTGTGCGACGAGGTCACGTCGTCGCTCGACACGGTCGTGGGTGCGGCGATCCTGGAACTGCTGGCCGAGCTGCGCCGCGAGCTCGGCCTGGCGCTGATGTTCATCAGCCACGATCTCGCGACGGTGCGCGCCGTCTGCGACGAGGTGATGATCCTTTATGCCGGCCAGATGATGGAGCGTGGCCCCGGCGGCGTGGTCATGCAGGCGCCGCAGCATCCCTATGCCGACCTCCTCGCCTCCTCGATACCGGAACTCCGGCCCGGCTGGCTCGACGGCATCGACGCGACGCGCCTTGCCGAAGCGCGCGGCGAGCCGGCGCGCCCCAGCCAATCCGATCGTTGCGCCTTCGTCGCGCGCTGCCCGGTCCGCGCCGGATCGTGCGAAACCGAGCCGCCGCCGCTGCGGCGCTTCGCCAAGGGCTCCGACGTGCATTGCCATCGCACGGAGCAGGAGCTTTTGGCGCAGCAATCTTCGCGAACCAGCGCCGTGATCGTGCCCCTCCGTCGAGCCTAACCAAAGAGGCAACCCCATGCCGACCGCCAGCCCCGCCGATCTTTTGGACAAGGCCCCGCCGCGCCTGCGCGATCCGCTGCTGCAACCCTTCCGCCTGAAGGGCCTTACGTTGCGCAACCGCATCATGAGCACCAGCCACGCCGCCACCATCGACGAGGGCGGGCTGCCCAAGGAGCGCTACCAGCGCTACCACGAGGAGAAGGCCAAGGGTGGCATCGCGCTTACCATGTTCGGCGGCTCCTCGATGGTGGCGCGTGATTCGAGCTGGGGCGGCGGCCAGATCGACATGTCGAGTGACGCCATCATTCCCGACCTAAAAGCCTTCTCGTCGCGCATCCACGGCCATGGCGCGGCGATCATGTGCCAGATCTCGCATCTCGGCCGGCGCGCCACCTCGGCTGCCATGAACTGGCTGCCGACCGTGGCGCCGACCGCGATCCGCGAGCGGCGCCATCGCGACTTCCCGCGCGAGATGGACCGGGATGACATCGACCGCATCATCGCCGACTACGCCGCCGCCGCGGTGCGCTGCAAGGAGGGCGGGCTCGACGGCTGTGAGACCGTGACCGGAGGCCATCTGATCGGCCAGTTCCTGTCGCCGCGCACCAACCGGCGTACCGACGCCTTCGGCGGCTCGCTGGAGAACCGCGCGCGCTTCGGCCTGATGGTGCACGAGGCCATCCGCAAGCGGGTCGGCGACGATTACATCGTCGGCATCCGCTTCGTCGTCGACGAGGACATCGAGGAGGGCATCGGTTTCGAGGAGTGCGTGCGGATCGCCCAGCTGTTCGAACGCGAGGGCCATATCGACTTCTTCAACGCCATCTTCGGCCGCATGGACACCGACCTGTCGCTGGCCGAGCACAACATGCCCGGCATGTCCCAGCCGCTGGCGCCGTTCCTGGCCAAGGTCGGCGCCTTCAAGCGCGAGGTCGGCCTGCCGGTCTTCCACGCCGCGCGCATCCCCGACATCGCCACCGCGCGCCATGCCATCGCCGAGAACCTTTTGGACATGGTGGCGATGACGCGCGCCCACATGGCCGATCCGCAGATCGTCAACAAGCTGATGCGCGGCGAGGAGGAACGCATTCGCCCATGCGTCGGCGCCTCGCACTGCATGTATAAAAAGCTCGCCTGCATCCATAACCCGGCGACCGGGCGCGAGCAGATCCTGCCGCAGATCGTGCCGCCGTCACCGCGGCCCGGCCGCAAGGTCGTGGTCGTGGGCGGTGGGCCGGGCGGGCTCGAAGCGGCCCGGGTCGCCGCCGAGCGCGGCCATAAGGTCGTGCTGTTCGAAGCAGCCAGCCAGTTGGGCGGCCAGCTGCTGCTGGCCGTCCGCGCGACCTGGCGGCGCGACCTGATAGCCATCGTCGACTGGCGTACCGCCGAGCTGGCGCGACTGGGCGTCGATGTCCGCCTCAACACCTATGCCACGGCCGACGACGTGCTGCGCGAAAAGCCCGACGCGGTGATCGTCGCCACCGGCGGCATGCCCGATACCGGCTGGCTCGACGGCGCCGAGCATTGCACCACGGTATGGGACGTCCTCTCCGGCACCACCGCGGCGAAAGACGAGGTGATCGTCTACGACGGCACCGGTCGCCACCAGGCGGTATCGGCCGCGCTGCACCTCGCCGAACAGGGCCGCGCCGTACAGTTCGTCACCCTCGACGACAACATGGGCCTGGAGATGGAATACAACGCCCGTGTCGTCTACCGGAAGCGCTTCGCCGAGCATGGCGTGCGCACCACCATCGACCATCAGCTCGAGCGCGTGCGGCCGTCGGGCAACGGCCTGGTGGCGACCTTCCGCCACGAGCTCACGGGCACGACCCTGGAGCTGCGCACGCCGCAGGTCGTGATCGAGAACGGCACCGTGCCGATGACGGAGACTTTCGATGCCCTGCGCGCCGGTTCGATCAACGGCGGGATCACCGACATCGACGCCCTGCTCGATGGCGAGCCGCAGCGTCGGACGCCAACCGACGGCGCCTTCGAGCTGCACCGTATCGGCGACGCCGTCACCAGCCGTAGCGTCCACGCCGCCATCTACGATGCCCTTCGCCTGTGCATGGTCCTGTAAGACGTCATGAACGACGATTTGAAAGTGCGCGCTCAAAGCGCCGAGACAACGCTGCGGCCGATGCATGCCGGGAACCTTGCGGCGATGCACGGGCTGGCTCAGCAAATGTCGTGGCCGCATCGTGCGGAGGATTGCGCGCAACTGCTCGCCCTTGGCGCCGGCATCGCCGCCGTCGACGGTGACGGCAGCACGATCGGCGTCGGCCTGCGATGGAGCTTCGGCCGCGACGTCGGCACCATCGGCCTGGTCCTGGTCGCGCCCGACCGTCAGGGCAGGGGCATCGGCCGTGCCCTGATGAACGCGCTGATCGCCGATTCAGGCTCGCGTACGCTGATGCTGAACGCGACGGCCGAAGGGCTGCCACTCTACGAGAAGCTGGGCTTCGTCTCGACCGGACTCGTGCGACAGCATCAAGGGCGACCGTTTGTCCTGCCGCCCGCACCGGATGTCCCGCTGCGGCGTGTCTTGCCAGCGGATCACGCCGCGCTGTGCGCCCTCGACGCCGCCGTCTTCGGCGCCGATCGTTCCGAGCTCATCGACCGTCTTCTTGCGAGCGGCGATGCTTGGCTGGTCGATCGCGCCGGGCAGCCCGCCGGCTTCGCCGTCCTACGTGCCTTCGGCCGCGGCATGATCATCGGCCCGGTCGTGGCTTCGAACGAGGACGAGGCCATCGCCCTCGTGGCTGCCGCCACCAAGGCTGCGCCGTCCGGCGTGTTGCGCGCCGACATCCCGGCAAATGCCGAGGATCTTGCCGCCTGGCTGACGGCGGCGGGCCTGCCCGCCATCGACACCGTCACGGTCATGCTGCGCGGCAACTGGCCCGCGACGTGGCAGGGGCTGCAGCGCTTCGGCCTGGCTCTTCAGGCCTGGGGCTAAAGTCGCCTTCCTCCCCAGCTTCGCTGGGGAGGTGTCGGCGTCATACGCCGACGGAGGGGTCATGGGCATCAGTCGTGGTGATCATGACCCCTCCGCCCGCTACGCGGGCACCTCCCCACGCTTCGCGTGGGGAGGAACGACTTCAGGCTAAAAACTCGCTCGCCGGCGTCACCACGCCGCCGCCGGCCTCGACGGTCTTGCGGACGGTGCGGGCGAGCTCGACCGAGCCCGGCGTGTCGCTGTGCACCAGGATGGAGCGGGCGCGGACTTTTACGCGCTTGCCGTCGATTGAGGTCACGCTGCCGTCGTCTAAAAGCTGTTTTACGCGCGCGGCGACGGTCTCTGGCGAGGTAATGACGGAGTTCGGCTTCTTGCGCGGCACCAAAGCGCCGTGCTCGTCGTAGGCGCGGTCGGCCAGGAACAGGGTCAAGGTGCGCAGGCCGGCGCGTTCAGCGGAGCGCTCCACCTCCGTATCCGGCATGGAATAGACGATCAGCTCGCGGTCGATCCGCTTGATGGCGTGGGAGAAAAGATCGGCGATGTCGCGGCTGTCGACCGCCATGTTGCCGAGCACGGCATGGTAGCTCACGTGCGTGACGCGGTGGCCGGCGGCCGTGGCCAAGCCCTGCAGCGCGCCGATCTGGTAGATCAGGTGCTTCTCGAGCTCGGAGCTGTCCATCTGGATCACCCGGCGACCGAAGCCCATGAGGTCGGGCAGCCCCGGGTGCGCGCCGATCGAGACCTTGCGGTCCTTCGCCATCTGCACGGTCCGGCCCATGATCACGGGATCGCCGGCATGGAAGCCGCAGGCGATGTTGGCCGAGGACACGACGTCGATCAGCGCCTCGTCATCGCCCACCTTGTAAGCCCCGAAACCTTCGCCCATGTCCGAGTTGAGATCGATCTTCATCGGCGTCCTCCTTGCGTGAATGCGGTGTCAGAGCGAACGGTAGAGATCGGCCGTTCGCCGAATGCGGGCGACGTAGTCGGTGACCGGCGTCATTGCCTCGACGGCGGCCTCGTAAGTCGCTTCTTCGAACTGGATGAAGCTGCCCAGCCGAGCCTGGCCCAGCCGCCACAGGTCGGCTTCGATCACCGCCGCGATCTTCGGGTACCCGCCGGCGGTGTTGGCATCGCTCAGCTGAATGATCGGCTCGCCGGAGGGCGGCACCTGGACGATGCCGGCGACCAGCCCGTAGGAGCGCAGTTCGACGGGCGCTGCGAGCTTGAGTGGCTGGCCGGAGAGCCGGTAGCCGCCGCGATCGCTGTGGTGCGTGATCTTCCACTCGGTCGCCCAGAACCGTTCCTGCATCTCCGCGGAGAACAGGTCGTATTCGCCGGCCTTCAGCACGCGGACGGGCAGGACCCGGCCGTTCGTCGCCGGCAGCGCAAAGGAGGGCGGAACGACACCCAGGCCGCCCGATTTCCAAGGGGCGGCATGGCCTTCGCCATCGAGCGTGCGCAGCACGTCGCCTTGCTGCAGGTAACGGCCGCCGAAACCGCCGAACTCGCTGCGCAGGTGCGTGCTACGCGATCCGAGGATCACCGGGACGTCGATGCCGCCCGCCAACGCCAGGTAGGCGCGGGCGCCACTCGCGGGCGGTCGCAGGGCCAGGGTCTGGCCGCGCTTCGCCGTTGCCGACCACCAGGGCGGCACGTCGTGGTCGTCCAAGGTCGCGGCCGTGTCGGCGCCGGTCACCGCGAAGTTGGTGTCGGCGAGGAAGCGCACGACGAAGGGGAAGGTTTGTACCTCTATGGCGGCCGCGTTGTCGGGGTTGCCCAGCAGCACGTTGCCGACGGTGAACGCGACCGGGTCCATCACCCCGGACGTGCTGACGCCATAGTGGCGCGCGCCGAAGCGGCCGAGGTCCTGCACCGTATTCAACGGCAGGGTGGACAAAACCTCGATCACAGCTCGATCCGCTCGACTAAAAATTTGACCTGGTCGCCGGGCGCCAGCAGGCAGGGCGGTGTCTTGTCGAGGTCGAACATGGGCGTCGCCGCCCAGCCGATGGCGTTCCAGCCGTTTGGGCCGGTGTTCACCGAGATGCCGGCCTGCATGCCGCCGATGGTCACCGTGCCCTTCAGCATGCGCAACGAGGGCACGGTCTTGCGCGGCATGAATATGCGGGGATCGAGGCCGTGCAGGTAGCCGAAGCCCGGCGAGCTGCCGATGGCGCACACCGTGTATTCGCCGGCGCTGTGGATGGCGATGATCTCCTCGCGCGGCAGGCCGGAGTAGGCCGACACCGCGGCCAGGTCGGAGCCCAGCTCGCCGCCGTAGATCACGGGGATTTCGTGGATGCGACCCGACACGGCCTTCTCTGGCAGCCGATGCCAGGCGTCGATCAGCGCGGCCCTGGTTGCCAAAAGATCGCGCGGTGGCTTGCTGAAGACCACTAAAAGGTTGGTGACGCCTAAAACGGCTTCCTCGACGTCGGCCCAGCTCTCGACTTCGTGGGCGACGGCCCAGATTCGCTTCTGTAGGCAGAGCTCGAACGCCCCCGGCGCTTCGAGCAGCAGGGCGCGCGTGCCGATGCTGCTGACCTTGGGTTCACGGAGCGGAGGCCGCTCCGGCGTGACGGTCGCGCGGCGGGGCCTCAGCGTATCCATCACGGCCGACGACATGCTTCAGTCCTTGGCGATCACGTGGTTGCTGGAGCGGTCCCAGCGCACGATCACCTTCTCACCCTGGGCATAGGCAGCGGCCACATCGCGCGTCTGGTTCTGCTGGTAGGCGATCAGCTCCTGGCCGTCCTGAAGCTTCAGGTAGTAGTGGCTGATGAAGCCGCGATAGATGACCTGCTCGATCTCGGCCACGATCGTGTTGGGCACGTTCTGCGGCGGCGACGAGCCGTTCAGGCGATTGACGACGACGGCTTCCGGGCGAACCGAGACGACGACGTCGCGTGCATCGGCCGCCACGCCGTCGACCGACAGGCTGAGGCCGGCGCCGGTCGTGACCAGGGTCTCCCCGCCGTTCCGGCGTTCGACGGTGCCGTTGAACAGGTTCGAGGCGCCGAGGAAGGTCGCGACGAACTTCGAGGCCGGCCGCTGGTAGATCTCGGTGGCCGTGCCGACCTGCTCCAGGCGACCGTCGCGCATGACGACGATGCGGTCGGCCATGGTCAGTGCCTCGTCCTGGTCGTGGGTGACCATGACGGTGGTGACGCCGAGCCGGCGCTGCAGGGCGCGCAGCTCGACCTGCATGCTCTCACGCAGGCCCTTGTCGAGGGCGCCGAGCGGCTCGTCGAGCAGCAGCACGGCCGGCTCGATCACCAGCGCGCGGGCCAGCGCCACGCGCTGCTGCTGGCCGCCCGAGAGCTGCGAGGGGAAGCGGCCGCCGAAATCCGCCAGCCGCACGAGATCGAGCGCGTGGCCGACGCGCTTGACGGCATCGGCCTTGCCGATGCCGCGCATGTCCAGCCCGAAGGCGATGTTCTCGCTCACCGTCATGTGCGGGAACAGCGCGTAGTTCTGGAACAGCATGCCGATGTTGCGCTTGTGCACCGGCACGCGGGTGATGCGTTCGCTGTTGACCAGGATGTCGCCGGAGCTGGGCGACACCAGGCCCGCGATCATGCGCAGGCAGGTCGTCTTGCCGCAGCCGCTCGGGCCGAGCAGCGCCACCATGCTGCCCGGCTCGATGGTCAACGACACGTCGTCGACCGCGGCGACCCGGTGATAATGCTTGCTGAGCGCCTGCAAGCGGACTTCGGCTGAGTTCATCGGCTAGAGCGTTTCCCGATTTAGTGGGACCGCGCCGCGGTCCCACTAAATCGGGAAAGCGCGCGGAGGAGATCGTGGTTGAAACAGGCACATTCCGTTCGGCTGATTCCAGCCGAACGGAATGTGCTTTAGCTTGTGAAAAGCTGGTTGTAGCGCTCCAGCACCGCCGGCCGGCGCGGGATGATGAAGTTCCAGTCCGGCGTGAACAGGCCCATGTCGACCATCTTGCTCTCCGGATAGGCGAGGTACTTGGCGACATCGGGCGCGAAGTTGATGCCCTCGACCGACGGCGCGCCGTAGGTCCTGGACGACAGCATCTCCAGCACCGAGGGCTGCAGCATGTGGTTGATGAAGGCGGCTCCCAGCTCGGGCTCCGGCGCGTTCTTCACCAGGGTCATGCTGTTGATGCCGGTGAAGGCGCCTTCCTTCAGCTGCGCCATGTCGATCGGCACGCCCTTGGCGGCATGGGGATAGATCGACTTGGAATACTCGATGCCGCCGATGCTGGCCTGGCCCTGCGGCACCATCATCACCATCGCCTCGCTGTCGTAGATCGTGAGCACGTTGGGCTTGAGCTGGGCGAGCTTGTCCCAGCCCTGGTCGATCAGGTACTGCGCGTCCTTCAACGGCTTGCCGGTGGCGAGCGCCGTGGCGACGATCAGCATCAGCACGCTCTGGGTGTTGCGCGGCGTGTTGAGCAGGATGCGCTTCTTGAACTTGGGCTCGAAGATCTGCTCGTAGGAGGTGAGCCCCTTGGTCACCTTCGGGTCGATGAACATGCCGGCGCTGGAGATGTTGAAGCCGACGCCGTAGCTGTCCTCGAACAGGAAGCGCTTATAGACCTTGGCGAGGTTGGGGATCTTGGCCGGATCGAGCTTGTCGATCAGCTCTTCCTGCTTGGCTTGCGGCACGCCGACATCGTCCATCATCATGACGCTGAACTTCGGGGTGGTGCGCGTGGCGCGGAGCGCCGCGATGTTGGACAGCGTCGCGCCCTCGATGGTGAAGATGCGGCACTTGTGGGCCTTTTCGAACTCCGGGATCACGTCCTTCTGGACGATCTTGCCCAGGGCGGAGTTGTAGACGCCGACATGGAGCTGCTTCTCCTGCGCCCACGCACGAGAGATGATCGTCGGGAAAAGCGCTGCTCCGGCTGCAACCTTGAACGCTGTCCTACGATTGACCGACATGTCTTAGCCCCTCTGTTGTTGCTTCAGTCGTTTACTCGTTACATCGCGGCAGCCCGGCGCAGGCCGACGAGACGCTCGAGGATGAGCACGCCGACCACGGCCAGGATGATGATCACCGTCGACATGGCGGGAACCGACGGATCGAAGACGTTGACGAGCTGGCGCATCAGCACCAGCGGCACCGGGCTGTACTCGGAGTTGGCCAGCCACATCGTCACCGGGTAGTTGTCGAACGAGACCATGAAGGCGAACAGCGCACCGGCCGCGACGCCCGGGGCGATCTGCGGCAGGGTGATGCGCCAGAACGTCTTCAGCCGGTTCGCGCCCAAGGTGCGGGCCGCGTCTTCGAGGTTGTAGTCGACCAGCAGCAGGCTGGTGACGACGGCGCGGATGACGTAGGGCGAGGTGACGACGATGTGGCCGATTAAAAGGTTGATGCGGGCATCGCCCGAGCCCATGGCCGACAGGAGCTGCATCAGGGCGAGGCCGGTCACCAGCGCCGGGAAGATCAAGGGCGAGAGCACCAGGCCCTTCAGCAGGTCCTGGCCGGGGAAGCGGCCGCGCGTCAGCGCGATGGCCGCAGGGATGCCAAGCAGCAGCGAGCCCATGGTCGTCGAGAACGCCAGCAGGCCGCTCAGCTGCAAGGCCGCCAGGAAGTCGCGATCCTGCAGAATCTTGCCGTACCATTTCAGGGTAAAACCCTGCGGCGGGAAGCTCACGAAGTAGCTGTCAGACACCGACATCGCGACCACGACGGCGAGCGGCGCCAGGATGAACACCATCAGCAGCGCCGTGATGAAATAGAGGATCCAGGCGCCGGGGCCGCTCAGGCGGCGGTTCATGACACGCTCCTGAAGCGGCGGCCTTCGAGCAGCCGCATGGAGAGCGTGTTGATCGCAAAGACAACGAGGACCAGCACCATGGCGATGGCGGCGCCGAACGGCCAGTCGTAGACCACGAAGATCTGCTGCTCGATCAGGTTGCCCAGCATCGTCGCCGTCGTACCGCCCAGGATCACGGGCGTGACGAAGGAGCCGGCGGTCAGGGAGAACACCAGGGTGAAGCCTGCGACCAGCCCCGGCACGCTGAGCGGCAGGGTGACGCGCAAAAAGACCTTCCACCACGGCGCACCCAAGGTGCGGGCGCAGTCCTCCAGGTTGGGATCGATCTTGCCCAGCGCCGAGGCGAGCGGCAGGACCATCATCGGGAAGAAGACGTGCAGGGAGCCGATGACGACGGCGGTCTCGGAATAGAGGATGGCGAGCGGCTCGCTGATGATGCCGATCGACATCAGCGCCCAGTTGAGAAGGCCATTCGGGCTGTTCACGAGGATCAGCTGCCAGCCGTAGGAGCGCACGACCACGCTCACGATCAAGGGCGCGATGACGATCAGGGCGATGGTGCGCGACACGATCGGGCCGCTGCGCGACATCACGATGGCCACCGGATAGCCCAGCACGATGGCGAAGGCCGACGTCACCAGGCTGATGCGCAGCGTGTTCCAGAACACGCGCAGGTACAGGTCGACCTCGAAGAACCGCGTGTAGTGCGCCAGCGTGTGGGGAGGGCCGACGACGCCCTTGGCGTCCTGGGTCAGCAGGCTGAAGAACAGCAGGTTGATGGCGGGGTAGAAGAAGAAGATCGCGAGGAAGACCAGGATCGGGACCGCCAGCAGGACCGCCGGCAACGTCAGGCGAAGCGCGATGCGCTCGACGAGACGGCTGCTGGCAGGTGCGAGTGCTTGGCTATCGCTGCTCATCCGTGACCCGGCTCCCGGAACATTCACCGATAGGTCACATTCTGTTTAGAAGCGGGCCGGAGCGCGGGATAAGACATTCTTCGTTTAGGGCCATCGTGGAAGCTTATGTTCCAAGTCATTCCTCCCCAGCGAAGCTGGGGAGGTGTCCGCGAAGCGGACGGAGGGGTCATAAGCACCAGGACTGACGCCCATGACCCCTCCGTCGCCGTATGACGGCGCCACCTCCAGCTTCGCTGGGGAGGGACCATCAGCGAAACCTATGGCGGCAGAGCGAAGTCGTCTTGGCGCAAAAGACGCCGCTCTTTTAGCCTGATGCAATGTTCAAGCCCGCCCGTCGCCTGAAGGACGTCAAGATTTCGGCTTCGGCCGCCATGACCGACCGCGCCCGCGACTTGCGGGCCCAGGGGGTCAAGATCATCAGCCTGTCGTCAGGCGAGCCGGATTTCCCGACCCCGCCGCACGCCATCGAGGCCGCCCACCAGGCGGCCCTGGCCGGCGACACCAAATACCCGCCGCAGGACGGCACCAAGGCGCTGAAGGCGGCCGTCCAGCGCAAGTTCAAGCGCGACAACGGCCTCGATTACACCCTGGATGAGATCCTGGTCGGCAACGGCGGCAAGCAGATCATCTTCGATGCCATGATGGCGAGCTGCGATCCCGGCGACGAGGTGGTGATCCCGACGCCGGGCTGGATCAGCTATGCCGACATGGCCGTGGTCTCGGAGGCGACGCCGGTGCCGGTGGCCTGCCCGGAAAACAACCAGTTCAAGCTCCGGCCCGAGGATCTCGACGCCGCGCTGACGCCCAACACCAAGTGGGTGATCCTGAACTTCCCCAACAATCCGACGGGTGCGGCCTGCTCGCGGGCCGAGATGCAGGAGATCGCGGCCGTCCTGCTCAGGCATCCCCATGTCTGGATCCTGACGGACGACATGTACGAGCATCTCGTCTACGACGGCTTCGACTTCTGCACCATCGCCCAGGTCGAGCCACGCCTTAAGGATCGCGTGCTCACCGTCAACGGCGCCTCCAAGGCCTATGCCATGACGGGCTGGCGCGTCGGCTTCTGCGGCGGGCCGAAGCCCCTGATCGCTGCCATGAACAACATGCAGGGCCAGGCCACCAACGGCATCTGCACGCTGAGCCAGGCCGCCGCCATTGCCGCCCTCGACGGCCCTCAGGACCTGCTGAAGGAGCGCGCGGCGATCTACCGCGAGCGCCGCGACCTCGTGGTCGATTGGCTGAACCAGGCGCCCGGCGTCTCCTGCCACAAGCCGGAAGGCGCGTTCTACGTCTTCCCGAACATCGCGGGTTGCATCGGCAAGACCACGCGCGGTGGCCGGCTTCTTGCCAACGATACCGACTTCGTCTCGGCCCTGCTGCAGGAGCAGCATGTCGCCACCGTGCCGGGTGGCGCCTACGGCATGAGCCCGTATTTCCGGGTGTCTTACGCCACCGACATGGCGAGCCTGGAAGAGGGCTGCGCCCGTATCCAGGAGTTCTGCCAGAACCTGCGCTGACGGCAGCGCGCTTTTCGCGTACTTTTCGGCGATGCGTTCCAGGCTCGTCGTTTGGTACAACACCAAGTGCCCGGTCTGCGATGGCGGGATCAACTGGCAACGCAATCGGCTCGTGCGCGCCGCCCGCGCCGGCGCCATCGAGTTCCGCGACATCAATCTCGAGCCTGACGCGCTCGCCCGCTTTGGCGCCGGGATCGAAGACGTGCGCCGCCGGCTGCACGCCGTCGATGCTGAAGGGCGGCTCTTCGTCGGAGCCGACTGCGCAATCGAGGTCTGGCTACGGACGCCGGGAGACGGCTGGCTCGGTCGGCTGGCAGGCCTGCCGGTCGCGCGCCAGATCGCCCGCTTCACGTATGACCGTTTCGCCGATCTTTTATACGCCTGGAACCGTCGCAAAGGTCATTGGTAGGCGATCTCGAACAGCGGTGTGCCGAAGCCGACGAGCGCCTGAGGAACCGTGAGGATCTTCGCCAGCGTGCCGTCAGTGCTGGCGATGACCGGCGCATAGATCGACCCGATCTGGATCAACGCGACGACGTCTCCCGCGCGCACGAGGCCGCCGATAGGCACGATCGGGCCCGTATGCTGCGGGTGCTGGACCAGGAAGGTGCCGGGCGCCTCGGCGGCAACGATGACGCCGTCGCTGCGGTCTTCGCCGTCGTCGATCGTTACCGAAGTAGGATTTCCCTGCACGATGCGCACCCGACAATCGTCGCTCTCGATCTCGAAGACGCCGATGCGCGCCTCCTCGAGCCATCGCATGACCTGGCGCAGCTCCTCGACCTTCATCGGGCGCGCCCTTGCGCCAGGCGCTCTTCCAGATGATGGATGGTGACGCCGCCGGCACGGAAGGCATCGTCCTGCAGGATGTCGCGGTGCAGGGGGATGTTGGTGCTGATGCCTTCGACCTTCATCTCCGACAGAGCCGCCCGCGCCCGTTCCAGCGCGTCCCGGCGATCGGCGCCATGCACGACGAGCTTGGCGATCAGCGAATCGTAGTGCGGCGAGACGACGTCGCCGCAGGTGATGTGGGAATCGACGCGCACGCCGGGACCACCCGGCAGGTCCCAGCGCGTGATGCGCCCGGCCGAGGGCGCGAACGACACGGGATCCTCGGCGTTGATCCGGCATTCGATCGCATGGCCGGACAAGGTGACGTCGGCCTGCGTCAGGGCCAGCTTCTCGCCCAGCGCGACCTCGATCTGCTTCTGCACGATATCGAGCCCGCCGGTCATTTCCGTCACCGTGTGCTCGACCTGCAGGCGCGTGTTCATCTCGATGAAGAAGAAGGCGCCGTCCTCGTACAGAAACTCGAACGTGCCGACGCCGCGATAGCCGAGCTGCCGGCAGGCCTCGGCGCAGCGCTCGCCGATGCGCGCGATCAGGTCGCGATCGATGCCCGGCGCCGGCGCCTCCTCGACGACTTTCTGGTTGCGGCGCTGCAGCGAGCAGTCGCGATCGCCCAGCCACAACTCCGTGCCGTGCGCGTCGCACAGGACCTGGATCTCGACATGCCGCGGGCGTTCCAGGAATTTCTCGAGATAGAGGTCGGGATTGGCGAAGGCGCGGCGGGCTTCTGCGCGGGTGATCGCGAGTGCATCGGCGAGCTCCGACGCGAACCGCACGACGCGCATGCCGCGGCCACCGCCGCCGCCCGCGGCCTTGATCATGACCGGGTAGCCGACCGTCGCGGCGATCCGGCCGACCGCCGCCGCATCGTCCGGCAAGGCACCCTCGGAGCCGGGAACGCAAGGCACGCCGGCCGCCTGCATGGCGCGCTTGGCGGCGATCTTGTCGCCCATGGTGCGGATCGAGGCGGCGCTGGGACCGATGAAGGTGAGCCCACAGGCTTCGACCCGCTCGGCAAAGGCTGCGTCCTCGGAGAGAAAGCCGTAGCCCGGATGGATCGCCTGGGCGCCGGTGGCTTCGGCCGCGAGGAGGAGGGCGGCCGGGTTGAGGTAGCTGCGCGCCGCCGGCGGCGGGCCGATGCACACCGCCTGGTCGGCCAGCCCGACATATCCTGCGGCACGGTCGGCCTCGGAATGGACGACCACCGTCTCGAGGTCGAGCAGCCGGCAGGCGCGCAGGATGCGAAGCGCGATCTCCCCGCGATTGGCGATCAGCACCTTGTCGAAGCGCCGTGTCATGCGCCGATCTGGATCAGGACCTGCCCCGGCTCCACTTCCTGGCCGTTCTCCACGGCGATGGCGGTCACCGTGCCGGCCCTGTCGGCGGTGATGGCATTGAACGATTTCATCGCCTCGACGAGGCAGAGCGTATCGCCGACGCCCACCTTGCCGCCGACCTGCACATAGGGCGGCGCGTCGGGCGAGGGCGCGCGATGGAAGATGCCGAACATCGGGCTGGTGATGCCATGCGTGCCGGGCTTTGGCTCGGGCTGGACCTTGGGTGCCGGCGCCTTGGGTACGGCGACTTCCCTCGGCGGCGACGGGTGTTCCGCCGTCACCGCCTGCTTCCTGATGAGGACGCGTACGCCGCCTTCTGTGATCTCCAGCTCGGCCACTGTCGACTGGGAGACCATGTCGATGAGGGCTTTCAGCCTCGCGAGTTCCATCAGCTCTGGTCCGATCCGGACCCTCGGGCGAAGTTCAGCCCGCCCACGACCTGCTTGGTCGGCAGCACTTCCATGAAGCTGACATTCATGCGCGCCGGCGAGCCGACGGCGAAAGCGATCGATTCCGCGATGTCCTCCGGCTTCAGCGATTCGTATCCGTCATAAAAGCGCTTCTGGGCCTCTTCGGCGTCGCCGAGCAGGCGGGCGAAGACCTCGGTCTCGACGCGGGCTGGCGAGATCTCGGTCACGCGCACGTTCGAACCGTAGAGATGCACGCGAAGCTGTTGCGATAGCGAATGAACGCCCGCCTTGGTCGCGTGATAGACCGTGTTGCCGCCCGGGAAGGCATAATGTCCCGCGATCGAACTGATGGTGACGACGTGGCCGCGATTGCGCTTCACCATGCCCGGCACGAACAGCCGCGTGAGGTGCAGGATGGCGCGCAGGTTGACGTCGATCAGCTGGTCGACGTCGTCGGCGGAGTTGGTCAAGACGTCGCCCTGGCGGGACTGGCCGGCATTGTTCACCAGGACGTCGACCTCGATGCTGTCGGCGAGCTTGGCGATCTCGGCGGTGGCGCGCACGTCGAGCGCGTGGGGAATGCAGCCCGTCGCCTTGGCGAGTTGGGCAAGGCGGTCGGCATCACGCGCCATGGCATGCACTTCCAGCCCTTCGGCGCGCAACCGTCGCACGGTCGCCGTACCGATGCCGGAGGATGCGCCGGTCACGAGCGCGACGCGGTAATCGGCAAAGCCCAATTCCCTTCCTTCCCTCGGTGCGATGACGAAGTGCCGGGCAGGCTAGGGACGCGGCCCAATGTTGAACAGAACCAAATCCTTCTGGCCTCATAAGGGCCGGCGATGACGGATCAGTCTGCCGCGTCCTTCGGCGCCTGCCAGCGGCCCGATCGCGCCGCGGTCAGCGCGATGTCCAGCAGGACGTTGCGGATGGCGACGGCCGCCTCCGACAGCGGCAGCTGGTCGGAGACGCAGACCGAGACGGTCTCCTCGATCGTCGGGCTGGAGATCGCGCGGATCACCGAGCGCGACGGCGTGGCGATCTGGCAGGCCACCGACCACGGCAGGATGGTCGACCCGGTGCCTTCGGCCACGGCATCGCGCAGCGTGCCGAGCGATTCCACCTCGGCGACGATGTTGGGCGATTGATGGATGCTGTTGAACGCCGCATCGACGGCCCGGCGCACGAAGTTGAGCTTGCTCGGCAGCATCAGCGGGATGCCCACTAGCTCGGCGAGCGGAATGGCGCTCTGCGCCGCGCCGGGGAAGGGCACCTCGACCGGCGTCACCAGGAAGAATTCCTCGACCAGCAATGGCTGGAAGCTCACGCCGCGCATCGGGCCCGCGCCCTGCATCACCGCCATGTCGATGCGGCCGTTCATGATCAGCTCGCTGAAGGCCACGGCAAAGCCCTCGACGATGTGCAGCATGATGTCGGGGTGTGTCTCGCGCGCCGCCTTGAGCAGCGCCAGCGACAGCGTCCCGCCGGCGCTGTAAGGCGCGAGACCGACCGAGACATGGCCCGACAATGACGTCGAGGAGCGCTTCACGTCGGCTTCCGCCTGCTCGAACTGTTTCAGGATCGCCTGGGCATGGCGATAGAGCACGCGGCCGGCCTCGGTCGGCGTGACGCCCTGCTGGCTCCGGATCAGAAGCTTTTGGCGGAAGTGGGCTTCCAGGCTCTGCAGCTGTTGGCTGAGTGCCGGCTGCGCAATATTGAGCGCCGCGGCCGCCCGCGTGAGGCTGCCGGTATCGACAATCTTGAGAAACGATTTTAGCCGGCGGGTATCCATCAGACGTCGCTCACACCGACCGCATCATAGGCGCAGCGGGGGGGCGGCCATAGGCAAAGTTTATGGCCTCAGACGGAGACGGTGTTGGTCGCCGCATCGGCATCTTCCTAGTCTGCCCCGCCTTCGTGGAGGGAAATCATGCTGGCGGCAAACGGGCGTGTGGTCATGGTGTCGGGAGCCTCGCGCGGGATCGGGCGGGCCGTCGTCGATCGCCTGCTCTCCTCGGGCTTCACTGTCTCGGCCGGCATGCGCAGCCCGGGCAAGCTTGCTGACGCCAAGCACCTGATGACGCATCGCTATGACGCCGAGGACGCGGGCTCAGCCGAGGCCTGGGTTGCCGCGACGGTAAAACGCTTCGGCCACCTCGACGCCATCGTCAACGCCGCCGGGCTCAATCCCAAGGTCCGTGTCCAGGACGAAGGCGAGGATCTTTTGGACGAGATGTGGCGGGTCAACGTCAAAGGGCCGTTGCGCGTGATCCGGGCGGCGCTGCCGCATCTTGCCAAGTGCGGGCACGGGCGCGTGGTCAATCTCGGGTCCCTCGCGGGCAAGCGCGTCGGCTCGAACGTCGGCTACGCCATGACCAAGTTCGCGGTCGTGGCGCTCACGCACGGTGTGCGGCGCGAAGGCCGCGACGCCGGCATCCGCGCCACCGTGATCTGCCCCGGCTATGTCGCGACCGACATGACGGCCAACGAAACCGAGATCCCGCGCCACGAGATGAGCCAGCCGGGCGATCTTGCCGAGCTGGTCGAGACCGTTTTGCGCCTGCCCAACAACGCCTCCGTCTCCGAACTGCTGGTGCACTGCCAGTTCGAGCCGATGCTCTAACGAAGAAGGAATCGCCATGAACAACCCCGATCGCCTGCGTGCCGTGCTGGCCAAGCCCGATTTCGTCTGCATGCCGGCGGTGTGGGACGGCCTGTCGGCCAAGCTCACCCATGACGCAGGCTTCAAGACCGCCTTCCTCTCCGGCTCCTGCGTCGCCGCGAGCCGGCTGGGCGGCCCCGATCTCGACCTGCTGTCATTCGGCGAGATGTTCGATTCGCTGCAGATGGTCCGCGGCGCCGCACCCGACCTGCTGGTGCTGGCCGACGGCGACCACGGCTACGGCAACGCCATGAACGTGCAGCGCACCGTGCGCGCCTACGGCCGTGCCGGCGCCGCCGCCATCCTGATCGAGGACAAGATCACGCCGCGCGCGCTCACCGCCGCCGGCAAGCCCTGCCTGCCGCGCGACGAGGTGCGCATGAAGGTTCGCGCCGCCGTCGCGGCGGCCAAGGAGTCCGGCATCATGGTGATGGCGCGCACCGACTGCCGTCCGACCCAGGGCATCGACGAAGCCGTGGCCCGTATCGAGATGTACGTCGAGGAGGGCGCCGACATCCTGTTCCTCGATTCGCCGGCCGACGAGGCCGAGATCGGCCGCGCCGTCGCCGCTGCCAAGGGCCGGCCGTCCTTCGCCGTGCTCTCGCCCGGCGCACCGCGAGCCACGCCCTCACAGAAGGACGCGGCGGCGTTGGGCTTCAAGATCGGTACCTTCCCGACCGGCACGCTGTCGCCCGCCACGGCGGGCATCAAGGCAGGCCTTGCCGCGCTGAAGGCCGGCCAGTCCGAGGCCAAGTCGGCGTTGCCGCCGCCTGAACTCCGTCTCACATTGGGCTATGAGGAGTATGACGCCAGGGCCAAGCCGTTCGTCCTGTGAGCGGCTGTTCAGGGCCGCTCTTCCTTGATCCTTGACGGCCGGTACGACTGGGTATTACCGTCGCTGTAGATGATCCAACCGAGCCTGGGCCCGTGACAGTAAAGTCCTCGATTTCGCTGACCGACGACCAGCATTCCTTCGCCAAGACGCTCGTCGATTCGGGGCGCTTTCCCAGCGTCAGCGCCGTCATGCAGCAGGGCATCGAGCTTCTTCGCGAGAAGATGGAAGATGAAGCCCTGGAGCGCGCCGCATTGGCCGAGATCCTTGGCAATCGACGTTCGGGCCCGTTCGTGTCGGCCACAAAAATGGACAGCCGGCTGTCCAGGATGATTGCAAAGAAGCGCCGGGCGCATGCGGTTCGCGATTGAATTCTC
Source organism: Reyranella sp. (assembly GCA_021732285.1). Lineage (GTDB taxonomy): Bacteria > Pseudomonadota > Alphaproteobacteria > Reyranellales > Reyranellaceae > Reyranella. Next base: position 39,376 of record JAKFVH010000288.1, on the reverse strand, counting down.
AGCCGATGCCGAACGCGACTTCGATCTGATCTTCGATCACCTGTTTGAGAGCTATCTGGCCTTCGGCGAGAGTACCGGGGACGCCCTGGACCACGCCGCTCAGCGTGTGATGGATATCCGCAAGGCTGCCGATCGGCTGGCAAGCTTTCCCTTACGGGGTACGGGACGCGACGACGTCCTGCCGGGAATCCGTTTTCTTGCCATTGGCCGCGCGATCTACTGGTTCGACGTCGATCAGCCGATGCGCAAAGTCCGTATTCTTGCCGTGTTCTTCGGCGGGCAGGATCACATCAGACATATGCTGGTGCGCCTTCTCGGCAAAAGAACGGCGGACTGACACGCGAGATCCCGACTTCAGCGGGTTGGTTTCAGCTGAAGTCCACGGTCGACAATGCGCGATCCAGCGTTTCGACGATCCGGTCGCACTCGGCGCGGGTGATCACCAGCGGCGGCGACATGGTGATCGTATTGCCGTAGCGCCGCCCGCCGACCGACCGGCCAACAAGAAGGCCGTTGTCGCGGCAGAATTCGTGGACGGCGGTGATGGCCTTCGCGTCGACTGGCTCCTTGCTGGTGCGGTCCTTCACCAGCTCGACGCCGATCAGCAGGCCCTTGCCGCGGACATCGCCGACGACCTTGTGCTTCTTCATCAAGGTGCGCAGTCCGTCCTGCAGATAGGCGCCCACGTCGGCCGCGCGTTCGGCCAGCTTCTCGGCTTCCAGGATCTCGATGTTGCGGACGGCAACGGCGGCCGAGACCGGATGCCCGCCGTAGGTGTTGACCTGCCCGACCTGGCGGTTTTCCGACGCCTCGCCGTAGAAGCTGTCGAACACGCTGTCCTTCACCACGGTCGCGGCGATCGGCAGGTAGGCGCTGGAAATGCCCTTGGCGATCGCGACGATGTCGGGCGCGACGTCATAGTGCTGGTGAGCGAACATCTTGCCGGTGCGGCCGAAGCCGTTGATCACCTCGTCGACGTGCAGAAGGATACCGTACTTGCGGCAAAGCTTCTCGACCTCGGGCAGGTATTCGTCGGGCGGCACGGCGACGCCGACGCCGCTCATGATGGGCTCGACCAGCACTTCGGCGACCGTCTCAGGCCCTTCGCCCAGGATGGTGGTCTCCATGTTCTTCACGCAGGCCATGCCGCAGCTCGGATAGTCGAGACCGAGCGGGCAGCGATAGCAATAGGGATGGGCGACGTGCACGAAGTCGCCCGAGTACGGCTCGAACTTCGCCTTGCGCTCGCCCATGCCGCCGGCGTCCAGGGTCGCGAGAGTCGTACCGTGATAGGAGAAGTAGCGGCTGATGGTCTTGAAGCGATAGTGCCCGGGATGCTCGTGCTTCATGTACTGGCGGGCGATCTTGAAGCCGGCCTCGTTCGCCTCGGAGCCCGAGTTGACGAAGTAGGTGTGATAGCCGCCGCCCATCAGCTCGTTGATCTTCTCGGCCAGCGCCGCGGCCGGCACGTTCATCGCGGTATGCGGGAAATACGCCAGCTGCCGCAGCTGCTCCGCCGCCACCTCGGCCAGCTCGGCGCGGCCGTAGCCGATGTTGACGCACCACAGTCCGGCCATGGCGTCGAGATAGGCGGTTCCGTCGGCATCGTAGATCGTCGAGCCTTCAGCGCCGGTCACCACGATCTGCTTGGCCTCCAGCGCCTTGTGCTGGACGATGGGATGCAGGACGTTCTTCAGGTCCTGCTCTACGACGGCCTGGCGGATGGCGGGATCGGGCGCGTTGGTGAGGGGCATCACGGCCTCTTGGCGTGGAGGGACGGGCAGCAACCAAGAGACGATACAGACGCGCTGCGTCTTGTCCAACCTTCGCCGGGAATACCTGACGCGCGCGGCGCTAAAACGCCTTGTTCGCCTGCGGCCGGTGCTTGTTGCCGAGCTTGAAGCCGGACCGCTCAGCCTTGCGCGGTTCGCGCACCCAGATCTCGCGGTTGGGATGCAGGCCGCCGCCGCGCGTGGCGGGCACGGCGGTGGTGCGGGCGCGGTGGAGCAGGCGGGTGTCGGCCGCGCCGCAGTTGGGATGGATGCCGCCATTGCCGGCGACGACCTTCTCCCAGGCGGCCTTGCGCTTGGCGAGGACGGCCGGGTCGGAAAGCGCCGTGCAGGTGAGCTCGTTGGTGTTGAGGTCGACCACGATCTCGTCGCCGTTCTCGATGAAGGCGATCGGGCCGCCCAGCGCCGCCTCGGGGCCGACATGGCCGATCACCAGGCCGACCGAGCCGCCCGAGAAGCGGGCATCCGTCATCAGGCCGACGACGATGCCGCGTTCGCGGCAGAGCGCGGTGATGCGCGAGGTCGGGTCGAGCATCTCCGGCATGCCCGGCGCGCCGCTCGGCCCCTCGTAGCGCACGATGACCATGTCGTGGTTCTGGAACTGGCCGGGCGCCCGGTCGAGCGCGTCGAGCAGGCCCTGCTCGCCTTCGAAGATGCGCGCCTTGCCGCGGAAGATGTTGTTCTCCAGCCCGCCCTCGACGCCCGCGAGCTTGAGGATGGCGGAGAAGTCGGGCGACAGGTTGCCGCCCAGCACGCGCAGCCCGCCGGTCGGCTTGTAAGGCTTGTCGACGCTGTAGATCACCTTGCCGTCGGCGCGCTTGGCGCCGAGCCGCTTGACCTGGGCCGCCAGCGTCTCGCCGGTGCAGGTCATAACGTCGCCGTTCAGGAGGCCTGCGTCTAAAAACTCGCGCACGATCACCTGGATGCCGCCCACCTGGTCGATGTCGACCATGGAATACTTGCCGTAGGGCCGCGCGTCGGTGAGCACGGGCACGACGTGTTGGGAGAGGTAGTTGAACTCCTCCGGCGTGATGATGTCCTTCCAGAAATCGGCATAGCCCGCGGCGCGCGCGATCTCCGGCGCATGCAGGGTCACGTTGGTCGAGCCGCCGATCGCCATCGCCACGATCGTGGCGTTGCGGATCGAATCGCGCACGACGATGTCGCGCGGCTTCAGGTCCTTGGCCATCAGGTTCTCGAGATGGCCGACCAGCTCCTTGGGGAACTCCTTCAGCCGGCGCGGGTCGTCGGACGGCGGCGCCACCATGTGCAATGGCTGCATGCCGACCACGCCGATGAAGGTCTGCATGGTGTTGTAGGTGAAGATGCCGCCGCAGCTGCCGATGCCCGGACAGGCGTGACAGGCGATGCGGTGGCGATACTCGGCGTCGGGATGGCCCGCGACCTGGTAGGCGCTCACGAGGTCGATCGTCTCGCCGGTCTTGGGGTCGGTGCCGGGATGGATCGAGCCGTCCGACATGATGATGGCGGGCCGATTGTGCTCGAGCAGGGCGGCGAGCGTGCCGACCGGCGGCTTGTCGCAGGCGACGACGGCGATGGTGCCGACCAGGCCGGTGGCGCTGAGATGCTCGCACAGCGCATCGTGCGTGACCTCGCGGCCGATCAGCGAGTAGCGCATCTCGCGCGTGCCGTTGCGGATGCCGTCGGACGTGGCGATCGTGTATTCGGGCTGGACCAGCCGGAGTTTTAGCTGGCCCTGGCCGCTGCCGATGCGGCCCTTGAGTTCGTCATGGATGGCGTCAACCTTCGACATGACGCCGAGGTAGCACTGGCTGTCGCCCTTGGTGCCGACGACGCCGACCGACGGCTCATGGATCAGGTCGGGATCGGTGCCGAGCGCACGGGCGACGCCGATCGACTGCGAGCTGCGGCCGGGATGGCGGTCGATGAGGACGGTGCGCGAGGTCATGGCAAAGGCCCTTGGCATGGTGAGGCTGAGGTCGGGGCGGGAAAATGCGCCAGCCGGCCTTGGCCTGCAACCAGTCAGATGGGCCTGCCGGGTGGGGCAGAATACCGCTTGGCGGGTGAGGCCTAGGCCGCAGCCTGCGCGAAGCCTTTGAGCCGCCTGTTAATGATGTGGTCCGCCTCGCTCATGATGCGGTCGACAAGCTCCTTCACCGTCGGCACGTCGCGGATCAGGCCCGCCACCATGCCGCACGACCAGGCGCCGGCATCCATCTCGCCGCCCTTCATGATGCGCGGATAGACGCCCGCGACCTCGGGCAGGATGTCCTCGAACTTGAGCTTGGCGCCCAACGCCTTCTCCTTCTCGAGCAGGCGCTCGACGGCGGCGTTCTTCAGCACGCGCTCGGTGTTGCGCAATGGCCGCATGACCAGCCGCGTGTCGAGCTCGCTCGCGGCCACCAGCGCCTGCTTTACGTGCTCGTGGATCGGCGCCTCTTTGGTCGCCATGAAGCGCGTGCCCATGTTCATGCCGTCGGCGCCCAGCGACAGGGCGGCGACCAGCGAGCGGCCGTCAGCCATGCCGCCGGAAGCGACGAAGGGGATCTTCAGCTCCTCGGCGGCGCGCGGCAGCAGGATGAAGTTCGGCACGTCGTCCTCGCCGGGATGGCCGCCGCATTCGAAGCCGTCGACGCTGACGGCATCGCAGCCGATCGATTCCGCCTTCAGCGAATGGCGCACCGAGGTGCATTTGTGGATCACCTTGATGCCGGCTTCCTTGAGCCCTGGCAGCCACTTCTGCGGATTGTTGCCGGCCGTCTCGACGATCTTCACGCCGCCGTCGATGATCGACTTGATGTAACCCGGGTAGTCGGGCGGTGTGACCGAAGGCAGGAAGGTGAGGTTGACGCCGAACGGCTTGTTGGTCATCTCCCGGCAGCGCTTGATCTCCTTGGCGAGATTCTCCGGATTGCCCTGGGTCAGGCCGGTGACGATGCCGAGCCCGCCGGCATTCGACACCGCCGCGGCCATTTCGGCGAAGCCCACGAAATGCATGCCGCCCTGGATGATGGGATGTTCTATGCCAAAGAGTTCCGTGATTCTCGTCTTCATGCCTGCTCCGTCGCTCTAGCGTCCCTGGAACTTAGCCTCGCGGCGCTCGACGAACGAGCGAATACCTTCCTTGGCATCCTCGGTGTTCATCACCGCGGCATGGATCGACGGGATGGCGGCGACCGCCATGGCCTCGCCGGCCTGGATGTATTTCAGCGCTGCCTCCTTCATGGCGCGCAGCCCCAGCGGCGCGTTGCCCGCGATGCGCCGGGCGATCTCCAGCGCACGCTCGACCTGCTGGCCGGCCGGCACCACCTCCTGCACGAGGCCGATCTGCAGCGCCCGTTGGGCGTCGAACTCGTCGCACAGCATGAGGTGGTACATGGCGTTGCCCCAGCCGGTCCGCGTCAGGAAGCGGAAATGGGCGCCGCCCAGCGGCGCGATGCCGCGGCGCGCCTCCATCTGGCAGAAGCGGGCGCTGTCGGCGGCGATCACGATGTCGGCCGCCAGCATCATCTCGATGCCGATGGTGAGGCAGAGGCCCTGCACCGCGGCCACGACCGGCTTCATCGTGCGCCGCCTGAGCGCAAACGGATCGACACTGTCCGCCGGAGTGTCGCGCCGCTCCCGGTTGGGACCGAAGAACTTCGGCATGTCGAGCCCGGCCGTCGTGTGCTCGCCGGCGAAGGCGAGGACGGCGACCCACAGCTCATCGTTGCGGTCGAACGCCGTAAAAGCCTCCGACAGCTCGCTCATCATGGCCGGCGAGAAGGCGTTCCGCTTGGCCACATTGTCGACCACGATCTTGAAGATCCGGCCGTCGGTCTCGGCGCGGATCGTCCCGGGCTGGACGGCGTCAGGCATCATGCTTCTCCGTGGCTGGCGGCGGTGGCGCAAGGTTGGCGCGCAGGGCTTCCTGGTAGGCGGGCCGGGCGGCGATGCGGGCGGCGTAGTTGCTGCAGATCGTCGGCACGGGCACGCCGTAGTTGATCGCCCAGACGAGACAGGTCGTGAGCAGCATGTCGGCGCTGGTGAAGCGATCGCCGACCAGGTAGGGCCTGCCGTCGCTGAGCGCATGGACGACGTGGCGCAGCTGGGTCTCGAAGTACTGGCTGGCGCTTTCGACCGCGACCGGCGCCTCGCCGTAGATGTGCTTCAGGTCGCGGTGGCGGCGCATGACGTAGAGGCTGGTCGCGTCGAGCTCCATGGCGATGTGGAAGCACCATTCCAGCCATATCGCGCGCAGCCTGCCGTCGTGCGGGACCAGCCTGTTGTCGTCGGTGCCGTAGGTGTCGGAGAGATAGGCGATGATGGCCGGGCTCTCGGCGATGGTGAAATCGCCGTCCTGCAGCACGGGGATCTTCTGGCGCGGATTGATGCGCGTGAACTCGTCGGTCTTGGTCTCGCCGGTGCGCGGCAGGATGGGATGCGCCACGTAGTCGAGCGACAGCTCGTGCAGCGCCCAGACCGCGCGCAGCGTGCGGCTGGTGGTGGCTCCCCATAAGTGCAGCATGTCACCACCTCTCGATCGACGTGCGCAGGTCGAGCTCGTGGGTCCAGCCATAGCTCGGCTGGACGTGCAGGGCCCAGTACGCTTCGGCGATCGCCTTGGTCTGAATGAGGGCGTTGGCTGGCAGCGAATCGACCTTGTCGCCGATGCGCGCCCGCATGCGCTTGCGGATGGCCTCGCTGTCGACGCCGCCGTCGATCAGCAGATGGGCGACATGGATGTTCTTCGGTCCGAGCTCGCGCGCCATCGACTGCGCCACGGCGCGCAGGCCGAACTTTGCCGAGGCGAAGGCGGCAAAGCCCGCGCCGCCGCGAACGCTCGCAGTGGCGCCGGTGAACAGGATGGTGCCGTGGCCGCGCGGCACCATATGGCGCGCCGCCTCGCGGCCGGTGAGGAAGCCGCCATAGCAGGCGAGCTCCCACGACTTGCGGAACAGCGTCTCGGTTGTCTCGAGCAGCGGCGTGTTGACGTTCGAGCCGGCGTTGTAGAGGCAGACTTCGATGGGCCCGACATCGCGCTCGACCTTGGCGAACAGGTCTTTTATCGCAGCCTCCTGGCGGGCATCGACGCTGAAGGCCTGCAGTTTGCCGCCGTCGGCCGCGACCTCGTCGATCAGCGCCTTGGCCTTGGCAGCGTCGCGCCGCGCCACGCAGACCTGCAGTCCGCCGGCGGCGAAGCGCCGGGCAACGGCGGCGCCGATGGCATCGCCCGCGCCCACGAGCAGGGCGACGGGCCCACTGGCTGTGCCGCTGGCTGTCATGTGCGTTTCCCCCGTTTTTCTTTGTCAGTTTGAAAAAAACACTAATAAGTCTCGACTCGTTCACCGCGAGTCGCAAGGGGATTCCTATTGATGTGCGCGAGAAGACCTAATCGGACGCCGTTGTTTTCTTTCGTCGGCCGGCGCGTCGGCCGGCATGTGGCGCGGGCTCGCCGCGCCCGGCCCGCGATGGACGTGGACTTGCTTGGGGCTGAGCGGCTCGCCGCATTCCGAGCAGATCATCACCGGGTCGAACGTCTTGCCGCAGCTCACGTGCTGGTGCAGCAGCGGGCGGCCCTTCTTGCCGGCCATGTGGACGTCGCCCCAATGCACGATGGCCATGACGATGGGGTAGAGATCGAGCCCCTTCTGCGTCAGCCGGTATTCGTAGCGCAGGGGCCGCTCCTGGTAGGGCACCTTGGCCAGCACGAAATCCTTCACCAGCTTGCGCAGGCGGCTGGCCAGGATCGGCCGCGTCACGCCGAGCCGCGCCTGGAACTCCTCGAAGCGGCGCACGCGCAGGAAGCAGTCGCGCAGGATCAGCAGGGTCCAGCGGTCGCCGATGACCGACACCGTGCGCGCCACCGAGCACGCCTCGTTCTCCAGCTTGTTCCAACGCATGGTTTAGCTTAACGCAGGTTCAATAAAAAAACCAAGTCGATCGCCTGGGATTAGTTTTGGTTGCCACATCATGACGTCGATGTCGTTGTGAGGCTGCTGCCGGTCCCTCAGTATACGTGCTGAGACGAAACGGGAGGCGACGCATGACAGGTCCGTTGTCGGGAGTGCGGGTCATCGACCTCACCAGCGTGGTGTCGGGGCCGTTCGCCACGATGTTCCTGGCCGACCAGGGCGCCGACGTGATCAAGGTCGAGCCACCGGGCGGCGACATCACGCGCCGCAGCCGCCAGTCGGTCGACCCGACCGGCCAGTTCTCGGCGCTGTTCATATCGACCAACCGCGGCAAGCGTTCGCTGTCGATCGATCTCAAGCAGCCTGAGGGCCTGGAAATCCTGAAGAAGCTGATCGCCCGCTCCGACGTGCTGGTGCAGAATTTTAGGCCGCAGGTCATGGAACGGCTGGGCCTCGGCGAGGCGGCCATGCGCGCGCTCAATCCGCGCCTGATCTATGTCTCGATCAGCGGGGCAGGGGACAGCGGCCCCTACGCCGAGAAGCGCATCTACGATCCCATCATCCAGGGCCTCTCTGGCTTCGCCGACGTGCAGTCCAATGCGGAGACGGGGCGCCCGCAGATGATCCGGACCATCGTGGCCGACAAGACCACCTCGGTTTTCACCGCCCAGGCGGTCGCATCGGCCCTGTACGCGCGGGAAAAGACCGGCGTGGGCCAGCACATCAAGGTGGCGATGCTCGACACGATGATCTCCTATCTCTGGCCGGAAGCCATGATGCAGTACACGGTGGTCGGACAGGAGGCCGCGGCAAACGATCCCAAGGCGCGGCCCGACCTGATCTTCAAGACACTCGACGGCTACATGACCGCCGGCACGATCTCGGACTCCGAATGGCAGGGCTTCTGCCGCGCCGTCGAGCAGCCGGCGCTGATCGAGGACAAGAGGTTCAACACGCCGGCCGCGCGCACCGCCAACGCTGCCGAGCGCATCACCCTGATGGGTGACATCCTCGCCAAGCGCACCACGGCCGACTGGCTAAAACGCCTCGACGAGGCCGACGTGCCGTGTGCGCCGGTCCTGCGCCGCGGCGAGGTGATGGCCAACGAGCAGGTCGTGGCGCGCGGCCTGATCGCCGAGTTCGACCATCCCGGCATCGGCCGCGTGCGCCAAGCCAAGCCGGCGGCGGAGTTTTCAGGCACGCCGGCCCGCCCGCCCTCGGCAGCGCCGGGAATCGGCGAGCACGGCGGCGAGATTTTAGCCGAGCTCGGTTACGCACGCGCCGACATCGACCGCCTTGCCGAGAGCAAGGTGCTGCGGCTGCTGAAATAGACTTCCTCCCCACGCTCCGCGTGGGGAGGTGTCGCCGTCATACGGCGACGGAGGGGTCATGAGCACCGTCGCTGTTGCTCATGACCCCTCCGTCGCTTCGCGACACCTCCCCGCGCTACGCGCAGGGAGGAAGGCATTGCTCATTTCTTGCGGGCGATCGCTTCTTCGACGTCGCGCAGGCGGTCCTTGCCGAAATAGATCTCGTCATCGACGAAGAAGGTCGGTGAGCCGAAGGTGCCGCGATCGACCGCGCGCTGGGTCTCGGCCAGGAGCGCGTCCTTGACCTCCTGGTCCTGCGCCAGCTCGAACAGGCGATCGGCCGGCAGCGCCGATTCGACCAGCGCCGCGCGCAGCACAGCCGGATCGTCGAGCTTCCTGGGCTCAGCCCACATGTGCCGGTACACCTCATCGACGTAACGCTCGAAGATGCCGATCTTTCTAGCCGCCACGGCGCCGCGCATGATCGCCAGCGTGTTGACCGGGAAGAAGGGGTTGGACTGGAAGCGCGTGATGCCGTGCTGCTTGATGAAGCGCTCGGTCTCGAGCTTCTGGTACTCAGGCTTGTTCCTGATGCCGGCGTTGGTCTCGGCCGGCGATCGGTTGTTGGTGAGCTTGAAGACGCCGCCCAGCAGCACCGGCAGATACTCGAACTTCGCGCCCTGGCGCTTCTCGATGTCGGGAATGACCAAATGGCTGAGATAGGCGTTCGGGCTGCCGAAATCGAAGAGGAATTCAACCTTGGGCATGGCTCACCATTTCTCGCCGAAGGGACGGATTTCCATTTCCGAGCTCCAGGCGTCGCGCGGCTGGCAGTAGAGCGCCCAGTAGCTCTCGGCGACCGCCTCGGGCCGCATCAGCCGGCCGGGGTCGAGGTTGGCTGCCGCCTCCGCGCCCTCGCGCTCCTTGATGCGTTCGCGCACCCAGGCGGTGTCGACGCCGGAATCGATCACCAAGTGCGCGACGTGGATGTTCTTGGGCCCCAGCTCGCGCGCGGCGGCCTGCGCCACGGCGCGCAGACCCGCCTTGGCCGCGGCGAAGGCGGCGTAGCCCGTGCCGCCGCGCATGCTGGCGGTGGCGCCGGTGAAGAAGATGCAGCCCCGGCCGCGCGGCAGCATCAGGCGCGCGGCCTCGCGGCCGGTGAGGAAGCCCGAGTAGCAGGCCATCTCCCAGACCTTGCGGAAGACGCGCTCGGTCGTGTCGAGGATCGGGAAGTTGACGTTGGCGCCGACGTTGAAGATGCAGACTTCGAGCGGCGCTGCGCGGTCGGCCTCCTGCAGGAAGGCGGTGACGTCCGCTTCCTTGCGGGCATCGAGCGAGCGGCCAAAGGCCTTGCCGCCGGCTTGTCGGATGTCGGCGAGCAGGGGCGCGAGCTTGTCGCCGTTGCGGCGGCCGGCGAAGACGGTGAACCCTTCGGCGGCGAATTTGCGGGCGATGGCGGCGCCTATGAAGTCGCCTGCGCCGATCACCGCCGCCGTGGCGTTTCGTGCTGTCACTTGCTTCTCCTCGCCGTCCTTTGAACTGGAAACATCAGTTCATTTTCTACACTTGTCAATCAAGGCATGCCGATCCGAAATCTCGGGCCCTCATGAGTTTTTGATGTTTGATAAGTGTCGTTTTCGAATGGACGATAGGCGATGCAAGCTCACGCCGCCGGAGATCACACATGAATCGTCCCATCGCCGTCGTCACCGGTGTCGGCCCAGGCACGGGCAGCGCGATCGTGCGCCGGCTATCTGCCGGCGGCTACACTGTCGCCATGCTCGCCCGCAATCGCGAGCGCCTGGCGTCGCTGGAGAAGGATGTCCAGCACACCAGGGCCTATGCCTGCGACGTCTCGGATGAAGCTGAGGTCGACGCCACGCTTGCCGCCCTGCGGCGCGACATGGGCTCGCCGTCGGTCCTGGTGCACAATGCCGTGGGCGGGGCCTGGGGCACGTTCCAGGACATCGACCCCAAGATTCTCAACAGGAACTTCCGGATCAACACGATGGCGCTGCTTTACCTTGCGCAGCGGCTGGCGCCGCTCATGGTCGAGCAAGGCAAAGGCGCGATCGTCGCGACCGGCAACACCTCTGCCTTGCGCGGCCGCGCCAATTTTGCCGGCTTCGCGCCGACCAAGGCCGCCCAGCGCATCCTCGCCGAGGCGATGGCGCGCGAGCTCGGCCCCAAGGGCGTCCATGTCGCCTACATCGTGATCGACGCCGTCATCGATCTCGCCTGGACGCGCGAGCGCTATCCCGATGCGCCCGACGGCTTCTTCATCAAGCCGGCCGCCATCGCCGACGAGGTCTGGCACCTCCTCCAGCAGGACCGCAGCGCCTGGTCGTTCAACGTCGAGATCCGCCCGTTCGGCGAGAAATGGTGAGCGCGATGGCCGACTTGCGCATCTTCTCCTACCTGCCCAACCCCCGGATCTGGAAGGCGACGATCGCCGCCCGCCTCTGTGACGTCGACCTCGAGGTGCGCGGCGCCAAACCCTCCGAGCTTACGAGCTGGCTGTGGGACTTCGACGCGAGGCCCCTCTCGGCAGAAGAGAAGGGCGCCTACGCTTCGGCGGCGCGCGCTGGCCGTGTCGGCTTCAAGGGCGGCAGCCTGATCAAGACGGATGCGTTCCTGTCGGCCCATCCCTTCGGAACGGTGCCGGCGGCTTTCAGTCCCGACGGCATGACGGGCATCTTCGAGTCCAACAGCATCATGCGGACGGTCGCGAGGCTGGGGGCGGACCGCCTGCAACTCTACGGCCGCGATCCCTACGAGGCGTCCCGCATCGATAGCTTCCTCGATACCAGCCTGGTCTTCGGGCGCGACACGCAACCCTATCTCCTCGCCCTGCGCGGCGACGACCTGTCGGCCGACCTGCACGCCCGCGCCGCCGAGTCCTTCGCCGTCTACCTGGCCGGCATCGACCAGGCGCTGCATCCCGACCGGCGCTACCTGGTCGGCGACGCCCTCTCCCTCGCCGACATCTGCTTCGTGGCCGAGCTTTGCCTCTTCTCCAACGAACGACCCCGGAGGGCAGCGCTGCAGAAGCGTGGCCTGGCGCCGGTTCTGACCGACGGTTGGCGCGAGGTATTTCCGCGAGCTTCGGCGCACCTGGATCGACTCTCTGATCACCCGGCCTTTGCGCCGGATGTCCGTCCTTATCTCGCAAAGCTGGAGGCGCTTGCCACATGACCAAGAATCCCGCGCAAGACGTTGCCCTCATCGTCGGGGGTGGCCCCGGTATCAGTTCGAGCTGTGCGAGGCTGTTCGCGAAGGAGGGCATGCGTGTCGCCGTCGCCGCCCGACAGCCGGACAAGCCGGTCCTGCAAACTCTCGAGAAAGACCACGGTGTGCGCCGTTATGCGTGCGACGCAACTGACCCCGCGGCGATCGAGCTGCTGTTCCAGAACGTCGTCAAGGACCTCGGGACCCCGACGCTCGTCGTCCACAACATCGACGGCCGGGTTCCCGGGATCTTCCGCAAGACGATCACCGAGGCCGAACCGGGCATGGCGTTCGACACGCTGCGCAACTCGGCCTTCAGCGCGTTCCTGGTGGGTCAGCAGGCCGCCCGGCTGATGCGCGAGAACGAGCCGAACGCCAACGGCGCGAAGGGAACGATCATCTTCACGAACGCCAGCGCGGCGCTCAAGGGCTACCCTTCGAGCGGCGCGTTCGCCATGGCATGCCATGCCAAGGCCGGCCTGGCCGAGAGCATGGCGAGGGAGCTGATGCCGCAGGGCATCCATGTCGCGAATGTCCCGATCGACGCCGCCATTGGCTGGACGCGAGAGGACGGCACCCGTGCGCACCGGCTGGCGGGAACGACCGTCGACGACAACATGGCCGACCCCGACCGCATCGCCGAGACCTATCTACAGCTGCACCGCCAGCACAGATCGACTTGGGCGTTCGAGGTCGTGCTTCGACCGTGGCTCGAGAAGTGGTAGGGCCGCCTGAGATCGCCGTCCGCCCTCAATCGCTCAACGACTTCAATGCCTTCTCGTCAATGAAATCTGCGAGCAGCCCCGCGCCCAGGTCCGACCAGTGAACGCCGCTGTCCGAGAAGAGGTCGCGCTTGTTGCCCTTGTAGGCTGCCACGACGTCGTTGGAATCGATCACCAGCACATCCATGCGACGGGCGACTTCCGCTCCCTGACGGGAATACCGCAGAAGCTGCTTGTTGGCGCCGAGCTCCGGCAGGCCGCCGACGATGACGTAAACCGGCTTGGCACCGTTTTTCCTGATCAGTTCGATGAATTCGCGCAGCGTGCGGTCAAAGTTCTCGGCGACGACCGGATTGATGCCGGGATCAGTCGCAGGAGCGACCGCAATGGGCCCGGTATCGGAAATGGCGTGTCCTGCGGCGAAGAGCCGGTCGGCAATCCCATTGTAATCGAGAAAGCGTACGATCATCGAGTTGCGTTTGAGCCAGCGCGCCTGGTCGAGATTGCGCGTGAAGAGCCCGTGCTTGCCCTCCTTGAGCGCGCGCTCGAGGCTTATGCCTTCGGCTTGCAGGAGCTGCGCGTTGGCCTGCTCATTGATGCCGGTGTAGAGAATGACGATGTCGGGCTTCAACTTCGGCAGGTCGCGCTTGGCCCGCGCAAGCTCGTGGCCGATCGACCACATGATGGCGCCGCCGTTCAGGACCTGCGACTTTGAATTCGTTCGCGCCCGAAGGTTCTCCTGCAGGCGCAAGGGCCAGGCGCGGTCTGTTTCCAGGTTGTAGCAGAACGTCGTCGAACCGCCGTAGGCAATCACCCGCAAGGCGCCGGGCGGCTTCGGCTCGAAGACGTCTTCCTTGTTGCGAAAACCAAAGTTGTTGGTCTGGGAATTCGAATTGTAGGCGTTGGCTGCGTGAATCGCGCCAAGCTCTTTGTCGTACGTCCAGAGACCGTAGCTTTTTCCCGGCACCCCATTCTTGAAATGGATGATGGCGTATCCGGTACCTTCGATCGCCAGGATGATTACGACGGGAAAGCCGACGGCGATGATCAGGGTAAACAGGACTTTCTTCCAAAGAGGTAGAGCCGGGCCCTTCGTCGTTTCCGCCATCTGATGCTTTGCGCCTTATGCTACTGTCCGACTATCAATCAAGTGACATTGGCGTTCAAGGTCGGCCCCGTCAGCATCTCGCGTGAGAGCGGGCCGAGGCGCGGCAGGATGTCGTTCTCCGCGGCAAAGTCGCGGCCATGGAGCGCCGACATCAGCCGCACGCCGCTCTCGTGCAGCGGCACCGGCACGCCGGCGAGGGCGGCGAGCCGGATCGTCGGCACCAGGCCGAACGGCACGTCTTCGGTGGCGTAGCGGCTGTCGAGCGTGGTCGGGCCTTTCACGTCGGTGGGGCGTTGCGCCAGCGCGTGCGTCATCTCGGCGAGCGGGCCCATCGGCACGTCGAACGACAGATGGAAATGTTCGTGGATGGTGCGCACCGCGAGGCCGAAGGCCTGGGCGATCGCCAGCCGCTCGGCGTCGAGCGCCTCGAGCCGGGCGACCGCCGGCGTGATGTGGCGGTTCTGCCCCCAGGCCTCGCCGAGTTCCATGCGGGTGAGGTTGCACAGTGCAATCGCCAGATGGTTCTGCGGATTGAGATTGCTGAGGGCGATCGCCAGCAGCCCCTCGCGCGCCACGAAGCGGTCGCCGAACAGCGCGCGGCAGACCTCGATGCCCCGGCCGGCCGCGGACTCCGGCAGGACCGCGACGTCGAGGCGGGCGCGCACGGAACTGACGTTCACCGCATCGGGTCCGGTCTGCCGCGCGGTAGTGACGGTCGTGCCGAGGGCCGCGATCGGCGTGGTGACGCCGCGCTTGCGCAACTGACCCGCCAGATAGAGGGCCGCCAGCGACATATGGGAGCTGAACACCACCACTTGTTCGCTGTGCAGGAACGGCGCCGCGGCGTCGAGCACGTGGCGATGTCCGTAGCCCGGCACCGCCACCACCACAGCCTCCGCGCTCGCCAGCGCGTCGGCACAGCTTGAACCGATGCGGGGATGAAAGCGGCCGACGACGGCGCCGGTCGCCACCAGCGGCGCCCCCGCGGCCAGTGTCGCGGTGCGCCGGCCGGAGGGAGACCACAGGGTGACGTCGTGCCCATCGCGGCATAGCAGGGCTGCGTTTCCATAGGCGATCGCGCCAGCTCCAAGGATGGCAACCTTCACGTTAACTCTCCAAATTCCGTTACGGCGATATCGGGGCAGTCGCTCATTCTCCGCAAGGGCTTTGATCGGCGGGCCTTCTGTTAGCATTGTCCTGTCGCCGAACTACCCGGAGCCCGCCCATGCGCCGTCGTCGCCTGCTTGCCGCACCGCTCCTCGCCGCACCGTTCGCCGCGCCATTCGCGGCAGGGGCGCAGTCGCTCTTCGGCGATCGGCCGATCCGCATGATCGTGCCCGTCGCGGCCGCCGGCGCGTCCGACATCGTGGCCCGCATCATGGCGGATGCGATGACGCCGCTGCTCGGCCGTCCGATCGTCGTCGAGAACCTCGCGGGCGCCGGCAGCACGCTTGGCGCCAACGCCTTCCAGCAAACGCCGGCGGATGGGCAGACGATCTATGTCCCCACCAACAACCACGCGCTCATGAAGCTGATCTATCCGCAATTCGCCTACGACCCGGCGGCGGATTTCGTGGCCGTCGCGCTCGTCACGCGCCAGCCCTTCGTGCTTGCCGTGCATACCTCGGTGCCCGCGAACAGCGTGCCGGAGCTGATCGCCTGGCTGCGCGAGCGCGGCACGGCGGCCAACTGCGGCGCGGCCGCGCCAGGGGCGGTCAACTACATGGCGGCCGAGCTGCTGCGCCTGCGCGCGGGCGTCGACTTCACCATCGTGTCCTACCGCGCCGCCGCCGCCTCCGCCCAGGATGTGGCCGCGGGCCGGCTCGATTTCACCGTCGACAGCCCGAGCCTGCTGATGCCGTTGGTCCGCCAGGGCAAGCTGCGCGCGCTCGCGGTGACGATGGCCGGCGGCTCGACCCTGTTGCCCGGCCTGCCGGGGCTGCAGGAGGCGGGCGTGCCGGACTACGACAACGCCGCCTGGACGATGATCTTCGTCCGTCCCGGCACGCCCGAGCCGGCGCTGGCCGCGCTGCGTGCCGCTGCGGCGCGCGCCGTCGCCGATCCCGCCGTGCGCGAGCGCCTCGCGGCCGCGGGCTTCGAGACTTGGCCCGACGCCTCGCCCGCCGCGGCCGAGGCGCTGCTGCGGTCGGAGATCGCGCGGTGGACGCCGATCGTCGCGCGCCTCAACCTCAAACCCAGCTGAAGGAGCCTGACGTGGGCGAACAGATCGAGAAGCTCGCGCAGTTCATCGCGCGCACGGGCTGGGACGACATGCCGGAGGCGGTACACCGCCGCGCCAAGCTCGTCCTGCTGGACACGATCGGCGTGACATTGGCCGGCGCCGCCCGGCCTGAGGTGATCGGGCTCAGCAAGCGGCTGCTGGCGGGCGCGGGTGGCACCACTTTTCGGGGCGCCACGGTCCTCGCGCCCGGACTGCCGCAGGCCGACACCCGCACGGCGGCGCTGCTGAACGGCATCGCCGCGCGGGCGGTGGAGCTGTGCGAGGGCGTGCGCGGCCTACAACCGTCGCCGCACATACTGCCGGGGGTCCTGGCGATCGCCGAGCAGCGCGGCCTGGGCGGGCGCGCCATGCTGGGCGCCTTCGTCCTGGGCTACGAAGTGGCAGGGCGGCTGAACCGAGGCTACACGCCGCGCGCCTTCTCGCATCCCAATGGGCAGCTCTCGCTGCTCGGTGCGGCGGCGGCCGGCGCGCGTCTCCAGGGGATGGACGGGGCGGGCGTCAGCCTGGCGATGCGCGTCGCCACCAGCATGCTGATGACGCCGAGCTACAACAACACCGTCGCCGGTGGCACCACGCTGAACCTGCCGGCGGGCCTCGGCGCCGTGGCCGCGACGCTGGCGCCGGAGATGGCGGCGAGCGGCTTCGTGGCGCAGGGGGATGCGATCGAGGAGGCGCTCGGCGTCATGGTGGGCGCGGGCTTCGTCCCCGCGAAGCTCGCCGACGACATGGGGCAGCGCTGGGAGATCGTCGAGAACTACTTCCGCTTCTACGCCTGCTGCAATCCGATCCATGCGGCGCTGGACAGCCTGGCCGAGACCCTGGCCGTGCTGAAGCCGAAGCCGGAGGAGGTCGCGCGGATCGACGTGCAGACCTTCGACTTCGCCTCGGTCATGCGCAATCCGGCGCCACCCAACTACTTCGCGTCGAAATATTCGCTGCCGCATGCGGCGGCGGTGCTGATCACGCGCGGCGGCCTCAGCTTTGCCGATATCGACGACAGCGCGCTCGAGGATCCGGTCATCGCAAGCTTGCGGCCGCTGGTGCGGATCGCCGCGGATCCGGCGATGACGGCGCGCAGCACGCCGACGCTCCGGCCCGCCCGTGTCACGCTGACCTTGAAGGACGGACGCAGCGCCACGGCGGCGCGGGAGGCTTCCGTGCGCGACACGCTGAACGCGGATCCGGAGCCGCAGGTTCGCGCGAAGTTTCGTGAACTGGCGGCGGCGCATCTGACGCCTGCCGGGATGGACGCGATCGAAGCGGCGGTGGATCGCTGCGAAGAATGGAAGACGATGGGTGAGCTGATCGAGCTGTTGCGGATGCATGCTTCATAGAGCCACTCGTGCCCGTCGCGACCCGCGATGGGCAACAGGAGGTGCCGATGCGGACCATAGTCGAAGACCGCCGCTTGCCGGCCGACATAGATGCGCAGCCGGTGGTACAGGCGGCCGCCGCGCTCAGGCCGACAGTGCGGCACTACCACGACGAGATCGAGCGCGAGCAGCGGTTGTCGCCTGAGCTGGTCGAGCAGATGCACGCGGCCGGCTTTTATCGCCTCCTGCTGCCGCGCTCGCTCGGCGGCCTGCAGGCCGATCCGCTGACCTACATCCGCGTCGTCGAGCTTCTGGCCGAAGGCGCGGGCTCGGTCGGCTGGAACGTCGCCAACAACGGCGTCGGTTCGCTGGTCACGCTCGGCCTTCCGGACGACGGCGTGCAGGAGATCTATCCGAAGGGCCATCGTACCGTGATTGCCGGCACCGCGGTGCAGGGCGGCGGCCAGGCGGTGGCGGTCGAGGGCGGCTATCGCGTCAGCGGGCACTGGACCTTCGGCAGCGGCTGTCATGAAGCCGCCTGGATGCTGGGCAGCTTCCAGATTCTCGACGGCGACCAGCCACGCCGCCGCGACGACGGCGGCATGTTCTGGCGCGGCCTGTTCCCGCGCGCCGAGGTCGAGGTCATTCCCGGCAGCTGGGAGGTGAGCGGCCTGCGCGGCACCGGGAGCTTCGACTGGACGGTGAGCGACTTCTTCCTGCCGGAGCGGCGCACGATGATCCATGCCGGCGTGCCGCTCGACAACCAGTGGGGGCATTGGCCGGGCATCACCTACGCCCTGCCGGCACAGGCCTGGGTCGGGCCGCACCAATGCGCGGTGATCACCGGGCTGGCGCGCGCCGGCATCGACGCGCTGGTCGAGCTTGCCGCCGACAAGACGCCGCGCGGCCGCACCGGCCGGCTGTGCGACAATCCGCAGGTCCAGGACGCGGTCGGGCGCGCCGACGCGATCCTCAATTCCGGACGCCTCTATCGCAACGCGATGATCGCGGAGCTGTGGAATGCGCTGGCCGACGGCCGCGAGACCACGCTCGAGCAGCGCGCCCGTTGCCGGCTCGCCGCGGTCCATGCGGGCGACTGCGCACGCCAGGCGATGGACCTGATGTTCCGGCACGGCGGAAGCACCTCGTTCAAGACCGAGAGTCGCCTGGCCGAAGTGTGGCGCGACCTGCAGGTGGTCGGCCAGGCGGCGACGCTCGCGCCGGAGTGGTATCCGATCGGCGGCCGCGCCTTCCTCGGGCTCGACCCCGGCCCGCGGCTGCGCTAGAGCGGAATGCGATGAGATGGAATCGCATACGGTTCCATCTCATCGCATTCGCGCGCACCGGAGTTGCGTGTTGCAGGAGGCATGATGGGTCCAGCTGATTCCAGCTGGACCCATCATGCTCTAGTACCGACTATCACTGATAGGTGAGTCGTAACTGTCACCCCGAGCGCAGCGAGGGGCCTTTGCGGCTGCAGGAAAGGTCCCTCGCTGCGCTCGGGATGACCGCGGGGCTGTATCAGGCATTTGTGATTCCGGGTATTAGCCGGCCGCGAGCAGGTTGACACCGAGCTGCCGCGGGATTGGCGTACCTGCGGACGTCCGCCGATGACGGGGCTCGTTCCGACGCAGCCGAAGTGAGGGCCGAAGCTCGAAGACATCAGCTCATGACGTCGCGTTTTGTGCGTCGCAGCCTGATCATCGGATAGACCGCAAGTGCCGGTGCAACAAAATCCAGGGCCGGGCACTTGCAGGCCGCCGAACACCAGCCGCAGCGCATGCAGCCAGAAGACGAGCTGCGCGAGGCGACGGCCGGTGGCATCGAGCGAACCCTGCACGAGCAGCAGCGTCGTTTGGCCGAGCGCACTGTTTGCAACGGGCGTACGACAGTTCAGAGGCCCTTGACCTGCAACCGGTCATGATGGCCTTCCGGGTCGGCGCAGGATACCGCTTGGCGGGGTTACGATTTCTGTGTCGACCTTGGCGCGGATCGAAGTAGCTTGCGTGAAGTTCATGAACTTGCCGACGCTGATTCTGCGGGATCGGCGAACATCGATGACGCCAAGATGTGCAAGCTCTGTAGCGCCGAGGGCAAGCTTGGGATGACCCAAGAGGGCGCGGATGCCAGCGAGCGATGCCGGAGAGGTCCAAATCGGCCAAGAGAACGCAAATTCGTTGCGCTCCCACGCGCCTCCCAGCACCTGCAGCCTTACGCGCTTGCCACGTTGTTCGGGCGCAACCGTGAGCGTGGCTAGGCCGAGCGCAGCCAGCCGATTGGCGCCGTGCTGCGTAGTGGGCTTGTCTCCGGAAGGATCATTGGCCCGCAGCGCATAGCGCACGTCTTCGGCAGGGTCCCAGCGGAAGGAGGGGGTCGGATCCGCCCTGTTCCAGGGTTCGAACAACGCTTCCCGAACGGCATCGACCGCGGTGACGGCACCCGCTTCCTTGCCACGTCCACGCGCAGGCGGGCCTTCGATTCTGGGTACATTGGCCAGCCGATCGAGGAAGTGTTGATGTCCCTGGCCGAACAGCAGGCAAAGCGGCGTTGCGTGGATTTTGCCGTCCTTTTGTGCCGCATCGGACATGAGCGCGCTCCACAGGTCGGCACGACGAGAACTCTGATCAGAAGCGGCGCGCTTCAGGAGCGCCCGTGCCACACCTTGCTCGTAGTTCAGATCCTTCTGACCCGATGTGTTGTCATCGGATGATCTTGGGAAGAAGTAGTCTTCTGCCAACAATGCGGCCCCTTCGGCGACCGCCTCGCAGATCGCGGTCGAGGTCTGCGGCTCCGACAGGATCAGCGTCGGACGAAGAGGTGACTCTTCAGGATACCAGACAACCCGGGGATGCCATCCCGACCGTGTCGTCTCCAGGCAGCGAAGCGTTCCCAGTAAGGCCAGAAATGCGAGCAGATTATCGGGTTCAAGGCCGTTAAGCCGATGCCTGTCGCCAGGGGTGCTCATGCGTCGGTTCCCCCAACGGCTGTGTTGTGAGGGCCTGAGCCAACTTCCGACGCCCGGTGATCCGCCAATCGAACGAAGCCCTCCAGGCGAGCAAGGCCCCAAACTCCGTGACGTCGTTTCAATGCCGTGAAGATCTGCGACCAATCCGATCCCTGAAAGTCGAAAGCAAGTGACTGCGGTCCATGCCCCGGCGGTAGACCATGATCGACTCCAAAGGTATTCAACAGGTCCGGCCTCGGCTCTCCATCTTTGACATCAGCGTGAGGAAACAGCGGCCGGCCAAAGCCGTGGTGGGTCCCGATCAGCCAAACGACGAGTTCGGGATCGTTCGCCGAGTCGAAATCGGGATGAAGCAGGGCCAGCCGTACGGACAGGGCCTCGTGCCGCCAATTGTCGGGCAATCCGGCACTTCTCCATGCGTCGCGCCCTGACAGCACGCTCCCGGACTTGGCCAACACCTCGCCGATGTCCGGTCCATAGGGGTCTCCGCCGACGAGATAGGCCTGAAAACGAGGATCGGATTTGCCAGCATCGTGAAGAAACGACGCCAGTGCCAAGTCAGCAGCCACGCCGCTTTCCAGGCCGGCTGCATTGGCGAACAACTTCACCCATTCCCGTACATCTCTCGAATGCTCGATAAGGGTGATTGGTTGTTTTGCCGTTGTGCTTCCTTCCTCGGTCTCTGTCGCAGCGACTCCGGCGGGTGCCTGTTCATCAGGGACTTTCAATCCGCCTGTCGCCAGGAATATGACACCTCGTGGACGTTCCTCACTGTCGGATCCATAGGGATAGGCAACTTCCAGGCGACCCTTTCGCGTCGACAAGGCAGTGAGCGCGTTCTTCATGCTTTGGGGTAGGCGGAGGTCACTCATCGCCTCCAACAATCTGGCAGGCCCATCCCCCCCATGTTGATCCAGTAGCTCTGCCAGCTCGATTGCAACCCTGTCGAGTTCCCGGCCATGGTCTTCTGGCGGGTCTATCGCCGACTTTTCCTGTCTCAGCTTCTGGACAATCAATTCGGGCGTGATGCGGACAGCATAGCGTGCCGATCGATACGGCCATTGCGCTTCGTCCGCGACATCGCTCGTGATCCTATCCGACCCGGGATTCCAGCCCCATTCGTCGCAGCCGCCGTAGCCGCACGGAACGACAATGACATCGCCGGCTCGCAACTCGCCCGCGCGGACGATGCCGGTCAACTCGCCGTCCGCACCAACCCAGCGAAAGGCGTGTCGTCCGGTCCGTGCTGGTTGATCTTCTTCAGTCGTCCGCTCAAGAGCGTCGGAGAGTTCGGTCTGCCTGAGGTCCGTCTGCGCTAGCCAGGCACGCGCCGCCCACAGCGATACTTGTATGGATTCGCCGGCGCGTGGTGGCACGGTCTTGAGGCGCTCGACGATGCGGCTTCTATTACTGTCGCGATCGCCATGAAGTTCACGCTCGGAGATGTCGGCGCGCCAGATGATTTCGACGCTTGCTGGCGATGTGTCGGGACCATGCAGGAACAACGCGACCTCAGGATCGGCCAAGGGAATCGGCGAGGTCTGCGACCAGAGTTCGACATATGCCGGCATCAGAACCGGTGCATCGCTGAAGGGCGTGGCGAATTCTTGCATTCCCGCGGGCGTCACTTGTCCATTGAGAGCGATTGTGCCGAAATCAACAATGTCTCCGTCGTCCGCCAGGCTCCGAAGTAGATTCCATGTCTTGGCAATGCGATCTCCGTAGATGACATCGTCATCCTTTGGGCCAATGTCTCCTCTGCTGGCGAGAATCGCCGCTGCGGGTGCGATCGGCCTTCCGGCACGATTGAGCCGGCCAAATCGCTGCCTCAGGGCATCTAGCGCTGCCGCTTCGGTTACCAACCCGTCGAAGTCGAGATCGACGCCGGCTTCGATGGTTTGCGTTGCGACGACGATCAGCGGACGTGGCATCTCACTCCGAGCGTCGCCGTGGCCTGTGCGGATGGGAGCAAGTCGGGTGACAAGCTCCTGCCTTTCGACCGAACGGGCGGGGCCGATGAGGAGGAGGACATCGGCGTCCGGCTCCTCGCGACGTAGGCGCTCGAACACCGCCCGCGCTCGTGCGACTCGGTTGGCAACGATGCCGACGACGGGGCAGGGCACGCGAGTGGCCAAAGTCTGGAGCGCGGATCGCGTGGCCGACGTTATCTGCTCTGCTCGCCAGGCTTCACTGTCGACGCCTTGCTTGGAGGAGACTTCGATCAGTCGCGCGGGCTTGTTTGCTCTGATACGACTGGCAAGATCCGGATGAGAATGATCGTCGCTGTCGAGGCCAAACGTCTTTCCACCGATGGCACCGGGTGTGGCGGTGAGCAGAGCGAACCCGAACGGCGACGTATCCGGCGAGCGAAAAGTACTGATCGCTGACAAGGTCTGCCGGAAAGGTTCCGACAAATGGGCTTCGTCGAGCAGCAGAAGACTATCCGAGCCGAGCAGGCCGGCATGGATCGGCTTCATGCGGTCGCTTATGCCGTACCCGCGGAAAAGCAGCCGCGACCCGACCTGATCGACCGTGGAGCACAGGATCGTCGGCTGGACAGGCGTGTGCGCCCAGTCTTCCTCAAGCGGCGCTCCGCCGCGCAGCCTTCGCACGATCAGAGGATGGCGACCGGTGCCGGCAAGCGCGGCGAGTGCCTTCGCTACCTTCAGGACGACTGGGTTGGGCGCTTCCGGTGCCTCAAGTGCATTCCGTAGTGCTTCCGCCAGCTTCGTTGCGCGTGCGAAAGCGTCGTCAACGATCAAGCGGCGATCCACGATCAAGGCGATCCGCAATGGCGCGCATCTGGCTGAGCCTCGGCCGGCATCCAGCGCGAGGTGAAACACGGCGATGTCGAGCGTAGCGGTCTTGCCGGTACCGGTCGGCAGGTCCAATACATCGGGCCAGAGATTCGACCGCTCGTGAGGGGTGTCGCCACTGCGCGCAAGCAGGTCGACGAGCCGTTGCTGCCAGGGAAAAGGCTTGAAGCCCCATAGCGCCTCGAAGAAGACCGAGAAGTCGGCGGGCGTCAGGCCGCTCGTCATCCCGCCTCCTCCGGATCGAGGGCGCGGCAAAGCCCCAGTCCGCTAAACCGACCAGCACCCAGGATCACTGGCCCTCGTACCGGCTGCTCGAACTCGAGCACGGCATGAACCAATTGGCGGCTGGCCAGACTTTGGGGCAGCCGCCAGCGCATCCATCGTGGAGTGCTGCGGGATGGATACGCCGGGGGTACGCCTTCGAATGCCGAGTGCTTGCCGACGGCGATCGCGAGCTTGTCGGCTGCACCATCCTTGCGGACACGCATTGGCGATGGCAGGCCGACATTGAGGCAGGCCTGTACGATCAGCTCCTGCATCTCCAAGTCCCGTGCCTCGTTCCCTGAGGACTTGACGTGGCGATCAAGCACGATCGGTGTGCAGGAGGCCCACATGTGCGCGCACGCGATGTAAGGCCCGGGCTCCAATGATCGGGGCGCCTGTTGCGGTGACAATGAGAATGTCGTGTCGAATCCGGCGCCCATCAGCCGCAACTCGCGCCGCCCATTCTTCTCGTTCCAAGGGGAGACCGCGCGAACGGCTTCTTGGAACCGACTTTCATCCAGTAGCGCACCGTTGTCCGGAGGAACCAGCGCGAATCCGAGGACGCGTCCATCGGCGTAGCGCGATCCAATGAAGGAAAGGGGCACGATTGCGAGATGTTCTCGCAGCAGCGGAGAGCCATCGGACGCATGTCCCGAAACCACTTCTGGAATGCTGGCTTCGCCGGTCGTTCTTTTATATCCGGCCATCAAGGCATGGCGCAGCGCCTTGCCAACGAGAGCGGTGGCACGCAAGTCCGGCATTTCGCCACTGACGTGTTCCAGGACCAGCCATCGATCGGCAAACACGCTTCCTGGGATGGAGACCTGTCTCGGCGGCGCATCCGAGACCTCTTCACCCCCGCTTGGGCGGCGCCCGACCCGGAAGTCACGCTCCAGTTCTGCCAGCCTTCCGGGATAGACGCGCCGACGTGAGGGCGCGGCGCGATCGGCGGCAACGTCGACGCGGAAACGGCATCGGGTAAGGCTCGCCGAATGACCAACGTAGGAAGTGTCTGCGGCGAGCGCATTCAAGGCAGACAGTGTCTCGGGATCCGCGACGATATCGTGCCAGATCAACCGTGCCGTTGGGTCGTGGGGCCGAAACGCCGGAAAACGGCGGGCTTGCCTGCGACGGAACGCGGGCATGACGGCACGATTGCCGACGCGGCCGGACTCCGGATCATTCGGCGGAACGAAAGTAGTCGCGGCACTGCGCGGAAAGCCCTCGCTGGCGTCGATCTCGGGGGCGATCTGCCTTTCCAACCATTCAAGCGCGCGTCGCTCCTCGGCCCGCTCACCCCGTGCCCCCCAGGACGCGACAAGCGCCGAGAACACGCGATCCGGCTGGGGCGGCCAGTCGGGCAGCGTGCTTGCTTGGCTTTGGGCGGCAAAGGCGACGCCGAGGAGATGCTCGATTTCGAGGACCAACGTCATGATGACGCATCGGCTTCGCCGCCTTCGCCCTCCAGCGCCAACGCCTGGCTGCGACGCACGATCTCGATGAGCTTGTCCTGAGGCCTCAGCCGGATCGGCTCCGACGGCAGGCTGAGGCCGGCTTGCCTCGCTGCTGCCAGCGCCTCCACGTAAAGCTTGCGCGCCGCGGCTCGGTCCAGATCGATCGCCTTCGTCGTCCCGTCCCGATGGACGAGCTCGAACGGCGCCTTCCCCTCGCAAACAAGGTCGCATCGCGAGCGCAGCGCGTATCCGGAGGCGTCCTGCTCGACGAGCGACACGATACCAAGTGCAGCGAGCAACGTCCGGGCGGCAGAATCTTTCTGACCACCACCGAAACCGAGTCGTCGCAGGCCGGCGAAACTCAACACCGCCGTATGCTCGGCATGGTCGCAGGTGACACCCAGCGGTTGGACCGTGGGAGCAATGTTGCCATGGTTGATCTCCGAGGGGCGGGCCGGCTTGGCGCCCTTGCCTGCGCGCTCTTTCACGACGTCCCAGCCTTCTGGGCTCTTGAAGATTTCGACCTTGCGCAGCACGCCAAGCGGATCGATTCGGCTGCCGGTCCTGCGGCCGGACGTGCGTACTTCGGTGATCTCCCCCGTGCGCGGATCGGCCGGCCCATCCTCGACCGGTACGTCGATGGCGATGATTTCCGAGACCAGGCTGCGTGGAAACTTTGCTCCGAGTCCGCCGCCTCCGCCAGTCGAATGCCACGCCCCAAACAGCAGTGCGGTCGGCGAGGCTTCCAGCAGAGCCGTTGCGTCTGTGGGCTTCGCTTCGGCCAAGCGAAGACCGAGGGGGCTTCTCATGAAGGGCTGGCCGTCGAGCGAGCTGTCACGCAGGATTGCGTCGTAGACCCGATGAGGAGCGTCTAGGGACGTGATCTCGGTGAGTCCCGACAGCCCTGCATTGGAGAAATCGACGGTAACATACGGCAGTTCGATCGAGCCTTCGCGGATAGCTGTAAGCAAGGCCTCTTCCAGCCTGTTGGCTTGGCTCTGCACGCTATCGAGAAGAACGCACCAAACTTCACGGCTGTCGATCCGTCGCCGTTCGAAGACATGCCGCGGACCCTGCCCTCGTCTTTCTTCGGGGTAGGTTGGAGGAAAGAGTTTGTCTCCTTTGCCGCCTGCCGGCTGAAGGAGACGCTTTCGACGCAATGCTGCGGCAGCGCGGCTTGCTTCCGCCAATGTTGAATATTCCATTCCCACTACCTCCCATGGTAGAAAAGAACATAGTATGAACTCTTCGTGAAGGGGAATATTCCAAAGAGCGAAGAGACGGCAATCGATCGGATCGCTGGTTGTGTGATACCCAAAAGACGTCAGAAACCACGCTTCTATGAGGCCGAGGCATCTGCCTCGGATTGCCGACAGATTGCCGCCCCTTCTTTCTGAGCATACACGTCCTTTCGTGGTATCTGAAGTATTTTGTGTATATGAGCTGTTTGACCTACTTCCTGAGCGCTGCTAGGAAGTAGGCCGGCCTTGTGGTGGAATCGGTAGACACAGCGATCTAGAAAATCGCCGCCGGACGGGCATGTCGGTTCGAATCCGACCAGGGCCACTCGTTCCGTCTACTTCAATGTCGGCGATCGGTCTAATGCCAAGTGACGGGCATTCCTATGTTCGCGCTTCCACAACGATCCGAATCCGTCCGTGCTTGCGGCCGCGCGGCGCCATCCTCACCGTCACGTCCACATCCTGGCCGAGTCGCGTCAGCAACCGCATCAGTCGCGCACTCGAGAAATTGGCACCACGCCCTTTGAGCAGCGCCGACACCTTGGGCTGATCGATGCCCATGACGACCGCTGCCACGGTCTGGCTCAGCCGCCGTCGCCTTAGAGTCTGCTGGATGAGCATCAGGAGATGAGCCTTGGTGGCCTCTTCCTCCGGCTCGGCGAAGCCCAGGTCGGCAAAGACGTTGCCGGTGCCCCGTGTCACTTCGATCCGTTCTTGGCGCTTCTTGACCATGTCTCGTAGTCCTCTGTTGCCTGGCGGAGCCTTCTGCGGATCAGGTCCAGGTCGGCCTTCGGGGTTGCGATGCCGCGC
Source organism: Reyranella sp. (assembly GCA_021732285.1). Classification (GTDB taxonomy): domain Bacteria; phylum Pseudomonadota; class Alphaproteobacteria; order Reyranellales; family Reyranellaceae; genus Reyranella. Next base: position 12,237 of record JAKFVH010000288.1, on the reverse strand, counting down.
CGGGATTTCTTCTGAAAGACATGCAACACATAGACGGCCCTCGCGAAGCGCACGGTATAGACGGCTCGAAACGTGTCTCCGTTGAAGTCGCTCACGACCTCTAGCACGCCGCTGCCACCGAACCCCCTGAGCGGCTTCGCGTGGTGTGCCTTGCCGCCGAGCTGGGCCTGCCAGAGCGCACCGCCGACCTCCCAGCGAACCTCGCGCGGAAAGCCGCTCAAATCGCGTTTGCTGCTGCCCATCCAGTGGACCGGCTTGCGTGGGCCGGCGGGATCGTCCGCTTTCCCGGTCATCCTAGATATGCCTGAACGGGCATGATCGCAAGAGCCCTTCTCCTCGGCCGCTGTCGCCCTGCTGTCTGGCAGAGGTCCCATCGAGGCAGGTTGTATTCAACAGAAAAATACCCCATATAGTCGCGTTCCGGTGCGACCACGCCTGCGAGGGAAAGGCATGGACGACCAGCTCGAGCTGCATCTTCCGGCCCCGGCGGCGACGGGCGAGACGCCGCTGGTGCCCGCGCGCATGGTCAACGAGTTCGTCTATTGCCCACGACTCGCCTATCTCATGTGGACACAGGGCGAATGGGCCGAAACCGGCGACACCGCCGAGGGTAAGCGCGTCCATGGCCGCGTCGACCGACCGAGTGCCCCGTTGCCCGCGCCCGAGGCGCTTGCGTCCGATGACGAAACGACCGCCGACAAGGTCGTCAGCCGCTCGTTGACACTCTCCTCCGAGACGCTGGGCGTCATCGCCAAGCTCGACGTCGCCGAAGCCGAGGACGGCGTCGTCACGCCGATCGACTACAAGCGCGGCCGGCGGCCCCACGTGGCGCAAGGCGCCTACGAACCTGAGCGTATCCAGGTCTGCCTGCAGGCGCTGCTGCTGGAGGAGCACGGCTATCGAGTCGAGGAAGGCGCCATCTATTACGCCGAAAGCCGCGAACGCGTCCGCGTCGTGCTCGACGAGGCGCTGCGCGCGGCGGCACGTGCCGCTGTGAGCGAGCTACGCCTCACCGTGTCCCAGGGCCGGATTCCGCCGCCCCTCAAGGACAGCCCGAAATGCCCGCGTTGCGCGCTGGTCACCATCTGCCTGCCCGACGAGGTTCGCGCGCTGTCGGGTTCCTCTCTGGCGCCGCGCACCATCGCTACGCCGGTCGACGAGGCGTTGCCGCTCGTCGTCCAGTCGCAGCTGGCCCGCATTGGCAAGGAGGGTGAGACGCTCAAGATCGCCGACGAGGAGAAGGGCGATCAACGCGTGCGACTGATCGACGTCTCCGACGTGGCGCTGTTCGGCAATGTCTCGATCACCACGCCGGCGCTCGCCGCCCTGATGGAGCGCGAGATCCCGGTCACCTTCCACAGCCACGGCGGCTGGTTTCGCGGCATGGCCCACGGCGTCGGCCATCGCAACGTCGAGATCCGCACCGCGCAGTATCGCCTGAGCTTCGACGAGGCCGCCTGCCTGCGTTTTGCCCGGGAGCTGGTCGCCGCCAAGATCACCAACCAGCGGACGATCCTGCGCCGTAACTGGCGAGGCCCCGCCGAGGAGCGGAAGGTCGCGCTCGATCGTCTCCGCGCGGCGCGCAAGTCCGCCGGTGGAGCGGCGACGCTCGCGGCGCTGCTGGGCATCGAGGGCGACGCCGCCGCCGTCTACTTCCGCGCCTTCGCCGGCCTGATCAGCCCACCAGGCGACAAGCCAGAAAGGGCGGAGGGTGCCTTGGCGCCGTTCCGCTTCGACGCCCGTAACCGACGGCCGCCGACCGACCCGGTCAACGCCATGCTGTCGCTGGCCTACGCCATGCTGACGCGCCATCTCACCATCACGCTGGCGTCGGTCGGCTTCGACCCCTACCGCGGCTTCTATCATGCACCCCGTTACGGTCGGCCGGCGCTGGCGCTCGACCTGATGGAGCCGTTTCGGCCGATCGTCGCCGACTCCGTTGTCTTGTCGGCGATCAACACCGGCGAGGTCGGTCCAGGCGATTTCGTCGTGGCGGCGACGGGTACTGCGCTCACCCAGGCGGGGCGTCGCCGCTTCGTCGAAGCGTTTGAACGCAGGCTATCGCAAGAGACCACGCATCCCGTGTTCGGCTACCAGCTCAGCATGCGGCGCATGCTGGTGATGCAGGCGCGACTGCTGTCGCGTTTCCTGCTGGGCGAACTGCCGAGCTATCCGCACTATCTGCCGCGCTGAGGACGCACCATGAGCGACGATCGCGTCTTCATTGTCACCTACGACATCGCCGACCCCAAGCGCTGGCGGCGCGTCTTCAAGGCGATGCAAGGTTATGGCGACTGGCTGCAGCTATCGGTGTTTCAATGCCGGCTGTCGCGTCGGCGACGCCAGGAGATGGAGACCCGCCTGCGCGGGCTCATCAAGAACGGCGAGGATCATGTTCTGTTGATCGATGTCGGTCCTGCCGACAAGATCGAGGTCGCCATGGAAAGCCTGGGAAAGACCTTTTCCAAGGTCGAGAGGCAGCCGGTGGTCATATGAGCGGGATATCGAGCCGCCAATGCGACAACGCTGCAACAAGGTGGGTCGATACCGCCGGGCATGGTCGAGCGGCAGGGGTGAGCAATACACTGCCGTCCCCGCTCGAATCACGCTACTATGTTGGTATTACGTTGCTCTTTGACATCGTGAATAGGACTTTGCTCGCATTTTCGGCGGGGCCAGCCAGCGAGGCCGGACCCCCGCTCGAAAGGGAAGCCAATTTGTGCGAGCTGCCAAGGGGTTATAGGGTGCCCCCCATCCGAGGCTTCATCGCCTCGGCCTCATTGAAGCATCACGCGCCGCATCTCGCGGAAGACGTCGACCATGACGCCCATCCGAGGCTTCATCGCCTCGGCCTCATTGAAGCTTGACGACACAGACCCACCCTTCGGCGAAGAAGTTGCCCATCCGAGGCTTCATCGCCTCGGCCTCATTGAAGCTATGAGGGCGAGCATGGCGTGTCTGTGGACACGTCGCCGCCCATCCGAGGCTTCATCGCCTCGGCCTCATTGAAGCGCCGAGTACCGCTACAAGCCCTCGGTGATCACGGGGCCCATCCGAGGCTTCATCGCCTCGGCCTCATTGAAGCTTGTCGTGTGCGTGCAGGCGCCAGGCGGCGCGCAGGCCCATCCGAGGCTTCATCGCCTCGGCCTCATTGAAGCTTGGGGTAGATGCCACAGACGACGTCGTGCGGCGCCTCCCCCATCCGAGGCTTCATCGCCTCGGCCTCATTGAAGCCGATTCGTCGGGATGGTCGGCCAACCAGGCGACCAACCCATCCGAGGCTTCATCGCCTCGGCCTCATTGAAGCGAGCCGGCGAGCAACGCAACGAAACCCTTGGCGTGCCCATCCGAGGCTTCATCGCCTCGGCCTCATTGAAGCAGAGACTCCTGGAAGTCGACCGACTCGGGAAGGTCCCCCATCCGAGGCTTCATCGCCTCGGCCTCATTGAAGCGCGCCGTAGCGCTCGACAGTGATCACGAGGTCGCCAGCCCATCCGAGGCTTCATCGCCTCGGCCTCATTGAAGCGCGACATAGCCGGACTGCTGCGATGTAAGACCGATGATCCCATCCGAGGCTTCATCGCCTCGGCCTCATTGAAGCCTTTCGGCGTCGGATCGATGCCCAGCGTCCGCATGGTCCCATCCGAGGCTTCATCGCCTCGGCCTCATTGAAGCGCCCAAGCCAGGGCCGGCGACTCCGCCGCGATCGACAGGCCATCCGAGGCTTCATCGCCTCGGCCTCATTGAAGCGCCGGCCGCATCGACAAGCTGGTCGAGCTGCGCGCCGCCCATCCGAGGCTTCATCGCCTCGGCCTCATTGAAGCCTGGCTGTCGAACTTCCAGGAGACGTGCTTGCGCTCCCATCCGAGGCTTCATCGCCTCGGCCTCATTGAAGCACGACGCCGGCGTGAATGCGCAGCAGCGTCTTGGGCCCCCCATCCGAGGCTTCATCGCCTCGGCCTCATTGAAGCGCGTTCGGCTTGCCGTCCTTGTCGCGCGCATACTGCTCGCCCATCCGAGGCTTCATCGCCTCGGCCTCATTGAAGCCGGGATTTTCAAAATTGAGGATGACGCCGGCCGCCCCGCCATCCGAGGCTTCATCGCCTCGGCCTCATTGAAGCCTGAAACGAACGCGCACCGATGCGAAGGCGTCGACCGACCCATCCGAGGCTTCATCGCCTCGGCCTCATTGAAGCTCGACATCGGTGCGCGTCAGCATGTTGTGCAGATGCCCATCCGAGGCTTCATCGCCTCGGCCTCATTGAAGCAACGAGATCGGCCTCAAGACGCAGGACAACCTTCTCGCCCATCCGAGGCTTCATCGCCTCGGCCTCATTGAAGCGGATATCTGGTAGACGTGATCGGTCGGTGACACCCCGGCCATCCGAGGCTTCATCGCCTCGGCCTCATTGAAGCACAGCCAACACGTAGAGAAGCTGATTGACCGTGCGCCTACCCATCCGAGGCTTCATCGCCTCGGCCTCATTGAAGCGAACATTCCCACGATCCTGATCGACGACGGTATTGCCCCATCCGAGGCTTCATCGCCTCGGCCTCATTGAAGCTCGCTGAGTTCGAGGCGGGCGCCCGGCCCGACCTGCACCATCCGAGGCTTCATCGCCTCGGCCTCATTGAAGCGCTCTGGGAACGCCTTCCATCTCATCGGTCGAGACGGCCCCCATCCGAGGCTTCATCGCCTCGGCCTCATTGAAGCCTGGACAAGACATGCATAGTGTCATCTTACCAGCCTTCCATCCGAGGCTTCATCGCCTCGGCCTCATTGAAGCGGCGAATCAGGCTGGGTTCCGCCGGATCAGCTTGACCAACCATCCGAGGCTTCATCGCCTCGGCCTCATTGAAGCTTGTCGTTCAAGGCCGCCATGGTCTTCTCCAGCAAGCCCATCCGAGGCTTCATCGCCTCGGCCTCATTGAAGCATCGGACGTATCCGACCGGGCCGTCCTCATCGTAGAGCACCCATCCGAGGCTTCATCGCCTCGGCCTCATTGAAGCCGCCCGGCATGCCTCCACAGCCGACGCCGCAGGGCGTGCCCATCCGAGGCTTCATCGCCTCGGCCTCATTGAAGCCTCCGGAAGGTCACCACAGCGGACCACAGATGGCGGCCCCATCCGAGGCTTCATCGCCTCGGCCTCATTGAAGCCATGGCGAAGGCCAGCCCTATCGCAACTTCGCCGCCCAGCCCATCCGAGGCTTCATCGCCTCGGCCTCATTGAAGCTCCGACCAGTTGACCATCCGCACGACGGCGCCAGTCGCCATCCGAGGCTTCATCGCCTCGGCCTCATTGAAGCTCGCCGCAGACCCAGCAGAGGCGTTCCTTGACGGCGCGCCATCCGAGGCTTCATCGCCTCGGCCTCATTGAAGCCCTGCTTCCGGTTTTACAGATAGATCCAGCTTGGGAAAGCCATCCGAGGCTTCATCGCCTCGGCCTCATTGAAGCGAGTGGTTGCGGGCGATCTTGAAGATCAGGCCGTTGCCCATCCGAGGCTTCATCGCCTCGGCCTCATTGAAGCGGCACGACCTTGATCGAGAAGTTGGCGAGGTTGTTACCATCCGAGGCTTCATCGCCTCGGCCTCATTGAAGCTAGGGATTGATGACAGTCATTGTGCTCCTGCTCCTCTCCATCCGAGGCTTCATCGCCTCGGCCTCATTGAAGCGTGGCTCTGTCAGCCGTCTTAAGAAAGTTGGCCTTCTCCCCCATCCGAGGCTTCATCGCCTCGGCCTCATTGAAGCACGAACCGGCGAAAGAAAACCGCATCATCGAAGGACCCCATCCGAGGCTTCATCGCCTCGGCCTCATTGAAGCTACTTCGACGGGGAAAACGGCACGACTACTTTACATCAGCCCATCCGAGGCTTCATCGCCTCGGCCTCATTGAAGCTCTATCGGGGGCCATTCGACCTGACCGAGATCACCAAGCCATCCGAGGCTTCATCGCCTCGGCCTCATTGAAGCAGAAATCCCGCTGAACAGGCCCATTCCTGCTCCCAACCCCATCCGAGGCTTCATCGCCTCGGCCTCATTGAAGCCCGAGTTGCGAGGGTTTCTGATCGTAGAAGACATGAACCCATCCGAGGCTTCATCGCCTCGGCCTCATTGAAGCGGTCGAAAAGCCCGTTCCGGACGTGTAAATCTTGGTGGACCCATCCGAGGCTTCATCGCCTCGGCCTCATTGAAGCCTGGTAACGGTGGTGACGCCCTCGCGGACATCATTGCCCATCCGAGGCTTCATCGCCTCGGCCTCATTGAAGCGAAATCGCCGTGGCTGAGGGAATTTCCTTCGCGGAAGCCCATCCGAGGCTTCATCGCCTCGGCCTCATTGAAGCCCGGGGTCCCTGACAGAGGCATGTGCCCCATAGTTCCCCATCCGAGGCTTCATCGCCTCGGCCTCATTGAAGCCCCGAAACCGATGCCTTGCTGTCTACCCTTTTCCACCGGCCATCCGAGGCTTCATCGCCTCGGCCTCATTGAAGCTGGCCCAATTGAGCGTGTAGGCATCGAACATCTCGCGCCCATCCGAGGCTTCATCGCCTCGGCCTCATTGAAGCGTGTAGAGCGGCGATTGCCCATTGGGCCGCCCTGTAGCCATCCGAGGCTTCATCGCCTCGGCCTCATTGAAGCAGCGGCGGCGGTCTCTATCGCTATCCCGAGGGGACGCCCATCCGAGGCTTCATCGCCTCGGCCTCATTGAAGCTACATCTGGATGCCACGCCGACGCGCGATGACGGAGCCATCCGAGGCTTCATCGCCTCGGCCTCATTGAAGCAAGGCTGGCGAGAGCGGCCTTGTCGATCGACAGGCCCCCATCCGAGGCTTCATCGCCTCGGCCTCATTGAAGCCCGTTCCGCCCACGATGATGCATTCACCAACGAACCCGGCCATCCGAGGCTTCATCGCCTCGGCCTCATTGAAGCACCAGTCCCGCCGTTATCTCGAGTCCTTTCTGGTCGCCATCCGAGGCTTCATCGCCTCGGCCTCATTGAAGCGATCATTCCCAGCGTGTATGGGTGGCAGTGGATGTACCCATCCGAGGCTTCATCGCCTCGGCCTCATTGAAGCCGTTACGTCCTGGGTGACGGCGACGGCGCCGTCGACCCCATCCGAGGCTTCATCGCCTCGGCCTCATTGAAGCCAGTTCCTGGAGAAGCTTTGCCGCAGCCGCAACGTGTCCATCCGAGGCTTCATCGCCTCGGCCTCATTGAAGCCGATAGGTCCGGGACTGCGATGATGATGTGGCCGCCCCATCCGAGGCTTCATCGCCTCGGCCTCATTGAAGCGGTCGATGCCATCGCCACCACGATAGGTGAGAAGGCCCCATCCGAGGCTTCATCGCCTCGGCCTCATTGAAGCGCCGCCTGCCTCGCGCCGGCCTCGTCTGGCGCCGACACCCCCATCCGAGGCTTCATCGCCTCGGCCTCATTGAAGCCCCAGCCCGACCAGGCCGCCTGATGCCGACCGGCGACCCATCCGAGGCTTCATCGCCTCGGCCTCATTGGCCCTTTTTGCGACCGTCTGACGTTGCCCCTGGACAAAAGTTGGGGGCAACGTCGCGCCAAGCCAAGCCATGCGAGCGGCGATCAGGCTACATCGCCACGGCTTTCCACGGTCATGGCGATGCTGCGATGCAAACGTAAACTTTCACTTTAGATTTGCACGATATGGTCCGTAGCCTCCCGAAGGACGATCAACGTATCGGCCAATTTCCGGGCTGTCGGCCGCACCTTCAGCCAACCAACCCCCAAAACCCGCTCTTGCGTCCGTGCCTGGCTTCAAGGCGCGCCACGTACGCCTCATGGGTCTCGAAGGAGCCGTAGTCGGCAATTGCCGGCGCGAGGCTCGCGCACTCCTGGAGATGGCGGGCGGCGTGTCGATAGCGGCCCGACCGGCCCTTGGTCAGCGCGAAGTCGATCATCGCCCGCAAGGCGAGCGTGGCGGCGAGCGGATGCTTCTCGGCAAGGGCCTTGGCCACGGCGGTCAGGCTCTCGTAGTGATTGCCATCGAGTTCGGCCGTCCGCTGCGTCACCAGCCGCGCCGCCCGGTCGAGAGCGGGCCAGCGCACCAGGAACGCCAACGCCCGCAAAAGGCTTTTGTCGCTTTCGGCATGAACGAGGGCGCGCCGCTCGGCTTCGTCGTCGTCGAAGTCGGGCAGTTTCCCGAGATAGGCCCGCAGATGCTCGACGCTCAGCGCGCGCTCGAAGCACCCCCACCGGGCGGCCTGCGCCTCATCGCGGCGGCCGAGCGCCTCGAGGACCTCTATCCGGACATTGTCCCAGTCGAATTGAGGCCAGCCATGGCGCGGGGGCTCCGCCTGCTCAACGGCGCGCAGCGCCTCTTCGGTCCGCCCCGCCGCGAGCAGCTGCCGCGCGATCTCCGCGGCGATCATCGGCGCCTTGCGCGCCTGCTCGTCGTACTGCGCGATGAAACCGTCGACGTCGCCCTGGGTCGTGGCGATTTCCTGCAGGGCAAAACGGATGGTGGAGGCCCGAGTGCGCGCTTTCATTTCGTCTTCGTAGAACGGTCCGGCCGCTCCCCAGGCAATGACCCTGCGGTCTGCGTCCGGCGGCTTCTCGACGGGCGTCTGCGACAACTCGACGAAGCGCGCCTTCAGCCGATCGAGGCCGGCCGCACCCAGGGCCGGAGCCAGGGTCGCGATCAGCCCGTCGTACTGGCCATAGCCATTGTCGAGCCGTGCGTCGAACACGCGATCGGCGAGACCGGCCGGATCGGGTCGGGCTCGCTCGGCGAGCGGTCCCAAGTCGTCGCAGGCCGTGGCGAAGACGCCGCTGATCTCGCCATTGCTGTCATCGGAGCGGTCGTGCAGGGCCGGGGCGAGATCGATCAGTCGCCACATCAGCTCCAGCGCCTCGGCGGCATCGACTGCGGCCACGCGGTCGACGATCGCGCGGCGCTGCGCGTCGAGGTCGATGGCGAGTTCGCGCACCTTGCGCCAGTCGGCAAACGAGCTGGCGCGGCCGATCTGGGCGAGGCGCTTGCGCACCTCCACCGCCACGCGGCGCGGCTCGTGCTCGGCGGTCAGCTCCAGGCGCAGGCGGCGCGCGATCGCCGCATCCTGTTCCGCGACGTCCATCAGCAGCTCGGCCAGACGCTGCGCGCCCAGCGCCTCGAGATTACCGGCGCTCAAAGTCTTCTTCGCAACCACTCATCGCCTCCGACGTGCCTCGACGGCATTGCCTGCACCGCTCCTGGCATGACAATCGCGCGCTAGCAGTGACGGCAGCGGCTTGCATCCCCATGCGGTGCGAAAGAATGTAATAATCGTTCAACACTGAGGTTCTATATAGAGAACTTAAGTTATTGACGGGCGTCGGCGCTTCGCGCATAGTGTCGATACGCTACCGCGCTGCCGATTATCCTGCATCGCGGCGTCACAAGGCTCTCATACCAATGCGCGCGGCGTCACCGCCTCACGGCACCAACGATACTCGTCCGTTTGACGACGGCCTCTTGCTCGTCGCGCCGTGCGGAGGGGGTTGCCGAAACTGCGGGAACTGCGCAAACCCCTCGCTGGGCAGCACCTCACGCCGCCGAGGCGTAGATCCGGTCGAGGTCGCGGTCGTCGTAGGTGTACTCGGTCGAGCAGAACTCGCACTTCACCGCGACACGCCCGGTCTTGTCGCGCAGGTCGTCGAGCTCCTCGCGCTTGATCGAGCGCAGCACGCGGTCGATGCGCTCGCGGCTGCAGCGGCAGCGCGCGACGAAGGGCCGGCGGGCGAACAGGCGTGCCCGCTCGGCGTGGAACAGGCGGTGCAGCAGGGTCATCGCCGGCAGCTTCGGATCGAGCATCTCGGCCTCGGTTGCCGAGGCCATCAGGATCACCGCCTTGCGCCAGTCGTCCTCGCGCTGCTCGCGGTCGACGTCGATGCGGCCGGCGTCGAACTCCGGCATCTGCTGCACCATCAGAGCCGACGCGCGCCAGTGGTGCGTGCCGCCCTCCGTCGTGCGCCGGGACGCGATCTTGATGCCGGTCGGCAGCTGCTCGGACTGGCGGAAATAAGTGTGGGCACAGTCGGCCAAGGTCGCGCCTTCGAGCGGCACCACGCCCTGGTAGCGCTGGGTGTGCTGGCCCTGGTCGACGGTGAAGGAGAGACGCCCGCGGCCGAACAGTTTCGGCACGTAGCCTTCCGGCGCGTCGCCCCCCTGCGGTATGCCATTGTGGCCCGCACCCAAGGCCACGGCGAGTTTCCAGGAATCGAACTGCGCATAGCCGCGCAGCGCGCCGTCGGTGGTGAGGTCGGTGACCAGGAGCCGGATCGGCCCGTCGCCCGAGATCTGCAGGGTGAAGATGCCGTCGTATTTCAGCGACGTCGCCAGCGCCGCGCACAGCACCATCGCCTCGGCGAGCGGCCGCGCCACGGCCAGGGGATAGCCGTGGCGCTCGATCACCGCGTCCAATGAAGGCCCGAGCCGAACCAGCCGGCCGCGTACGCCCAGCGCGTCGAGCTGGAAGGGCAGGACCTGGTCGTCGGAAGAGCGGGGGTCTTCCGACGAGGCCATCAGGAAAGACACCAGGCGAGGATGGATTTCTGCGCGTGCAGGCGGTTCTCCGCCTCGTCGAACACCACCGACTGCGGCCCGTCAATCACGTCGACCGTGACCTCCTCGCCGCGATGCGCCGGCAGGCAGTGCATGAAGATGGCGTCCTTCTTGGCCTGCGCCATCAGATGCTTGTCGACCTGGTAGCCGCGCAAGAGGTTGTGTCGTCGCGCCGCGCCCGGGCTGTCGGGATCCTCATCGCCCATCGACACCCAGGTGTCGGTGACGACGCAATCCGCGCCACGCACGATCGCCTCGGGGTCGTGGCCGATGGTGATCTGGCCCTTCGACTTCTCGGCCCACGCCAGCACGTCGGCCGGCGGCTTGAGCTCGGGCGGGCAGGCCACGCGCAGCTCGAAGTCGAACTGCACGGCGGCGTGGATCCAGCTCGTCGCCATGTTGTTGCCGTCGCCCGACCAGGCGATCGCCTTGCCCTGGATGTCGCCGCGATGCTCCTCGAAGGTCATCACGTCGGCCATCAGCTGGCAGGGATGCGTCTTGTCGGTGAGCCCGTTGATCACCGGCACGGTCGCGTACTTCGCCATCTCGAGGAGTTTCTCCTCGACGGTCGTGCGCATCATGATGATGTCGACGTAACGGCTGAGCACGCGCGCGGTGTCGGCGATGGTCTCGCCGCGGCCCAACTGCGTGTCGGTGCGGCCCAGCATGATCGTCTGGCCGCCAAGCTCGCGCATGCCGACCTCGAACGACACGCGGGTGCGCGTCGAGGGCTTCTCGAAGATCATGGCGAGCGTCTTGCCGCCCAACGGCTTGTCGTGGCCGCCGTTGGACCGCGCCTTTTTCATCGCCTTGCCGTGATCCAGGATCTGGCGAAGCGTCTTCGGATCGACCTGGTCGAGGTCGAGGAAATGTTTCGGGACAGCCATGGCTTACTCGGCGGCCCTAGTTACACCTTGAAGTGCGGCCTCGAACGACTGCGCGGCCTTGCTCAGGATGTCGATGCCCTCGTCGATGGCGGCCTTGTCGGCGATCAGCGCCGGGAAGACGCGGATCACGTTCTCGCCCGCCGGCGGCACCAGCATGCCGAGCGACTGCAGGCGGTTCACCATGTCGCCCGCCGGCACGGCCGGGGTGCACTGGATGCCTTGCAGGAAGCCCATGCCACGCTGCTCGACATAGACCTTGGGATGCTTCTTCACGAGGCCCTCGAGCTGCCCCTTGAGGTACTCGCCCTTCTCGCGCACGGCGTCGATGAAGCCGGGCTTGAGGATCTCGTCGAGCACGGCGTTGGCCACGCCCGTGGCCAGCGGGTTGCCGCCATAGGTCGAGCCGTGCGTGCCCGGCACCATGCCGACCGCCGCCTTCTCGGTCGCCATGAAGGCGCCGATCGGGAAGCCGCCGCCCATGCCCTTGGCGATCGCCGCGACATCGGGCTTCACGCCCGACCAGTCGTAGCCCCACATCTTGCCGGTACGGCCGAAACCCGTGTGGATCTCGTCGTAGAACAGCAGCAGGCCGAACTCGTCGCAGATCGCGCGCAGGTCTTTCAGGAACTGCGTGGTCGTGGCGCGGATCCCGCCTTCGCCCTGGATCGGCTCGACCAGGATGCCGGCGGTCTCGTCGTCGACCATGTCGCGCACGACGTTGGTGTTGTTGAGCGGCGCGTGCTTGTAGCCGGGCGCCGGCGGGCCGAAGCCTTCCA
>JAKFVH010000248.1 GCA_021732285.1 Reyranella sp. | reverse complement strand
GGAGGAAGACTCAGCGAGCCCGTCATGCCCGTCATCAAGCGCCTCACCTTCATCGGCCTGGAATATGCCTTCGCACCGGAGAAGGCCTATGGCATGTCGCGCGGCGGCGGCTTTCGCCGCCAGGGCGGGCTGGTCGAGGTCGAGACCGGTGCCGGCGTCGTGGGCATCGGCGAGGCGTTCGGCAATCCCCTGGTGACGGCGGAATACTTCCGCATGGTCGAGCCGCTGTTCGTCGGCAAGAGCATCTTCGACTTCGACCATGTCGAGGCGCGCGTGCGCAACGCCATGTATCACCTGGGCGTCGGCAACCAGCTCACCGCCTGCCTCGCCGCCATCAACGTGGCGCTATGGGATGCCATCGCCCGCGGCTTCGGCGTCCGCGTCTGCGACCTCATAGGCGGCTGCGCCACGACACGCATCCCGGCCTACGCCTCGACCGGCTTCTTCTCCAGCGATCCCGACCGCCAGCTCGACCACATGCTGGCCGAGGCCGCCGGCCATCCCTATGCCGGTGCCAAGATCAAGATCGGCCGCGGCATCAAGGACGATGTTTCACGCGTGCGCCGCGCCCGCGAGGCGTTGGGTCCGGACAAGCTCCTGATGGTCGACATCAACGGCGCCTACACGGCCGACGTGGCGCTGGAATGTGCGCGGGCCGTCGAACCCTTTGCCGTGCATTGGATCGAGGAGCCGCTGCCGCCGGGCGACCTGCGCGGCTACGCTGAGCTTCGCCTGCGCTCGCCGATCCCGATCGCCGCCGGCGAGGCGCATCACACGGTGCGCGACTTCCGCGCCCTGATCGACGGCCGCTGCATCGACATTGTGCAGCCCTCGGTGCCCGGCACCGGCGGTCTCACCGAGGCGAGACGCATCGCCACCCTGGCGCACGCCCAGAACCTGCGCGTGGCGCCGCACGTCTGGGGTGGCGCCATTGGGCTCGCGACCGCCTGCCACTTCATCGCCTCCTTGCCCAACACGCCGCACACCGACCATCCGCCGCATCCGCTGATGCTCGAGTACGACATGAGCGACAATGCACTGCGTACGCAGGTGCTTAAAAAGCCGCTGACGCTGGAGGCCGGCCACATCCTGTTGCCCGACGGTCCGGGACTCGGCGTCGAGCTCGATCGTGATGTCGTGGAGCGCTATCGCGTTTGCTGATCGACCCCGGTCGTGCCAGTGTTTCCGTCAAGAAATCAGGCCACTGGGAGATTGCATATGGACAACATGACGCGACGCGTTTTCGCGGGCGCCGCTGCTCTCGCTGCGCTGGGTGTGGTGACAGGTGCGGCGGCTCAGCAGCCGGTCAAGATCGGCGTCATCTATCCGCTGAGCGGCAACTCGGCGAGTGCCGGCAACTACTCCAAGATGGCGATCGAAGTCGGCGCCGACGTGGTCAACAACGGCAATGCCGAGCTCGCCAAGATCATGCCGATCGCCAAGGGCGGCGGCCTGTCGGGCCTGGGTGGCGCCAAGATCCAGCTCATCTTCGCCGACAACCAGGGCACGCCGGCGGCCGGCCAGAACCAGGCGCTGCGCCTGATCTCGGAAGAGAAGGTGGCGGCCATCATCGGCGCCTATCAATCGGGCATCACCGTCACCGCGAGCGCCATCGCCGAGCGCCACGGCATTCCCTTCCTCACCGCCGAATCCGTCGCGGCCAATCTCACCGAGCGCGGCTTCAAGTGGTTCTTCCGCACCACGCCGGTCGCCATCGACTTCGCGCGCGCCTATTCGACCTTCCTCAGGGAGCAGAAGGCGGCCGGCCAGAAGGTCGGCTCGGTCGCGCTGGTGCATGAGAACACCGAGTACGGCAACTCGGTCGCCAGCGTCATCGCCGAGCAGTTCGCCAAGGACGGCCTGCCGGTCACGCAGAAGATCGCCTACTCGGCCAACTCGAGCGACGTGCAGCCGCAGGTGCTGCAGCTCAAGGAGAAGAACCCCGACGTTGCGATCTTCATTTCCTACACGTCGGACGCGATCCTCTACACCAAGACGATGAAGGAGCTCGGCTGGAAGCCGGCGATCATGATCGCCGACAATGCCGGCTTCAACGATCCGGCCTTCGTGAAGAGCCTGGGCGGCTCGGTCGAGGGTCTCGTGAATCGTTCGACCTTCGCCGGCGGCAAGCCGGGCAGCGTGCCGGAGCTGTTCAACGAGCTCTACAAGAAGAAGACCGGCGGCGACAGTCTCGACGACGTCTCGGCGCGCGGCCTGCAGGGCTTCCTGGTGATGGCCGACGCCATCAACCGCGCGGGCTCGACCGATCCGGCCAAGATCCGCGACGCGCTCAAGGCCACCAACCTGCCGGCCAGCCAGATGGTGACCGGCTACGAAGGCGTGAAGTTCGACGACAAGGGCCAGAACATCCTGGCGTCGACCCTGATCACCCAGATGCGCGGCGGCCAGTACGTCGCGATCTGGCCCAAGGATCGGGCCACCGCGCAGATCGTCCTGCCTTACAAGGGCTGGTGAGCCGCCGCGGCATCTGAAGGCAAGGGGTCGTCGGCGTGTCGATGACGTTGGTCCAGGTGATCGTGAGCGGGCTGCTGCTCGGCGCGGTCTATGCGCTGTTCTCGTCGGGCCTCACCCTGATCTGGGGCATGATGAACGTCGTCAACTTCGCGCACGGCGACTTCGTCATGCTGGGCATGTACACCGCCGTCGTGATCTGGACGGCGCTGGGCGGCGGCCCGTTCGCCGCCGTGCCGGCCGCCGCCATCGTCATCGCGACCCTAGGCGTGCTGAGCTACTTCCTGCTGGTGCGCCACATCATGCGCGGGCCGATGCTGGCGCAGATCCTGGGCACGTTCGGGCTGGCGCTGTTCTTGCGTTACGCCGCCTTCTGGACCTTCGGCGCCGACTTCAAGACCCTGCCCGACACGCTGATCGGCGGCTCCTTCACCCTGGGCGGCATCCGCTTCGAGGGCTCGCGCGTGCTGGCCGGCGTCGGCGGCCTGCTGATCACCTTGCTGCTGCATCTCATCCTGACGCGCACCTCCGTCGGCAGCCGCATGCTGGCGGTATCGGAGGACGCGACAGCCGCGCAGCTCATGGGCATCCGCCCGCAACGCATGCAGGCACTGGCCTGGGCGATGGCAGGTGCCGCCACCGGCATCGCCGGCGCCCTTATAGCCACCTTCTTCTACACCTCGCCCACGGTCGGCGAGACGCTCGCCATCCTCGCCTTCGTCACCGTCTCGTTCGGCGGCTTCGGCAGCGTGCTGGGCGCATTGGTGGCGGGCCTCATCATCGGTGTCGTCGAATCGCTGTCGGCCTATCTGATCGGTCCGGTCTACAAGGACGTCGTCGTTTACGTGCTGTTCGTGCTGGTGCTGTGGTTCCGGCCGCAAGGCCTGATGGGTAAGGCATGAAGCGCTACCTCTTCCCGGGCGTCGTGCTGGTGCTGGCGTACCCGCTGCTGGCCGCGGGCTATCCGGTGTGGGAGCGGCTTGGCGCGCTGGTGCTGCTGGCGGCGATCGGCGCGTCGGCCTGGAACATCGTCGGCGGCTATGCCGGCCAGGTCTCGGTCGGTCATGCGGTGTTCTTCGGCTTCGGCGCCTACTCGGCGGTCGTGGTCTACACCCATCTCGGCTGGCCGCCGATCGCCGGCGCGCCGATCGGCATGCTGCTGAGCGTCGCCGTCGCGGCGGTGATCGGCGTGCCCACGCTCAGGCTCTCCGGCCACTATTTCAGCATGGCCACCATCGCCGTGGCCGAGCTGGTGCGCGTGCTGAGCTCGACCTCGGAATTTTTAGGCGGCGCGCAGGGCCTGACCGGTCCCGCCATGCCGCGCACGGTGTTCGACCTTTCCTTCCTCTCGGCGACGCCGTTCTACTATATCTTCCTCGCGGTCCTGGCCTTCCTGCTCGGCCTGACCTGGTGGATCGAGCGCGGCCGCATGGGCTTCTATCTGCGCGCGATCAAGGATTCGGAGCGCGCCGCCCGTTCGCTCGGCGTCTCGGCCGGCCGCTACAAGCTCTATGCCTACATGCTGAGCGGCGCCTTCACCTCGCTGGCAGGCTCGCTTTATCTCTGCATGTTCGGCTTCGTCGATCCAGAATCGGGCTTCGGCATCCTGATCTCGGTCAAGATGGTGGTGATGGCGGCGCTGGGCGGTGCGGGCCAGCTCTTCGGCCCGCTGGTCGGCGCCCTGATCCTGGTGCCGCTCGAGGAGCTGTCGAACAGCTATCTCGGCGGCCGTGGCGCCGGCCTCACCTTCGTGGTCTACGGCGCCATCATCGTGATCATCGCCCGCTTCCTGCCGAGTGGGCTCCTGTCGTTGTTCGAGCGGCGCTCGGCCAAGCCTGCGGCCAAGTCCGAGATCGCGAGCGGCCATGCTGATTGACGCCCGCAACGTCACCAAGGCGTTCGGCGCCTTCAAGGCGGTCGATGATGCATCGGTGACGGTCGAGGAGGGCGACATCCTGGGCCTGATCGGGCCCAACGGCGCGGGCAAGTCGACCTTCTTCAACTGCCTGACCGGCGACTTGCCGGTGACCTCGGGCACCGTGTCCTTCGCCGGCAACGACGTCACGCGCCTGCCGCCCGAGGCGCGCGCCAAGCTCGGGCTCGCCCGCACCTTCCAGGTGCCGCTCACCTTCGAATCGATGTCGGTGCTCGACAACGCCACGATCGGCGCCCTGCTGCGCCATCCCAACGCCCGCGACGCCCGCGCCCGGGCGCGCGACGTGCTGCAGCGGGTCGGGCTCGGCCATCTCACCGATGCGCCGGCCAAAAGCCTGGGCACGCCCGGCCGCAAGCGGCTGGAGATCGCCCGCGCGCTCGCCTCCGAGCCCAAGGCGCTGCTGCTCGACGAGGCGATGGCCGGGCTGACGCCGACCGAGGTGCGCGAGGCGATCGAGCTGGTGCGGCGCATCCATGGCGGCGGCATCACCATCGTGATCGTCGAGCACATCATGGAGGTGATCGTCTCGCTGGCCCAACGCGTCGTGGTCTTCCACCAGGGCCGCGAGATCGCCCGCGGCACGCCGCGCGAGGTCACCAGCAACCCGGCGGTGATCGAGGCCTATCTCGGTCGCCGCAAGGTGCAGCACGGGGCGCACCTGTGACGACCTTGCTGCGCGTCGACCATCTCGAGGTGCGCTACGGCGACCTTATAGGCGTGGCCGACGTCTCGCTGGAGGTGCCGGCGGGCTCGGTCGTGGCGCTGCTGGGCTCCAACGGCGCGGGCAAGACGACCACGCTCAATGCCATCGCCGGCATCGCCACGGCCTCGCAGGGCACCATCGAGTTCGGCGGCGAGAACATCGCCGGCCAGCCCGCCTACGCCATCGTGCGCAAGGGGCTGGCGCTGTCGCCCGAGGGTTGGCGCTTGTTCACCCAGCAGAGCGTCGAGAACAACCTGCTGCTGGGCGCCACGCCGCTCGCCGACCGCAAGCGCATCCCGCGCCTGCTCGAGCGCGTCTATGCGGTGTTCCCGCGGCTTGCCGAGCGGCGCAAGCAGACGGCGGGGACCATGTCGGGCGGCGAGCGCCAGATGCTGGCGGTCGGCCGAGCGCTGATGAGCGAGCCCAAGCTCCTGCTGCTCGACGAGCCGAGTCTGGGGCTGGCGCCCACCATCGTCGACGCCATGTACGACAGCTTCGCCGCCTTGCACAAAGACGGCCAGACCATCCTGCTCGCCGAGCAGTCGGTCGACCTCGCCCTGGAGGCCGCCGACTATGCCTACGTGCTGCAGGTCGGCCGCACCGTGCTGCAGGGCCCGGCCAACGAGATGGCGGGCAATCCCGACGTCCAGAAGGTCTATCTCGGCATCGAGTAAGGGAGCTCGGGCCTCCGGCCCGCTCATGATCATGATGCGGGCCAGAGGCCCGCGCTCCCTTGACTACCTGAGCGTCGGGTCGAGCTTGTCGCGCAGCCAGTCGCCCAAAAGGCTGATCGAGAGTGTTGTCAGCACGATCACCGTGGCCGGCGCCAGCATGATCCAGGGCGCGCGGGTGATGTACTCGCGGCCGTAGCCCACCATGTTGCCGAGCGAGGTCAGCGGCGGCTGCACGCCCAGCCCGAGGAACGACAGCCCGCTTTCCAGCAGGATGATCTCGGGGAAGGTGAGCGTCATCGACACGATCAGGGTCGAGGCGATGTTGGGCAAAATGTGCAGGCCGTAGATGCGGCCCGGCCCGGCGCCGAGCTGGCGCACCGCGGCGGCATAGCCCTGCTCGTTGGCGGCGAGCGTCAGCCCGCGCGTGATGCGGGCATAGCGCTCCCACGAGTGAAAACCCATCAGGCCGATGAACAGCGGCAGGGTGTTACCGAAGAAAGCCAGCACCGAGAGGGCGATGATCATGAACGGCATGCTGGCCTGGAAATCGATGGCCATCAGGATCACCGTCTCGACGTACCGGCGGAAATGGGCGGCGAGGATGCCCAGCGCCGTGCCCAGGGTCGCGGCGATCAGCGTGCCGAAGAACGCGATCAGCAAGCTCATGCGGATCGACATGATCAGTCGCGAGAAGACGTCGCGGCCGAGCTCGTCAGTGCCCAGCGGATGGGCGATGGCGCCGCCGAACAGCACCGGCGGCGCCAGCCGCGCCTTGAGGTCGAAGGCGGTGATGGAATAGGGCAGCAGGAAGTCCGCACCCAGCGCGATCACCACCATCAGGGCCAGCCACAGCGTGGCCAGGCTGACGGCGAACGGCAGGTGCGCGACCCGGCGGGCGATCGTGCCCGGGGTGGAGGTGGGTAGCGGAGCGGGCAGGGCGTCGCGCACGGTCACGGTCAGTGTCCCGCCGCCGCGCCGCGCACGCGCGGATCGAGCCAGCCATAGGCGATGTCGACGGTGAAGTTGGCCATCACCATCCAGGCTGCGATCACCATCAGGATCGCCTGCACCACCGCGAGGTCGCGATTGGCCACGGCCGACACCAGCAGCCGGCCGACGCCGGGCCAGGCGAACACGCTCTCGACCACCACGGCGCCCGCCACCAGGCTGCCGATCATGAAGCCGATGATGGTGACGGTCGGGATGGCGGCGTTGGGCAGCGCGTGATGCGAGATGACGCGCCGCCATTCGACGCCCTTGGCCGAGGCGGCGCGGATATAGGGCTGGCCCAGCACCTCCAGCATGGCCGAGCGGGTGAAGCGCGCCATGATGGCGGCACCCGCCGCACCCAGGGTGATGATGGGCAGGATCGCGTGACTGGGTGAATCGGCGCCGCTCGCCGGCAGCCAGCCCAGGTTGACGGCGAACACCAGCACCAGCAGCAGCGCCAGCACGAAGCTCGGCATGGTGAAGCCCGCCACCGACACCGCCATGGTCAGGCGGTCGGCGAAGGAGTTGCGGTGCAGGGCGGCATAGATGCCGGCCGGGATGCCGAGCCCGATCTTGAGCGCCAGCGCCGGCAGGGTGATGGCGAGCGTCGCCGGCACGCGTTCCATCACCAGGTCCATGGCGGGACGGCCATCGCGCATCGACTTGCCGAAGTCGCCGGTGAAGGCGTGGGCGATATAGGACAGGTACTGGTCCCAGATCGGCTGGTCGAGGCCCCAGGCTTGGCGGAAGGCTTTTATCGCCTCAGGTGGCGCGTCGACCGACATGATCAGCAGCGCCGGGTCGCCCGACAGGCGCAGCACCACGAAGGCGAAGGTCATCACGAACAGGATGGTGAGGGCGGCGCGCAGCAGCCGGGAGGCGGCAAACAACAGCATCAGGCGGCGACCTGAAGCGCCGGCTCGTCGGCGCGATGGCAGGCGACCTGGCGGCCGTCGGCCGTCGGCTGCAGAACCGGCGCCTCGGCACGGCATGTCGCGACGGCGAAGGGGCAGCGCGTGTGAAAGGCGCAGCCCGATGGCACGTCGACGGGGTTGGGCGGGTCGCCCTGCAGCAGCAATCGCTCGCGGCGCGGTCCCAGCACGGGGATCGCCGAGACGAGCGCGCGCGTATAGGGGTGCGTCGGCTGGGCGAACAGGCTCTCGGCCTCGCCCTGCTCGACGATGCGGCCGAGATACATCACCGCCACCTCGTGGCTCACTTGGCGCACGACCCTGAGGTCGTGGCTGATGAACAGGTAGGCGATGCCCAGCCGATCCTGCAGGTCGAGCAACAGGTTCACGACCTGCGCCTGGATCGATACGTCGAGGGCCGAGATCGGCTCGTCGCATACCAGCAGGTCGGGTTCGGTCATCAACGCGCGCGCCAGCACGACACGTTGGCGCTGGCCGCCCGACAGCTCGTGCGGATAGCGATCGAACTGGTGCCGCTGCAGGCCGACCGCCGTCATGACCTCGGCGGCGCGCTCGCGGCGTTCGGCCGGGCTCGCCTGGCCGTGGATGGCGAGCGGCTCCATGATCTGAACGCCAACGGGCAGGCGCCGGTCGAGCGCGCCCAGCGGATCCTGATAGACCATCTGCATGCGCGGCCGGAGCGCCCGCCAGGCTGCGCTGCCAGTCGGCGGCATGTCGTTGCCGGCATAACGCACCGTGCCGGCAGTGGCCGCGATCAGGCCGAGCACGAGCTTGCCCGTGGTGGACTTGCCGCAACCCGATTCACCTACAAGCCCCAAGGTGCGACCGGCCTCGATCTTGAGCGAGACGCCGTCGACGGCACGCAGGGTTGCCTTGGCGCCGAACGGCCCGCGGCCGGCGCGGACCTTGTAGTGGCGGCGGAGGTCGGTGGCTTCGAGGAGAGTCATGCTCTTCCGGACCGCGCGCTTCCAGCGCGCTCATGAGCTTGAGCGCGCAGGATGCGCGCGGTCCGGAAGACTCTGAACGTGGTCATTCGGCGGCCCTCGGCAGAGCCCCCGCGGAAAACCCCGGCTCGATCTGCAGATGGCAGGCGGCGCGGTGCAGCAGGCCGACACGCCGGCTGGCGGGCGGCTCGCTCATGCAGCGCGGCTCGGCGAGCGGACAGCGCGGCGCGAAGGAGCAGCCAGCCGGCGCTTTGCCCGGCTCCGGCACGGTTCCGGGAATGGCGGCAAGGCGGCGGCGCGGGCCGGTCAAGGTCGGCAGCGCCGCCAGCAGGCCCTGGGTGTAGGGATGCCGTGGCGCATCGAAGAGATCCTGCCCCAGGCCTTCCTCGACCAGGCGGCCGGCATACATGACCGCGACGCGGCTGACGTTCTCGGCGACCACGCCGAGATCGTGGCTGATCAGCACCAGCGCCATGCCGGTGTCGCGGCGGATGCCGGCGAGCAGGGCCAGGATCTGCGCCTGGATGGTGGCATCGAGCGCCGTCGTTGGTTCGTCGGCCACCAGGAGATCGGGCTGCCCGGCCAGCGCCATGGCGATCATGACGCGCTGGTTCAGCCCACCCGAAAGCTGGTGCGGATAGTCGCTGAGCCGCCGCTTCGCATCGGCGATGCCGACCTGGTCGAGAAGACGTAATGTCTCGGCCTCACCTGCCGCGCCTGAAAGGCCTCGATGCAGCTTCAGCGCTTCGCCAAGCTGCCGGCCGATGCGATGCACCGGGTTGAGGCAGCTCGACGGGTCCTGGAAGATCATGGCGATGCGCTTGCCGCGCACGCTCTCGAGCAGCCGCGCCGGCGCGCCGACCAGCTGCTGGCCCTCCAGGCGCACCGAGCCGCCGACGCGGGCGCGCGCCGGCAGGAGGCCGAGCGCTGCCAGCCAGGTCACGCTCTTGCCCGAACCCGATTCGCCCACGACGCCCAGCGCCTCGCCCGGCGCGATCGCGAGATCGACACCGTCGACGGCGCGCGAACGCCAGTCGTTCCCGAAATCGACGGTGAGCCCCGCGATCTCGACCAGGGGAACGCCCATCGCCGCCTCAGTTGGTGGCGAAGTTGACGGTGCGGAACTCCATCGCGAAGGACGGCGAGGCCTTCCAGCGGACGTCCTTGCGCTTGGCGGTGAAGGTCGCGTTCTGGTGCAGCACGGTGTAGGCGGGATCCTCGCGCTCGCAGATTTCCAGCATGCGCTTGAACATCGCCTTGCGCTTCTGCATGTCGGTCTCGACCTCCATGGCGGCG
This sequence comes from Reyranella sp., assembly GCA_021732285.1. Taxonomy (GTDB): domain Bacteria; phylum Pseudomonadota; class Alphaproteobacteria; order Reyranellales; family Reyranellaceae; genus Reyranella. The sequence goes on along the minus strand of JAKFVH010000248.1, from coordinate 73,785 downwards.
GAGAGCTTGTTCATCTCCTCGTTGGTCCATTCGCCGACCTGCTGCTGCTGGCCCTGCGGGCCGTGCTGCGCCACGATCGAGGAGATCGGGTCGTTGAAGCCCGCGCTGTTGGACCAGTCGCGCACGGCGCGTTGGCCGTTGCCGTCGAAGATCTGCTGCCAGTTCTCCTTCATCTCGATCGGCACGTTCAGCCCGACCTGGCGCCACATCTCGACCAGCACCTGCGCCGTCGCCACCTGGTTGGTGTAGTAGTTGCTGAGCAGGCGGTAGGGGATCGGCTCGCCCTTGTAGTTGGCCTCCTTGAGGAGCTGCCTGGCCTTGGCCGGATCGTAGGGCGGCACCGTCCAGTTCTCGACGAACATCGGGCCATAGAACTCCCACTGCAGGCCGGCCGGCACGCGGGTGCGGTCCGACCACAGCGCCTCGACGATGGCCTTGCGGTCGATGGCATGGGTGAAGGCCTGGCGGATGCGCGGATCGGCGAGCCGCGGATGGTTCTTGTCGAACACCGTGAGGCGGTGGTTGACGATGGTGCTGCCTAAAACCTCGAACTTGGGGTTCTTTTCGATACCCGGGATCTGGTCGGGCGGCACGTCGCAGATGAAGTCGAACTGGCCGGCCAGCAGGCCGTTGATGCGGGTCGCCACCTCGGGCACCACCACCAGGCGCACGCTCTTGAGCGGCGGCTGGCCGCCCCAGTAGTCCTCGTGCGCGTCCATCATCAACGACTGGTCGGGCACGAACTCGCGCACCTTGTAGGGACCGGTCGACACAGGAGCGCGCGACCATTCCATCCAGCTCTTGGCCTGTTCGTAGGCGCGGCGCGAGACGATGTCGCTGCCCATGCGGCCGATGCGGCCCTCCAGCGTGACGTCGGGCGTGCGGTTGGTGAAGCGCACCGTGTACTTGTCGATCGCTTCGACCTTCTCGAGCGCAGGGAACAGGCGCTTGGCCACGGCCGGCACTTCCGGCGGCAGGTTCTTGCCCTGGACCGAATCGCGGATCAGCACCGAGGTGAACAAGGTCTTGTTCGAGCTGATGTCGTAGTCCGGGCCGAACATGCGCTCGCGGCTGAAAGTGAAGACCACGTCGTCGGCCGTCAGCTCGTCGCCGTTATGGAACTTCACGCCTTGGCGCAGGGTGAACTCGACGGTGCGTTCGTCGATGCGCTTCCAGCTTTCGGCGACGCCCGGCACCGATTCGAGCTTGCCGAGCAGGTTCTGCATGATCAGCGGCTCGAACAGGAAGGAGAAGACGCGCTGGCCGACGTTGGACTGCTCGCGCAGGGGCTCCAGCGAGGCCGAGTTGGCGATCTGCTGGACGGCGATGGTGATGCTGGGGCGCTGGTCGGCTTGGCCGATGGCGATGCGCGGCAGGCCGAGGCTGGCGGCCGCAAGGCCCGCAGTGGCGATCAAGCGACGGCGACGCAGGAACATGGCGCGAACTCCCCGAATGAGGCGGTCACGCTATGCCGGCTGGATGAACGATCGGTTTCGGTCTTGTGACGCTTCTCTTGTGCGGTGCGGGAGATATCCCCTTGCGAGGGAAGAAGTGCAGAAACGCCCGTCTGCGGTGGCTCGACATACGCTAGAATTGCTTGGGAAATCGACAACCGGGGAGAACCATCATGCCAATGACCAACCGGCTCTACGCCGAGTTCCTCGGCACGGCTTGGCTCGTCCTGGGCGGTTGCGGCAGCGCGGTGCTGGCGGCGGCCTATCCTCAACTCGGAATCGGGTTTGCCGGCGTGGCGCTGGCCTTTGGCCTCACGGTGGTGACCATGGCCTATGCCGTGGCGCCGGTGTCGGGCGCGCATTTCAATCCGGCGATCACCGTGGGCCTCGCCGTCGGCGGCCGCTTTCCCTGGCGTGAGGTCGTGCAATATGTGATCGCCCAGGTTCTGGGCAGCATCGCTGGGGCGGCGATCCTGTACGTCATTGCCACGGGCAAGGCCGGCGCCGAGATCGGCGGTTTCGCCACCAACGGCTATGGCGAGCTGTCGCCCGGCAAGTACGGCCTGCTCGCGGCCGCCGTCTGCGAGGTCGTGATGGCCTTCGCCTTCGTCACGGTGATCCTGGGCGTCACCGACAAGCGCGCCGCGGCTTTCGCGCCCGCCGTGCCGCTCGCCATCGGGCTCACCCTCACCCTGATCCACCTGATCAGCATCCCCGTCACCAACACGTCGGTGAACCCGGCGCGCAGCACGGCGCCGGCCCTGTTCGTGGGCGGTCCGGCGCTGGCGCAGCTCTGGCTGTTCTGGGTGGCGCCGCTGGCGGGCGGCGCGATCGCCGGCCTGGCCTACGGGTTGCTTGGCCGCAAAGACTGACGGGGCATCCGGCGGGCGCTAGGATGGCTGGTTACGGGAGGAGACAGCCATGAACATCGTCAATCGCTTGACCGCCATTGTCGTGGCGGCGTTGCTGCCGTCGGTCGCATCGGCGCAATCGGTCAACTTCTGGCTGGCTGCCGTCCCCGGCAACATCCAGGGATGCATCGCGGCCGACCCGCAGTTCACCCGGGAGCACACTTTCACCCTGAAGGACGGCGAGGCCGAGATCACCTCGCCGGGCGGCATCAACACCAAGATGAAGCTGGTGAAGCCCAATGTCTACGAGACGGACTACCAGCTCGGCCGCCTGAACCTGCATGTCATGGCCGATCTCTCGGTGACGCCAAGGACACTCACCGTCACCGAGAAGAATCTCGGCTGCAAGTGGACGGCCAAGAAGGAATAGGCACGTCCATTCGTCGACACGCCGAGTGAGATGAACGGGTCGCGGCGCTCCATTCCCTTTCACGTCACGCTGCTGACGTTGATGGTGCTGATCGTGCTGCCGCTGGCCGCGGCGCTGCTGTGGCTGGGCTGGCGCGCCGTCGACCAGCTCGAGGACCGCAGCGTGCGCCATCGCATGGCCGCCCTCGACAGCGCCGTCGAGGGCTTCCTGATGTCGGGCCTGCGCGTCGTCGTGGCGGTGGGCAGCACGCTTGCCGAGACGCAGGCCTTCGCCCCCGGCAGCACCGTCGCTGACGACGAGCGGCTGCGCCAGTTCGCCGTCATCATCGGCCGCTATCCGGCCATGGCCGCGATCTATGTCGGCTACGAGGACGGGCGCTTCCTCTACGTCGGCCAGACCGAAACGCTGTCGATCAGCCAGCGCCTTGAGTTCGATGCGCCAGATGCGCCCTCGCTGCTGATGCGCGCGGTCGTGGCCGGCGAAGGCATGCGCCGCGAGACCTGGTGGTTCCAGCTGGCCGACGGCAGCCGCACGCCGATCCAGACGCGCATGGTGGACTTCGACCCGCGGGCGCGGCCCTGGTACGTCGCTGCGATGCACGCCAACGGCGCGGTGCTGACCGAGCCCTACAGTTTTGCCCAGACCAAGGTTGTCGGCGTGTCGGCCGGCATGCCGCTCCGGCACGGCGGCGTGATCGGCTTCGACTTCACCTTGAATACGCTGTCCCGCCTGATCGGCGATTACCGCTTCACGCCCAACTCCATCATCATGGTGGCGAGCGACACCGGCGCCGTGTTCATGGAATCGGAAGCCTGCCGGCTCGAGGGCGGCACCTGCCTGCCGGGCGAAGACGACGTGCGCGAGGCGATGCGCGAGGCCATCATGCGGGCCATCGGCAGTGGCGAGCGCATCGAGCGCGACGTCACCCTGGCCGGACGCGATTACCGATTGCTGGTGCACCAGATGCCGGAGGCGCTCGGCCGCCGCTACCTGGTTGCCGCCGCCGTGCCGATCGTCGAGCTGTCGGCCGATTCGCAGACCCTGCTGGAACGCGCGGCCATTGCTGCGACAGTCGCAGTGGCGCTGGCCATCCTCGGCGTGCTGTTCGCTTCGTTCGGGCTGTCGCGCTCGATCTCGCGCATCGCCGCCAAGACCGAACGCATCCGCGATCTCGATTTCTCCGACCGCACGCGGGTCGACAGTCGCATCACCGAGATCGTGCGCCTGTCGGATTCGGTCGAGCGCATGCGTGAGGGGCTGGAAGTGTTCGGCCGCTACGTGTCGAAGAACCTCGTGCACCAGATCATGCGCTCGCCCGAAACCGCCGGCGTCGGCGGCCGGCGCCGCGAGATCACGGTGATGTTCACCGACATCGAAGGCTTCTCGCGGATCGCCGAGACCATGGAGCCCGAGCTGCTGACCAGCCGGCTGTCGCGCTACTTCGATGCGCTGGGATCGGCGATCCTGGTCAACCACGGCACGATCGACAAATACATCGGCGACAGCATCATGGCCTTCTGGAACGCGCCGGAGCCCGATCTCGACCATATCGCCAACGCCTGTCGCGCGGCCCTGCAGGCCGCCGCCGCCGGCCGGCAGCTTTCCGAGAAGTGGCGCCAGCTCGGCCGTCCGGGGTTTCGCACGCGCTTCGGCCTGCATACCGGCCCGGCGGTCGTCGGCAATGTCGGCGCGCGCGAGCACATCAACTACACGCTGGTCGGCGCGGTGGCGAACCAGGCATCCCGGATGGAAGGCCTGAACAAGATGTATCACACCGAGATCCTGGCGACCGGCGAGGTTGCCCGTGCCACGGCCGAGCGCTTCGTGTGGCGCCAGATCGATCGCATCGTGGCGGCCGGCACGACGGAGGAGCACGAGATCCACGAGCCGATGGGCGAGGTCGATGCCGCCGCCGAACATGCCGACTTCCTTGTCCAGTGGCGGGCCGGCCGGGGTGCCTACGTCACCGGCCGTTTCGACGATGCGCTCGCGGCCTTCAATGCCGCGGCGGCGCTCAGGCCCGATGACGGCCCGTGCCGGGTGTTCGTCGACCGCTGCAAGACTTTCCTGCGCGATGGCCCACCGCCCGGCTGGAACGGCACCTGGCATTTCGATAGCAAATGAACCGAAATGGACCCGAGTGGCGACATGGCGAATGGACCATTCGCATCGGCTCTGTAAGATTGTCGGAACGGAGATCGACTTGCCCTTGGCTGGCACGCGTGTGTTCATCGTCGAAGATGAGGCGCTGATCCTGGATACCCTTCAGGACATGCTGGAAGGCCTTGGATGCCACGTGGTGGAGAGCGCGTTGCGCGTCGATGAGGCGCTGGCCAAGCTCGCTGCGCTGGACTTCGACGTGGCCGTTCTCGATGTCAATGTCGCCGGCACCCGGATCGACCCGGTGGCCGATGTGCTGGCCGAGCGCGGCATGCCGTTCCTCTTCGCCTCGGGCTACGGACGCGGGTCGCTGCCTGCGGCGCACCGCGAGCGCGTTCTCTTGACCAAGCCGTACCGGAAAGCCGACCTGCGGGCCGCGCTGGACTCCGTTCTTCCGCAGTGATGGGCATGCCCGAGCCCACCGCCGGTACTGCAAGCAAAGGCCGCCCGGCGGCGGTTCATCTCATCGCCTTCGCCGTTGCCGTCGCCATCCCGCTGCTGCTGCTGGTCGGCGCTTTGCTCTATCGCTCGGTGACGCTGGAAAACGAGCAGATCAAGCAGCGCATCGGCCAGGTACTTCAGGCTCTGATCGCCGACCTTGACCGCGACATGGATCGGCGCATCGCCGTGCTGGAAACGCTCTCGACTTCCCCCCTGCTGTTGGCGGAGGACTGGCCGGCCTTCTACGCGCAGGCCAAGCAAGGACTTGGCAGCAGGGCCTATCTGATCCTTGTCGATGCCGACGGCCGCCAAGTCTTCAATACCTTCGTGCCTTACGGCGAGGCGCCAAAACTGACGGGCGATCCGGCGACCCTGCAAAGGATGAAGCAGGATCCGCGTCCGATCATTTCCGACCTCTTCACCAGCCTGGTGGTGCGCAAGCCCGTCTACAACATTTCCATTCCCGTGATGCGCAGCAATGAGGTGCGCTACGTCATGAGCCTGGGGCTGCTGCCTGAGGATCTGCGCGCCCTGCTTCGGGGCCAGAGCCTGCCGCCGAATTGGTCGGCGGCTATCTGGGACGGCAACGGCATCACCATGGCGCGCACGCACGACCAGGAGCGCCTGCTGGGCACGGCCATTCCGAAACACCTCGCCCAGCTGCAGCCGGAAAAAGTCGTGCGGACCACGAATATCGACGGCGAGGAGGCGTTGATTGCCGTTGGCCGGGACCATTGGTCGAACTGGACCGTCGACGTCTCGTTCCCCGCGGCCCTGGTCGATCGGCAGTTGCGCGATTCTCTCCTGTTCTGGGGCGCCACGATGCTGCTGGTGGGCGCCTCGGTCGTCGGCCTCGCCTTCCTGTTCGGCCGCACGCTGACGCAGCCGTTGGCCGCGGCCACCGCCGCCGCGGGCGCGCTTGGCCGGGGCGAGCCGTTCACCATCCGCGATTCGGCCATCCGCGAGATCAACGCCGTCAACGATGCGTTGCGGCGCGCCCGGCACGATATCGACCAAGGATCGGCGGCGCTGCGCGACAGCGAGGAGCGGCTGCGCACGGCGGCGGAAGCGGCGCAGTTCGGCGCTCATGAGTACGACGTCATCCATGACCGCACGCACCGCTCGCCGCAGTTCCTGAAGATTTTGGGTGCCGCCGATGTCGACGCCACGGCGACGTTCGAGGCCGGCCTCGACTTCGTGCATCCCGACGACCGCGACGTCACGCGGCGGCGCAAGCAGCGGATCCTGCAGCGCTCCGAGGACCGCTACCAGCTCGAGTACCGCATCTGTCGCCGCGACGGCCAAGTGCGCTGGGTCATGGATCGCGGCCAGGTCATTCGCGACAAGGCGGGTGCCGCACAGCGCGTCATCGGCGTGGTCCTCGACATCACCGACATCAAGGAGGCCGAGCAGCGCCAGCGCCTGCTGTTCGACGAGCTGAACCATCGCGTGAAGAACACGCTCGCCATCGTGCAGGCGCTCGCCCTGCAGACCCTGCAGACCAGGCCGCAACCGGACGAATTCGCCGACGCCTTCTCCGACCGCCTGGGTTCGCTGGCGCGCGCCCACAGCCTGCTGACCGAGGATTCCTGGCGCGGCGCGTCGCTGCAGGACATCGTGGCGATCGCGCTGTCGGCCTTCGTCGACGAGGGCCGGTCCATCGACATCGGCGGCGATGCAGTGATGGTGCCGGCAGGCGCCACCGTGACGCTCAGCCTCATGCTGCATGAGCTCGCCACCAACGCCGCCAAGTACGGCGCCCTGTCGGTCGCCGAAGGACGGCTGGCGGTGCGATGGACCGCCGCCCAGGCGGGCGCGGGCATCATGGTCGACCTGCACTGGCAGGAGGATGGCGGCCCAACCGTGTCGCCACCGACGCGCCGCAGCTTCGGTACGCGCCTGCTCGCCGGCAGCGCCCGGCAGCTCGGCGCCGAGCTCGACCTCGACTATGCCGCAGCGGGCCTGCGCTGCCGCCTGCGCTTTCCGGTGCCGCGGGTCGCGTAGGGAGTGCCGGAGCGTGGGCCCCTGCCTTCGCCGAAGCGAAGCCGCTTCGGCTTCGCGCAGGCAGGTCCAGGTCCGCTCAGTCCATTCGTGTCACTTGAAATAGGAGTGGACGATCTCGACCAGTTCCTCGGCCGCCTGCGTGCGTGCGTCACGCCGGCCCGATGAATCGACGAAATGTTCGAGAATATGGTCCTCGATCACTTCGGCGATGAAACCGTCGAGTGCCCCACGGCAAGCCGCGGCTTGCTGCAGGACTGCCGAGCAGCTTGCATCTTCCTGGATGCGCCGCTCGACGGCGTCGAGCTGGCCGCGAATGCGCCGCACGCGCATCAGCAGCTTGCGTTTCTCTTTTTCCTTTTCCGGTGTCATCGTCATTTTTCGGCTTGATCCTATCCTGGAGGGGGGTATATAGGCGCCGTCCATGCCGACTGTCGACCTCGTTCGGCGTGGGCGCATTGCAAACCAGCACAAGGTCTCGATGAAGCCGCGATCTACCAGCAAATCGACCGAGGAACGCAGTCGACCCTCGACTGTGGCCCAGGTCGCCGTCGCCCGGGACGGTCGTGGATTCCTGAGGTTGGGCTCGCCCTGAGTTCGCCTGGTCTGCGTTCCTTCCGGGCCGGTACCACCGTGCAACCCGAAGGAGACGCAGATGAATGCGATCCGCAAGCTCCGCCCGGCGATCGCTCCGGGCCCCGCCGTTTCGAACGACTGCAAGATCGTCCGCCTGTGCCCGCCATCGATGCGCACGGTCCTTGCTTGCCGCTGGCAGCGGGAAGCCGATGGTCGCCTGACCTGCGTCTGGCTGCCTGTGGCGTCGGCTCCTTGCATGATGCTGTAATCGACTGCAGCGAACATCGATCCTGATCTGGCCTGACGCGCAGCAAATGAAATCGGGGATGACAATGAACGTGTTGAGAGCCACCCAAACCGGCGCGCGGGTGCGGAATGTAGCTGGTTCGGGGATACTGGCGGCGTTGCTGCTTGCACCCGTACCGGCCTTGTCGCAGGAGCCAGGCCGCTCCGGCTTCTACTTCGGCGGTCACATGGGCTATCTGTTCGGCAACGGCACGGCGACCTTGGCCGACCCGATCGGCGTTCAATCGGCCGCCGGCACCACCCCGTACGGCACGTTCTACGGCGGCGTGCACGCAGGCTACGAGCAGCACTTCGCCTCGCGCCTGATGCTGGGGCTCGAGCTCGACATGTCGTCTGCCATCTACAGCGACCTCGCCAACGTGCTGTCGTACCGCGCGACCGGCGCTGGCACGGCCAATGAGCAGCTCCAGTACCTCGCGAGCCTGCGCGGTCGTGCCGGCTACGACATGGGATCGTGGACTCCCTTCGTGACGGGCGGCATCGCCTGGGCGAGCACGCGTTACTCGCGCACCGACCTCACGACGGGCAACGAGGATGCAAGTCCCAGCAACATCCGCGTGGGCTGGACGGCGGGCGGCGGCCTCGACTACCGCCTCGACCGGCGCTGGACCACCCGCTTCGAGTATCTCTACACCAACCTCGGCCTCAGCGGCCTTGTGTTCGGCTCGGCGCCCGCGCGCTACGATTCCCAATACAGCCTTAATCAGTTCCGCGTCGGCTTGAACTACAAGTTCGGCGTCGAGGACGAGAACAAGGCGACGGCCGACGATCGTGGTCCCGGCAGCTGGGAAATCCACGGCCAGACCACGTTCATCTACCAGGGCTATCCGCCGATCTACGCCCTCTATAGTGGAACCAACAGCCTGCCGCCCGAGGGCCAGAGCCGCGAGACCTGGACGGTGTCGGGCTTCCTCGGCGTACGGCTCTGGCAAGGCGGCGAGCTCTATTTCAATCCCGAGTTCCTGCAGGGATTCGGCGTGGCCAGCACCACGGGCGCGGCGGGCTATCCCAACGGCGAGGCGCAGAAGTCGAACTTCCCTTATCCGCGCTTCAACGTCTCGCGTTTGTTCCTGCGGCAGGAGATCGGCCTGGGCGGCGAGACCGAGACGGTCGACAGCGACTACGGTCAGCTCTCGGGCGTGAAGGACATCAATCGCGTCACGCTCCAGGTCGGCAAGTACTCGGTGAAGGACATCTTCGACACCAACGCCTACGCCAATGACCCGCGCATCGACTTCCTCAACTGGTCGATCTGGGCGTCGGGCGCCTTCGACTATCCCGCGGACCGGCTGGGACTCACCTGGGGGCTCGCCGCCGAGCTGAACCGGAAAGACTGGTCGGTGCGCGCCGGCTACTTCCTGATGCCCTTCGAGTCCAATGCCGCCACACTCGACACGGCGCTGTTCGTGCGCGGCGGCTATGTCGGCGAGCTGGAAATGCGCTACAAGCCCTTCGGCAAAGAGGGCTCGTTCCGGCTGGGAACGTGGCTCAGCAGCGCCTTCGCCGGTTCCTATAGCCAGGCGGTCGCGCTCGCCAACCCGGCTCTCGGCCTGAACGCCAACGACACGCTGCCCTGGACGCGGCAGGGTCGCACCAAGTACGGCTTCTATCTCAACTTCGACCAGGAGCTCTCCGACTGGGTCGGGCTGTTCGGGCGCTTCAGCTGGAACGACGGCCGCACCGAGATCGTGACCTTCACCGACATCGACACCAGCCTGTCGCTCGGCCTGTCGATCAAGGGCAAGCCGTGGGGGCGGCCGGACGACCGTGTCGGCATCGCCGGCGCGTGGAACAACATCTCCGGCGACCACAGTGCCTACCTGGCGGCCGGCGGCCTGGGCGTGCTGGTCGGCGACGGCGCCCTGAGCTACGCCTCGGAGAATGTGGTCGAGGCCTATTACGCCTTCCAACTCGCCAAGGGGATCGTGGCGACGGCCGACTATCAATTCCTCGCCAACCCTGGCTACAACCTCGTGCGCGGCCCCGTGAGCGTCTTCAGCGGCCGGCTGCGGATGAGCTTCTGACGGAAGGCATGAACGAGCCATGACCCCGAAGGATCTCATCCGCACGCGTCCTGCTCCTTTGGGCCTGGGGACCGACGGAGTTCTTCCCAAACTCTATGACTTGGCGATCTTCTTTCTGGTCGGCGGAGCATTCGTGCTGATCGCGCACGGTGCGCAATCCCCGCTGACGGTCACGACTGTCATCATTCTGTAACGTCGACACGGGTAACGAGGCGTCATGCATTTTGACCTCGCGAGCCTAGGCGATCCTGCCCTGCGCCTGACGGTGGCCCTGCTGCTCGGCTGCGCGATCGGCTTCGAGCGTCAGTGGAACCAGAAGATGGCGGGGTTGCGGACCAACGCCCTGGTTGCCTTGGGCGCCTCGGGCTTCGTCGTCTTCTCCGGCCTGGTCGGCGAAGGCGATCCGACGCGCATTGCTGCTCAGGTCGTGACCGGCATCGGCTTCCTGGGCGCGGGAGTGATCCTGCGCGAAGGCATCAACGTGCACGGACTCAACACAGCCGCCACGCTCTGGTGCTCGGCCATGGTCGGGACGCTGGCTGGCGCCGGACTATTCGGCCCGAGCGTCCTGGCGGCGGGGTTCGTGATCGTCACCAACCTCTTCCTGCGGCCGCTGGTGCGGCGCGTGAACAATCGCCTGATGACCTCCAGCGACGTCGAGGCGCACTACACCGTGGAGATCGCCTGCCGCGGCACCGAGGAAGCGCACATGCGATCGCTCCTGTTGCACGCGCTGTCGCAAGCCGGGCTGGGATTGCGCCGCATCGAAAGCGAGGACATTCCCGACACGTCCAAAGTGACCGTCACGGCGCAAGCGGTCGCCGCCAAGCGCAACGACGCGGCTCTCGAGCAGATCGTCGGCCGGCTCAGCCTCGAGCCCACCGTGTCGGCGGCGACATGGCAGATCGATCGGTCGATTCCGGAAGGCTGAGCGATCTTGACTGAAGTTCTTGACGGGAGCGTACTTTGGTTATAATATCGATCTGTTGCGTGTTCCCCACGTTCCCGCTCTATGCATCGTTTATCCGTTCACATATGCGCGTGGTATGCCGCCTGCGCCTGCGGCGGCCTGCCATGACGCATTGGGCAACTTCATGTTCCTCTCCCCCGCTAGGGGGAGAGGCTAGGTGAGGGGGATCGACGTGCGTAGCCCCCTCACCCAACCTCTCCCCCTAGCGGGGGAGAGGAGCTTGAAGGAAGTCCAATCCCCCAATCCATAGTGGGTGAGGCTTTGCCTCCACACTTCGCTCTCTGTCGGAAATACCGGGAATGCCGGAAAGTCTGATTTCCGCTGGCAGTGCATGCACCCCAAGAGCGAGACGGAGGGGCTTGCCGAAACTGCGGGAACTGCGCAAACCACTCGATGAACCGCGCGCCGCGGAACTAGTCGCCCATCAACGTCTGCACATGCGTGGAGACCGACTCCGCCAACGCATCGAGGTCGTAGCCGCCTTCGAGGACCGAGACGACGCGGCCCTTGGCGTGGCGGTCGGCCGTCGCCAGGAATTCCTCGGTCAGCCAGATGAAGTCCTCGGTCTCGACCTCGAGCTGGGCCAGCGGATCGGCGGCATGGGCGTCGAAGCCTGCCGAGATGATGACCAGCTCCGGCGCGAAGCGGTTGAGCGCGGGCAGGATGCGCTCGGCCCAGGCGGCGCGGAACTCCTTGCTGCCGGCGCCGGCCGGCAGCGGCACGTTGATAACGTTGTTGGCCACGCCATGCTCGCGCGGCGAGCCGGTGCCGGGATAGAGCGGATACTGGTGCGTCGAGGCATAGAAGAGGTTGCGGTCGGGCTCGACCACGGCTTGCGTGCCCTGGCCGTGATGGACGTCGAAGTCGAGGATGGCGACGCGCTCGATGCCGTAACGCGCCTGGGCATGCCGCGCCGCCACGGCGACGTTGTTGAACAGGCAGAAGCCGCCGGGAATGGCGGGCGAGGCGTGGTGGCCGGGCGGCCGCACCGCGGCGAAGGCGGTGCGCGCCTGGCCCTGCATCACGGCGTCGACGCAGGTCACGGCGGCGCCCGCGGCGCGCTGCACGGCCTCGGCGCTGCCCTGGCTCATGATGGTGTCGCCGTCGATATGGACGTGCTCGCCGGGGCCGGGGCGGACGCCGAGGATCGCCTCGACATAGTCCAGCGGATGCACCCGCGTCAGCTCTTCGATCGAAGCGACCGGGGCGGGCACGCGTGCCAGCTCGGCGAAGACCGGATCGTCGAGGGCCGCCAGCACGGCGCGCAGCCGGTCGGGGCGCTCGGGATGGTAGGGACCGGTATCGTGCTCGAGGAAGGACGGATGGCTGACCAGGAGAGTCGTCATGACGGGCGCCTCTAGAATTTGGCCATCAGCCGGCCGCTGAAGAAATGCGCCGGGCCGCGGACCGCATTGTAGGCAGGGTTGCCGAGGTACTGGTAGTCGGCCGTGACGAAAACGCCCTTGGTGAGCTTCAGCGAATAGTAGGCCTCCGCGACGTACTCCGGAGCGTAGGTCAGGGCGCCGTCGCCCGCGGTCAGGCCGATCCCCCCGGCCGCCAGGTAGGCGGCATGGTTGGGCGAGACCGAGTTGATGGCGCCGCCGATGCCCACCGTGTCGCCGGGCCGGTTCCACAAATCGCCCTTGATGCTCACGCCGCCGGAGATGCTGCCGTCGATGTCGGTGAAGGCCAGGATCTCGCTGCGCCCGTCGTTCCAGCTGAAACGGGCGAAGGCGCCGATGGAATCGGTGATCTCCTGGTCGATGCTGAAATAGAGGCCGTACTTGGTGCGGGTCTGCCGCGTCCACGCGACGGTGTCGTTGGCGGTGAGGCCGGGATTGACGTTGGCCAGCGCCACGGCGTCGGCGTAGCCGCCGGCGAAAGCGGTGGTCGCCCAGACGCCGAACCGGGTCGTGCCGGCGCGGTCGAACGGCTTGTAGCGCATCTCCAGCTCGCCGACGATGCCGTTGCGCGACAGCACGGCGAGGTCATAGACATTGGTGCTGGGCTGGTTGGCGACCAGGAACAGGCCGCCGCGCACCGCCCAGTCGGCCTGGTTCAGCTCGGCGGCGATGCCCCAGCTGAAGCCGACGCCGTCGGCCGGGTAGTCGAATGCGGCCGCCGACCACAGGGACCAATTGAGGAAGTCGACGCGCGGATCGTTGGCGTACTTGTTGTTGTCGAAGAGGTCCTGGACGGCGTACTTGCCGGCCTGAACGGTGATGCGCGAGATGTCGCGCTCGCCGCCGAGCTGGCCGAGGTCGCTTTCGACCTTCTCGCGCTCGCCGCCCAGTCCGAAGGTCTGGCGCAGGAAGAGACGCGAGGTGTTGTAGCGCGGATAGGGGAAGGCGCGCTGCGCCTCGCCGTTGGGGAAGCCGCCGGCGCCGGTGGTCAGCGCGACGCCATAACCCTGCAGAAGTTCGGGGTTGTAGTAGAACTCGCCGCCTTCCCACAGGCGCACGCCGAGGAAGGCCGACGTTCCCCAGGTCTCGCGGCTCTGGCCGACGGCCGGCAGGCTGTTGGGCCCGTCGTAGGGCGCGCTGATCGGCGGATAGCCCTGATAGACGAACACGGTCTGGCCGCGCAGCTCGAAACTGCCCGGACCGCGATCGGCCTTGGCTTTCTTCTCCTCGATCTCGCCGAAGCGGTAGTTGAGCCCGAAGCGCACGCGGTGCAGGTCGTACTGCGTGTCGTAGCGCGACGGTGCCGAGCCGAAGGCGAAGCCGGAGAGGTTGAAGTTGGTGTAGAGGTACTCGGCGCGCGCCGACCAGCGCGAATCGAACCGGTAGTCGAGGCCCGCACCCGCCGTCCAGCCGACGCGGACGTTGGCCGGGTTGGCGTCCTCGTTGCCGGTCGTGAGGTCGATGCGCGAGTAGCGCGTGCTCATCCAGGCAAGGCCGCCGGTGAGATAGGGCGTCCAGGCGCCGATGTCGTAGCCGACGCGGCCGCGCAGCGAGGCCAGCCATTCGTATTCCTCGCTGGCATAGCCGGTCGGGGTGGCCCGGTAGGACAGGACCTTCGAGGCGTCCTCGTAGTTGGGGAACGAGAAGTCGGCTTCGATGCCCAGCATCAGGCGCGAGGGGAAGACATACTCCCAGCCGGCCTGCACGCCGCCGAACAGCGCGCTGTAGGGGTTGGTGGCGCCCTGCGAGCTTGTGCCGATGGGGTCGCTCAGCGTGGCCGAGGCGGTGCCGAACATGAAACCGACATGGGCGCCGGCGTAGAAGGAACCGCCACTGCGGCGGCTGTCGTCGGTCTGCGCCACGGCAGGCGACACCGGTTGTACCACCGCGATCAGGGTAGCGATCGCAAGGCCCTGCGCTGTCCTTGCAAAGCTCGTCATCGATCCCACCTCTACCTTGAGCGGCCGTGCAAAGCGACGATAAGATGCGATACAGCCGCTGGAGAAGTCATTTCATGATGCGTAGATTGTTGGCCGTCGTCCTTTCACTCGCCGCAAGCGAGGTGGCGGCGCAGGAAACCAGTTTCCTGCTGATCAATGGGACGGCCTACCCGATCAGCCAGCTGGCGGTGTCCGAAACCGACTTCAATTTCTGGACGCCCAACGTGCTGCGCCCACCGCCGATCAAGGCGGGCGAGCGCCGCCAAGTGACGTTCAATGCGCCGACGACCTACTGCCAGGCGGACCTGCAGGTCGGGTTCGCCGACGGCGGGCAGCCGGCGGTGTGGCGCAACCTCAATCTCTGCACGCTGAGCAGAATCAAGCTGGTCTACGACCGCATGACCGGCATGACGACGGCGAGCTACGACGACTAGGATTTGAGCATGGCGAACGACATGGGTCTGGCCTTCCTGCGCGAAGCGCCCCCTTCGGGTGGCGAACCGGTCTTTGCTTTCGACAACAGCTATGCCCGGCTGCCTGAGCGCTTCTACGCACAACTCGATCCCACGCCGGTCTCGGCGCCGCGCCTGATCAAGATCAACGAGGCGCTGGCCCGCGAGCTCGGCCTCGATCCCGAGATGCTGGCGATGCCGCAGGCCGTCGAGATCCTGGCCGGCAACCGCCTCGCCGCCGGCTCCCAGCCGATCGCGCTCGCCTATGCCGGCCACCAGTTCGGCAACTTCGTGCCCCAGCTCGGCGATGGCCGCGCCATTCTCCTGGGTGAAGTGGTCGATCGCGCGGGCGTGCGGCGCGACATCCAGCTCAAGGGTTCGGGCCCCACGCCGTTCTCGCGCCGCGGCGATGGCCGCGCGGCGCTGGGTCCGGTGCTGCGCGAATACATCGTCAGCGAGGCGATGGCCGCTCTCGGCATTCCGACCACGCGCTCGCTCGCGGCGGTCGCTACCGGTGAGCCGGTGGTGCGCGAGACGGTGCTGCCCGGCGCCGTGCTGACACGCGTCGCCACAAGCCACATCCGCGTCGGCACCTTCCAGTTCTTCGCCGCGCGCGGCGATGGCGAGGCGCTGCGCCTGCTCGCCGACCACGTCATCGCCCGGCACTATCCCGATGCGCGCGACGAGGAGAATCCCTATCGCGCGCTGTTCGATCGCGTGATCGCACGGCAGGCCGACCTGGTGGCCAAATGGATGCTGGTGGGCTTCATCCACGGCGTCATGAACACCGACAACTGCTCGATCGCCGGCGAGACCATCGACTACGGCCCCTGCGCCTTCATGGACACCTACAAGCCCGACACGGTGTTCAGCTCGATCGACCACGGCGGCCGCTACGCCTACGTCAACCAACCGCGCATCTGCCATTGGAACCTGGCGCGCTTCGGCGAGACCCTGCTGCCGCTGTTCGACGATGATTCCGACAAGGCGCTGGCCATCGCCAACGAGGTGCTCGCCACCTTCCAAGGCCGCTATGGTGCGGCGCTGATGGCCGGCATGCGGCGCAAGCTTGGCCTTGCCACTGACGAGGAAGGCGACGGCGCTTTGGCGCAGGATCTCCTGAACGCGATGGCCGAGGCCGGAGCCGACTTCACCAAGACGTTCCGGGCGCTCGATCCGGAAAGCGACGACAAGGTGCGGCTGCTGTTTGCCGAGCCCGCCAAGTACGATGCCTGGGCGGCGCGCTGGCGCGAGCGCCTGGCGCGCGAGCCGCAGGACGCCGCTGTTCGCCGCGCGGCGATGCAGTCGGTCAATCCCGTCTACATCCCGCGCAATCATCGCGTCGAGGCGGTGCTGGCGGCCGCGATCGAGCGCGACGATTACGGCCCGTTCGAGGAATTCCTGAAGGTGCTGGCGCGGCCCTTCGAGGAGCGTGCCGAATTCGCCGACTATGCCGAGCCGGCGCCGGCCGACCAGTGCGTCTATCGCACCTTCTGCGGCACCTGAAGCGCCGCTGACAGGCGGCGGAATTCCTCGTCGCCGTGCGGCAATCCGAAACGCAGGCATGTCGGCCGATCGGCGAAGGCGCGGACATGGATTCCCTGTCGCGCCAGGTCTTCGACCTTCTCGTGCGCTTTGGGATGACTCGCCAGCCTGAACAATGGCGTGCCGCCCAGAACGGTGAATCCGGCCGAGACCAGCAGCGCATCGAGCTTGCGCGCATCGCCGGCGAGGCGGGTTGCCGTTTCCTGCAGCCACGCATCGTCGGTCAAGGCGGCCGAGCCGATCGAGAGCGCAGGGCCGGACACGGCCCACGGTCCCAGCTCCTCGCGCAGGCGCTGGGCGAGCGGCATGGCGGCGATGGCGAAGCCGAGCCGCAGGCCGGCCAAACCATAGATCTTGCCGAAGGAGCGCAGCACGATGGCGTTGTCCGGCAGCCCCCCGGCGAGGCTTGCCTCGTTGGGCAGCAGGTCGATGAAGGCTTCGTCGACGACCAGCAGCCGGGCCGCGACGGCGCGCAGTGCCTGGGTTGGCAACAGCCGCCCGGTCGGATTGTCGGGATTGACCACGACCACGACATCGGCGTTGGCCGCTTCGAGATCGGCCACGACAGCAACGTCGTGACCATGCCGGCGCCAGTTCAGCTCATGCTCGGCATAGGTCGGCCCGACGATGGCGACCCGCGAGCGCGCGACCAGGCGCGGCAGGACCTGGATCAGGGCCTGCGTGCCGGGGGCGGCGACGAGCTGGCTGGCCTTGCAGCGATAACGTGTGGCGGCCGCGGCGATCAGCGCCTGCCCGGCTTCATGCGAAGGCAGGCGTGACCAGGCATCGGCCGGCAACTCGGCGACGGGATAGGGCAGGGGATTGATGCCGGTCGACAGGTCGATCCACGGCTGCGGCGCGTCGGGATGCCGCCGTCGCACCTCGCCGAGGTCGCCGCCATGGGCAACGGTTTTGCCGCCCGGCACGCCTATGTTAGGCACATCCTGCATGTTCGCCGACCTCGCCCTCGTTGCCATCGCGACCGAAGCGATGGTCGGGTATCCGAACGCCGTCTATCGCCTGGTCGGCCATCCCGTCACCTGGATCGGCAAGCTCATAACATGGTGCGACGAGGGCTGGAATTCAGGCGCCCGATCGTCGCGCCAGCGGCGGCTCTGCGGCGTGGTCACGCTGATCGTGCTGCTGGCCGTCGCCCTGCTGTCGGGCTCGGCGATCGCGGGCATTCTCGATCGACTCTTTCCCGGCATCGTGGCGCTGATCCTGTGCGGTGTGCTCGCAAGCACGCTGCTGGCGCAGCGCAGCCTCGATGCGCATGTGCTCGCCGTCGCCAAGGGCCTCGAGACGGAAGGCCTGCCCGGCGGCCGCGCGGCCGTGGCCCAAATCGTCGGCCGAGACACCAAGAGCCTCGACGAGGCCGCCATCTGCCGCGCGGCGATCGAAAGCCTGGCCGAGAATTTCTCCGACGGCGTGGTGGCGCCGCTGTTCTGGATGGTGGTGTTGGGCCTGCCCGGCGCGCTCGCCTACAAGGCGGTCAATACTGCCGACAGCATGATCGGCCACAGGACGGAGCGTCACGAGGCGTTCGGCTGGGCCTCCGCGCGCTTCGACGACCTGGTGAACCTGCCGGCGTCGCGCTTGTCGGCGCTGTGGCTGATGCTGGCGGCCATTCCTCTCGGCCTGTCGCCCGCAGGGGCGCTCCGGACGATCCGGAACGACGCGAGCCACCACCGCTCGCCTAATGCCGGCTGGCCGGAGGCGGCGATGGCGGGCGCGCTCGGCATCCGCCTTTCGGGTCCGCGCATCTACGACGGCGTGCCGGTGGAAGAGCGCTGGGTGGGCGAGGGCCGCAGCGAGCTCACGGCAAAGGACATCCGCGCGGCGCTGAAGCTCTATCGCACGGCCTGCGGCTTGCAGATCGCGGTGCTGGTCCTGATCGTGATCAGCTTGCGGGCTTGAGCGTGGGCGCGCGCGCCAGCTCGAGCAGGCGCTCGCAATCGACGTGCTTCTCGAGGTGGTCGGCAAGCAGATCGAGCGTCGTGTCGACATCGGCTTCGTAGTCGAAGCCATCGGCCTGCCCGCCGATGAGTTTCAGCCAGTGCTGGCGCTGGCGGTCGTCGGCCAGCAGGCCATGGATGTAGCAGCCGGCCACGCGGCCATCGCCGCTCACCGCGCCGTCGGTCTTGCCGGTGCCGAGCTTAAGCAGGGGCCGCAGCGCTCCAGTGGTGCGGCCGACATGCATTTCGTAGCCCTTGAACGGCACGGCGCCGTCCGTGGTCTCGCCGCTCACCTCGACCAGGATCTTGTCGCCTTCGAGCACGGTGTCGACGTCGAACAGCCCGAGTCCGTCGATTTTTTGCGGCGGTCCCTCGATGCCGTGCGGATCGGCGATGGTGCGGCCGAGCATCTGGTAGCCGCCGCAGATGCCCAGCACGAAGCCGCCGCGCCGCAGATGCGCTTTCAGGTCGATGTCCCAGCCGAATTGCCGCAGCGAGGCAAGATCGGCAATGGTCGACTTCGATCCGGGGAGGATGATCAGCCTGGTGTCGCCCGGCACCGGTTGGTGCGGTCCGACGAAGACGAGGTCGACACCGGGATCGAGCCGCAGCGGATCGAAGTCGTCGAAGTTGGCGATCCGGGGATATACGAGCACGGCGACACGAACGCGCCCGTTGGCATTGCCCATCTTCTTGTCCTGCAGGACGACCGCGTCCTCAGCCGGCAGGCGATGCGCCTCGTTGAAGAACGGCACCAGGCCGAGCGCCCGCCAGCCGGTACGCTCGCTCACCGTCTTCATGCCGTCGTCGAACAAGGTGGGATCGCCGCGGAAGCGGTTGACGATGAAGCCCACGATCATGTCGGCGTCGGCGGCATCGATCACGGCCTTGGTGCCGACCAGGCTCGCGATCACGCCGCCGCGGTCGATGTCGCCCACCAGCACGACGGGAACGTCGGCCGCGCGCGCAAATCCCATGTTGGCGATATCGTTGGCGCGCAGATTGACCTCGGAAGCCGAGCCCGCGCCTTCGACCAGCACGAGGTCGCACTCGCCCGCGAGCCGTCCGAAGCTGTCGAGCACCGCGCCCAGCAGTTTGGGCTTCAGTCCCTGATACTCGCGCGCCTTGGCGTTGCCCAAGACTTTGCCTTGCACGACGACCTGCGCGCCGACGTCGCTCTGGGGTTTCAGCAGCACCGGGTTCATGTGGACGCTGAGCGGCACGCGCGCCGCGCGCGCCTGCAATGCCTGAGCGCGGCCGATCTCGCCGCCGTCGGCGGTGACCGCGGCGTTGTTCGACATGTTCTGCGGCTTGAACGGACGCACCCGCAGGTCGCGCCGTGTAAAGACGCGCGCCAGCCCCGCGACCAGCAACGACTTGCCGACGTCCGACCCCGTGCCCTGGATCATGATGGCGCGGGCGGTCATCAGAACTCGATGCCCTCCTGCGCCTTCACGCCGGCGGCGAAGTGGTGCTTCACCAGCGTCATCTCGGTCACGAGGTCGGCCGCCTCAATCAGCTCCGGCTTGGCGTTGCGGCCGGTCACCACGACATGCTGGTCGGCGCGGCGCGCCTTCAGCACCGCCACGACGTCGTCGATGGCAAGATGATCGTAGCGCAGCGTGATGTTGAGCTCGTCGAGCACGACGAGCCGGATGGCGGGGTTCGCCATCAACTCGCGCGCCTTGGCCCAGGCGCGCTCGGCCGCCGCGACGTCGCGCGCGCGATCCTGCGTCTCCCACGTAAAGCCTTCGCCCAGCGTGTGCCATTCGACCTGATCGCCGAAGCGTTCCAGCGCGGCGCGCTCGCCGGTCTGCCAGGCACCCTTGCCGAACTGCACGACGCCGCACTTGAAGCCGCGACCCAACGCGCGCACCAGGAGGCCCCAGGCCGCCGTCGATTTGCCCTTGCCCTTGCCGGTATGGACGATCAGCAGGCCCTTCTCGACGGTCTTGGCGGCGACCTCGGCGTCCTGTGCGGCCTTGCGGTTGGCCATTTTCGCCTTGTGGCGGGCGGTTTCATCGGTTTCTGCAGACATGGGCGGCACAATGGGCGTCCCGGATGCAGCCTTCAAGACGACCCGAATCCCGTTGACGGGCCTTCCATGCCAACCGTATCAAGCGGGCGACGGTGCCCCTCATGGGGATCAAAAGGGAACGCGGTCCGGCCATTCGGCCTCAATCCGCGGCTGCCCCCGCAACTGTAGTCGGCAAGCCGATGGCCAGGATACCACTGGGAAACCGGGAAGGTGGCCAAAGGCGAGGACCCGAGAGCCAGGAAACCTGCCGTCAAACGCCGCATCCGAACCATCGCGCGGGGCGCAGCGAGGGTCGAGGCAACGCTTTTCGTCCGGTCGCTGGCCGGATGAAGGTGCTCCGTCGGAGACGGCATCCATTCGGATCGGCCATCTGGTCGGTCCGCGACGACGGAGGGAAGCGATGGCTGCGTCTCGACGGCTTGGCGTGCTCGCGATCATGATGATGATCGCCGAGCCGGCATGGGCGCATCACCCCATGGGCGGCAAGCTGCCGCAGACCTTCCTGCAGGGCCTGCTGTCGGGCTTCGGCCATCCGGTGATCGGCGTCGACCATCTCGCCGCCATCGTCGGCGTCGGCATCCTTGCCGCGCTGGCCGGCCGCAGCGCCGCCGTCGTGCTGGCCTTCAGCGTTGCCGTCATCGCGGGTGTCGGCCTGCACCTTTCCAGCATCGATCTTCCCGCGAGCGAGCTGTTCGTCGGGCTGACGACGCTGCTGATCGGCGCGCTGGTGATCCTGCGCCAGTCGATGAGCGCCGGACGCGCCCTGCTGCTGTTCGCCATCGCCGGCCTGGTGCACGGCTATGCGCTGGGCGAATCGATCGTCGGCGCCGAGGCCTCGCCGCTGGTGGCCTATCTCCTCGGTCTGCTGGTCATCCAGACCGCGATCGGCGTTGTCGTCTATGCCGCCGTGCGCAGCCTGGCGCGCTGGCCGGCGCGCACGACCGGCCTCACGATCGCAGGCGTGCTGGTGGCCCTGGCGGGCGGCATCGCCACGGCAGCGGCGGCAGGCCTCGCCTGACGTGACCACCACCATTCTCTATGTCTGCGTCACCTGTCGCGGCAATCCGGCCGCGGCAGATGATGCGCCGCGCCCCGGCGCACGATTGCTGGCGGCGGTCGAGCAGCGGCTCGGCGCCGGCGGCGACAAGGGGATCGCGGTGGTGCCGGCCAACTGCCTGTCGAACTGCCCGCGCGGCTGCAGTGCGGCCGTGTCGGCGTCGGGCAAATGGACCTACGTGATCGGCGATCTCGATCCCGATCGGCACGCCGGCGACGTCGTCGATTTTGCCCGCCAGCACCGGGCGCATGCCGAGGGCGTGCCGGAGTGGCGCGAGCGGCCTGAGCATGTCCGCAAGCACACCATCGCCCGCGTGCCGCCGGTGAAACCCGCCGCACCATCCCCCTCCGCACCGTCCCAGGAGCAGCCATGAGCGTCGCCAAGGTCCCCTGCACGATCGTCACCGGCTTTCTAGGCGCCGGCAAGACGACGCTGGTGCGTCATGTGCTGGAGAACGCCGACGGCCGCAGGCTCGCCGTGATCGTCAACGAGTTCGGCGATGTCGGCATCGACGGCGAGATCCTGAAGAGCTGCGGCGTCGAGAGCTGCCCCGAGGACGCCATCGTCGAGCTGGCCAACGGCTGCCTGTGCTGCACCGTCGCCGACGATTTCGTGCCGGCGCTGAAAGGTCTGCTGGATCGGCCCTCGCCGCCCGAGCACATCGTCATCGAGACGTCGGGCCTGGCGCTGCCCAAGCCCTTGGTAAAGGCCTTCAACTGGCCCGAGATCGCCTCGCGCGTCACCGTCGACGGCGTGATCGCCGTGGTCGATGGCGCGGCGGTCGCCGTCGGTCGTTTCGCCGACGATCCGGAAGCGGTCGCCCGGCAGCGCGCCGAGGATTCGTCGCTCGATCACGACAATCCGCTGGAAGAGGTGTTCGAGGACCAGCTCCTGTGTGCCGACCTGGTGATCATGAACAAAGCCGACCTGATGTCGAGCGAGCAGCGTCGCAGCGTCGTCGATAAGATCGGCAAGACGCTGTCGCGCGCGGTCAAGGTCGTGGAGACCGAGAACGGCAAGGTTGCCCTGAAAGTGCTGCTCGGCCTCGGCGCCGAGGCCGAAGCCGACCTCGCCAGCCGGCCCTCGCACCACGATCTCGAAGGCGAGCACGATCACGAGGATTTCGACACGTTCATCGTCGAGCTGCCGGTCTTCGACTCGCCGCAGCACCTGGTCGACCGCCTGGTGAAGGCGGCCGAAACGCATGACATCCTGCGCATGAAGGGCTTCGTCGACATTGCCGGCAAGCCGATGCGCCTGCTCGTGCAGGGCGTCGGCGCGCGCGTGCAGCATCAGTACGATCGCAAATGGCCCGGCGAGCGCCGCGGCCGGCTGGTGGTGATCGGCGAGAAGGGCTTCGACAGGGACGCGATTCGAGACCTCATCGCCTCCTAGTCCCTCCCCCGTCATCGGGGGAGGGTACGGGAGGGGGAGAGCCTCACAGGTGGTTCGTGAATCCTAATGATCATGATCTGAAATTGGAGGGCGCCTCGACTGGGGCCTTCCCCCTCCGGCCCTTCGGGCCACCTCCCCCGTATGACGGGGGAGGAAGAGTGCTGTAGCAATGCATGTCCTGGCGACCGAGCTCGCGACGCTGGAGGAGGCCGATGTCGCTGTCGACCTCGGCCAGTCGCCGGCCGACATCGTCGTGCTTTCCTTCTCCGACAGCGATCTTTCAGCCCTTGCCGCCGCCTGGCGGCAGGAGGCCGATCTGCTGCCGACGATGCGGCTCGCGAGCCTGAAGCGGCTGAAGCATCCGATGTCGGTCGATCTCTATGTCGACAGCGTGGTAGCCCATGCGCGCCTGGTGATCGTGCGCTGCCTGGGCGGCCTCGACTACTGGCGCTACGGCCTGGAGCACGTCGCCGATGTCGCGCGCGAGCGCGGCATCCTGTTCGCGGCCTTGCCGGGCGACGATCGCGCCGATCCGCGGCTTGCGTCGGTCTCGACCCTCGCCGCCGGCCCGTTGGCGACCCTCGACCGTTTCTTCCGCGAAGGCGGCACCGACAACCTGCGGCAGGCGCTGCGCTATGCCGGCACCTTGCTCGGCCGCGATCTCGCCTGGACGCCGCCGGTGCCGGTCGGCCCGGTCACCGTCCTCGGCCATGCCGAGCAGGGCCGTCCGGTGGCGCTGATCGTCTTCTATCGCGCCAACCTGATGGCGGCCGACACCGCGCCGATCACCGCGCTGATGGAAGAGCTCGATCGCCAGGGCCTGTCGCCGCTCGCCGTCGCGGTGAACAGCCTGAAAGATCCGCTGGCCAAGCCGGAGCTCAAGGCACTTATCGCGGAGCACAGGCCCGCGATCATCCTCAACACCACAGCCTTCTCGGCCATGGCCGAGGACGACACGACCGTGCTCGACGATGCCGATGCGCCGGTGCTGCAGGTCGTCCTGTCGGGCAGCCCGCGCGCCGCCTGGGAGGAGTCACAGCGCGGCCTGTCGCCGGCCGACCTCGCCATGAACGTCGTGCTGCCCGAGCTCGACGGCCGGCTGCTGACACGCGCCATCTCCTTCAAGGCGGAGACGCCGGCCGATCCGCGTCTGGAATTTGCAAGCGTAAGCCATGAGCCGGCGGCCGATCGCGTGGCGTACGTGGCGCGTCTGGCGGCTGCCTGGGCGAAGTTGCGCGGTACGCCACGCCATGCGCGACGCCTGGCGCTCGTGCTGTCGGACTATCCGGCGCGCGGCGGCCGCACAGGCTATGCCGTCGGTCTCGACACCGCCGCCAGTGCCGCCGAGATCCTGACTTTGCTGAAGGCCGAAGGCTACGACACCGGCGGACGCGACTGGCGGGCGGCCGACATCGAGCGCCTGCTGATGGGTGATGTTGAGCACATCGAAGTTCCCTCGGCAGGGAATACGCCCGTGCTCCGCTGCGGCAAGGTGCTGGTGCTGCTGCAGCCCGACCGAGGCTCGGCAGGCGATCGCAAGTCGGGCTATCACGACACGAGCTGTCCGCCGAGCCACGCCTATATTGCGGTCTATGCCTGGTTGCGCGAGCGGATCGATGCCCTGGTCCATCTCGGCACGCACGGCACGCTCGAATGGTTGCCCGGCAAGGCGTTGGCCCTGTCGAACGCGTGCTGGCCCGAGGTCGTGCTGGGGCCGCTGCCGGTGATCTATCCCTTCATCGTCAACAATCCGGGCGAGGCGGTGCAGGCCAAGCGCCGGCTCGGCGCCGTCACCATTGGCCATCTGACGCCGCCGCTCAGCGCTGCCGGCCTGCATGGGCCGCTGGCCGAGCTCGAAGGCATCATCGAGGAATATGCCGCGGCCGACGGCCTCGACCGCCGCCGCCTCGCCTACCTGGAAGAAGAGATCGTCGAGCGCGCCTGGACCAATGGTCTCGCCGCGGACTGCGGCTTGATCAAGGGCGAGTCAAATCGCCAAGCCGTGGCCAAGCTCGACGCCCAGCTCTGCGACATCAAGGAGCTCAGCATCCGAGACGGCCTGCACGTCTACGGCCAATCGCCGGACGAAGAGACGATGCGCCTGCTCGCAGCAGCGACCGGCGCCGAGAGGGCGGTCCGCGCCTCGGCCGGGTGCGAGCGCGCGGCGTTCATCGCCGCCCTCGACGCCCGCCGCGTGGCGCCGGGACCAGCCGGCGCGCCGAGCCGTGGCCGTGCCGACGTGCTGCCGACCGGCCGCAACCTCACCTCGATCGATCCGCGTGCCATCCCGACGCGCACCGCCGCCGCGATCGGCGTGCGCGCCGCCGACGAGGTGGTGCGGCGCTACCTGCAGGATCATGGCGAGCCGCCGCGCGCGCTGGTGATCGACCTCTGGGCTTCGGCCTCGCTGCGCACAGGCGGCGACGATCTCGCGCAGGCGCTGTGGTACCTCGGCGCAAAACCTGTCTGGGACAAGGCGTCGAGCCGCGTTACCGGCATTGAGATCATGCCGCTGGCCGCGCTCGACCGGCCGCGCATCGACGTGACGCTGCGCATCTCCGGCCTGTTCCGCGACATCTTCGAAGCGCAGATCGCCCTGTTCGACATGGCGGTGCGCCGCGTTGCGGCCCTCGACGAACCGGCTGAGGACAATCCCCTGGCCGAGGCCCATCGCGCGGGCGCCGACCTCGCCCGCGTCTTCGGCGGCGCGCCGGGCAGCTACGGCGCGCAGGCGGCCGATACCGCCCTCGACGGCCAATGGCGCGACCGCGCCGAGCTGGGCGAGGCCTATCTCGCCGCCGTCACTCATGCCTATGGTGGCGTCGAAGCCGTGCAGCCAAGCGAAGGTTTCCGCAGTCGCGTCTCCGAGGCCGACGTGCTGGTCCATCCCCAGGACGATCGCGAACGCGATCTCCTGGACGGCGACGGCGTCGCCGATTTCGCCGGCGGTTTCGCGGCGGCCGCCGCACTGCTCGGCAACGAGCCCGAGCTCTATCATCTCGATACGAGCCAGACCGCCAATCCCAAGGCACGTCGCATCGCCGAAGAGATCGCCCGCGTGGTGCGCGGCCGATTGACCAATCCGCGCTGGCTTTCCGGCATGCTGGAGCACGGCCATCGCGGCGTGGCCGAGATCGCCCAGTCGGTCGATGCGCTCTATGCCTTCGCGGCAACCGCGGGCGTGCCCGGCCATCTGTTCGATGCCACGCATGCCGCGTTGATCGCCGACGATGCCGTGCGCACCGCCATGCTGCATAAGAACCCGGCGGCGGCCGCCGCCATCGCCGCGCGGCTGCACGATGCCCTGGCGCGCGGCCTGTGGATCACCCGGCGCAATGCCGTCGATCACGAGTTGCAACGCCTGATCGCCGAGGCCGGCCGATGAACGCCGTGACCGACGTCAAGGGCTGGTGCCCGGGCATCCTGCGGCCGATGGCAAGCGGCGATGGCCTGATCGTGCGCGTCCGCCCGCGCGGCGGCGCCTTCAGCCTCGAGACGGCGGCGGCGCTGGCCGATCTCGCCGCGCGGCTGGGCAACGGCCACATCGACCTGACGCGCCGCGCCAACCTGCAGCTGCGCGGCCTGACCGAGGATCGTTTGCCTGAGCTGCGGACGGAGCTGGCGACGCTCGGCCTGCTCGACCCTGACACCGAGACCGAGGCGGTGCGCAACGTCATGGTGGCGCCGCTGGCCGGCCTCGATCCCAGCCAGGCCTTCGATGTCCGGCCGATCGCGCGGGCGATCGACGATGCCTTGACGTCGGACAAGCGATTGCACGCGCTGCCGGGCAAGTTCGGCCTGCTTGTCGACGGTGGCGGCGCGATCTCGATTGCTTCCGAGCGCGCCGATGTCTGTCTCGCCGCGGTCGGCGATGCGCTTGCCTTCGGTCTGGACACGGCCAAGGGAACGCAATGGCTGGGCACGCTGCCGCCGGCGCAGGCGGCCGAGGCCGCCATCGCAGTAGCGCATGCCTATCTTGCTGTCGCCACGCGCGGCCGCATGCGCGGTCTCAGCGAGGCGGCGGTCGCGCGAGTCCAGGCCGCGGCGCGTTTGTCGCCGATGACCGGACTGCCGGCTGCCGGCGGACGCCGGCTCGGCCTGCTGGGCGGCGCGGTTGGCATCGCCGCACCCTTCGGGCGATTGGAAGCGGCTCAGCTTCGCCAGCTCGTGAAGCTCGCGGCCGATGCCGGCGCCGCCGATCTGCGCCTTTCCCCTTGGCGCGCTGTTTATTTCGGCGTGCGCGAGCACACAGGCGTGTTCGTCCTGGAAGAGGCGCGCGACGCCGGGCTGATCGTGGAAGAGAACGATCCCGTGCTGCAGGTCGAGGCCTGCCCCGGTGCGCCCGACTGCAAGTCGAGCAGCGTCGACGCCCGTGGCGACGCGCGGCGGCTCGCGACCATCGCCGCGGTCCATGGCTACCGCGGCAGCATCCACGTCTCGGGCTGCGCCAAGGGCTGTGCGCGCTCGTTGCCGTCAGACCTGGTGCTGGCGGGCAAGGCCGGGGCCTATCGCCTGATCCGCAACGCCACGACACGCGGTCCGGTCGAGCGCATGATCGGCGTCGAGGAGTTTAAAACCTTGTTCGGCGAGACTCAGGATGACTGAGCGTGCCTATGTGCGCGACGGAGCGGAGATCTATCGCCGGTCGTTCGCCATCATTCGCGCCGAGTCCGATCTCGCCCGTTTCAACGCGGCCGAGGAGCCGGTCGCGGTGCGCATCATCCATGCCTGCGGCATGCCCGAGATCGCCCGCGACATCGTCATGTCCAAAAGCTTCGCCGAACGGGCGCGCCAGGCGCTGAAGGACGGTGCGCCGATCTTCTGCGATTCCAAGATGGTGGCCAACGGCGTCACCCGCGCGCGCCTGTCGGCCGGCAACGACGTTTTATGCACGCTGGACGATCCCTCGGTGCCGGCCATCGCCAAGCGCCTCGGCAACACGCGCAGTGCGGCGGCGCTCGAACTGTGGCGCGACCGGTTGGCCGGCGCGGTCGTTGCCATCGGCAATGCGCCGACCGCCTTGTTCCGGTTGCTGGAAATGCTCGACGAGGGCGCACCACCGCCCGCCGCCGTGATCGGACTGCCCGTTGGCTTCGTGGGCGCGATGGAATCCAAGGAGGCGCTGGCGGCGCAGGGCGGCGTGCCGTTCCTGATCGTGCGCGGCCGCAAGGGCGGCAGCGCCATGGCGGCGGCAGCCATCAACGCGCTGGCGAGCGAGCGGGAATGAGCGTGCTCGACTCCCTGGCCGGAACGGCGACGGCGGGCACGCTCTACGGCATCGGCGTCGGTCCGGGCGATGCGCGTTATCTCACCCTGCGGGCTGCAGGCCTGGTGCAGGCGGTCGACGTCGTTGCCTACTTCGCCAAGATCGGCTCGCCCGGCAATGCGCGCCGCATCGTGGCGCCGCTTCTGGTCGAAGGACGGGCGGAGATGCGCCTGGAATATCCGGTCACAGATGAGGTGCCGGCGGACAGCCTGGACTATCAGCAGAAGATAAGCGCCTTCTATCGCGAAACGGCGACCGCTTTGGCGGCCCTGCTGCGACAAGGTAAGTCGGTCGGCCTGCTGGCCGAGGGCGATCCCTTCTTCTATGGCTCCTTCATGCATATGTGGCGGCGCCTCAGCGGCGATTTCCCGGTCGAGGTCGTGCCGGGCGTGACCGGCATGTCGGGCTGCTGGACGCGCGCCAACCTGCCCATGACCTGGGGCAACGACGCGCTCGCCGTGCTGCCCGGCACCCTGGATGAGCGCGCGCTTGTCGAGCGCCTGCGGCTTGCCGATGCGGCGGTGATCATGAAGGTCGGCCGCAATCTCGCGAAGGTGCGGCGTGCCGTCGAGACGGCGGGCCTGCTGTCGCGCGCCGTCTATGTCGAGCGCGGCACCATGAAGGACGAACGCATCCTGCCGCTGGCCGACTGCGGCGCGGTCGGCGCCTATTTCGCCATGGTGCTGATCCCGGGCGAGGGGAGGCGGCTGTGACTGGGTCGCTGGTCGTGGTCGGCACCGGCCCGGGCAAGGCCGAGCTCATGACGCCGGCGACGGCGGCGGCGCTCGCCCGCGCCACCGATCTCGTGGGCTACGGCCCCTATCTCGAGCGCGTGCCGGAACGGTCCGGCCAGTGCCGTCATGCGTCCGACAACCGCGTCGAGCTCGAGCGTGCGCGGCACGCCCTGTCGCTCGCCGCTTCCGGACGCCAGGTCGTCGTCGTCTCCGGTGGCGATCCCGGCGTGTTCGCCATGGCGGCGGCGGTGTTCGAAGCCGTCGAAAGCGGAGAACCTGCGTGGCGTGAGCTCGACATCCGGGTCGAGCCCGGCGTCACCGCCATGCTGGCCGCTGCGGCCGAGGTCGGCGCGCCGTTGGGCGGCGACTTCTGCGCCATCTCGCTGTCGGATAATCTAAAAGCCTGGAGCACGGTCGAGCGCCGCCTGAAGGCCGCCGCCGAAGGCGACTTCGCGATCGCCCTCTACAATCCCGCCTCCAAGGCGCGAGCGACCCAGCTCGGCAAGGCGTTCGATCTGTTGCGCACGCTCAAGACTGCCGACACACCGGTGCTGTTCGTGCGTGCAGCGGGAACGGCCGAGGCGCAGGTCATCACGACGACGCTCGGCGGCGCCGATCCATCGCGCGCCGACATGCGCACCTTGGTGATCGTCGGCGCCAGCACGACGCGGCAGGTCGGGCGTTGGGTCTACACGCCGCGCGGCGAGGGGGCGGGACGCCCATGAGCGAGCCACGCCATTGCCTCATCGGCAGTCCTGACGATGTAGCCGGTGGGCTTCACGGGGCGTGTGATCATGATCACGGGCAGGCGAAGCATGCGCGCTGCCTCGATCTTGGCATAGGTGGCACTGCCGCCCGAGTTGCGCGAAACGATCACCTCGATCTTGCGCTCCTTCAACAGGCGCAGCTCGGCGTCGAAATCGAACGGTCCGCGCTGCTGCAGCAGGACGAGATTATGGGGCCGCGCGCCCACCGGCTGATCGATGAGACGGACGACGTAGTGATGCTGGGCGATGGCGGCGAAGGAGTGCAGTTCCTGGCGGCCAAGAGCCAGGAACACTCGGCGCGGTTCCTTGCCGATGGCCAGGGCCGCGGCGACCGCCGTGGGAGCCGTCTGCCATTTATCGCCGGCCTCGGGCTTCCAGGCGGGACGGATGAGCGTGGCCAGCGGGGCGCCGGCGCGCTTGCACGCCACGACGGCGTTGGCGGAGATGCGCGGGGCGTAGGGATGAGTGGCGTCGATCACGGCGTCGATCGCCTGCTCCTTGATGTAGTGCGCAAGGCCGTCGGCGCCGCCGAAGCCGCCGACGCGCGTCGCGATAGGTTGCGACTGGGGCGTGGCCGTGCGTCCGGCGAAGGACAGGGTCGCCTCGAAGCGCGGATCGCCCGCGAGAAGCCTGGCCAATGCCGAAGCCTCCGTGGTGCCGCCGAGAATGAGAACGCGCATGTCTGACGCCGCAAGCTGCACGGCCGCGCGCTGGCTGTCCATCGTCGGCATCGGGGAGGACGGCATCGATGGGTTGTCTCCTGTGGCGCAGAGGCTTTTAGCGTCGGCCGAGCTCGTGGTCGGTGGCAAACGCCACCTCGGCCTGGCTAAAACGCTGATCCGTGGCCGCACGCTTGCCTGGCCCAGTCCGATCGGCGACGCCATGCCGGAGATCGAGAAGCATCGCGGCCGGCCGGTCGTCGTGCTGGCGAGCGGCGATCCCTTCCATTACGGCGTCGGTGACCTGCTGCTGCGCTCCATTCCCGCCAGCGAGACGCTCTGCCTGCCCAATGCGTCGGCCTTCAGCCTGGCCGCCGCGCGACTCGGCTGGTCGCTGCAGGAGGTGGCGCTGGTCAGCCTGCATGGCCGTGCCCTGGAAGGCATCGTGCGCCACCTGCAGCCCGGCGCGCGCATCCTGGCGCTGTCGTGGGACGGCGAGACACCGGCCAAGCTCGCGAAGTTTCTGGTCGAGCGTGGCATGGGCAATTCTACGCTCACTGTCCTGGAAGCCATGGGAGGTCCGCGCGAGCGCGTGCACTCGGCGACTGCCACCGGCTTTGATATCGCTGATGTCGCGCCGCTCAACACCATCGCGCTGCAAGTCGCAGCTCCCGCCGATGCAACGGTGCTGCCGCTCGCGCCCGGCCTCGACGATTCGCTGTTCGAGCATGATGGCCAGCTCACCAAGTGCGAGGTCCGCGCCGTCACTGTATCGGCGCTGGCGCCGCGCCAGGGCGAGCTTTTGTGGGACGTTGGCCTGGGCGCGGGGTCGGTCGCCATCGAATGGCTGCTGCGTCATCCCTCGCTCAGGGCGATCGGCATCGAAGCGGAGCCGCAGCGCGCCGAGCGGGCGGCTCGCAATGCTGCCGTGCTGGGCACACCTGATTTGCAGATCGTGGAAAAGCGTGCGCCGGAGGGCCTCGTGGGTCTGCCGTCGCCCGACGCCGTGTTCCTTGGCGGTGGCCTGTCCAATCCTGGCCTGTTCGAAGCGGCATGGGCTGCGCTGAAGCCGGGTGGGCGCCTGGTCGCCAATGCCGTGTCCCTCCAGTCGGAGGCGCGTCTGATCGACTACTTCCAGCGCCATGGCGGCGAGCTGGTGCGTCTCGAAGTCTCCAAGGCGGGCAAGGCCGGCACCGGCGGCGTCTTCGTCTGGCGTGCCGCCGCGCCGATCGTGCAATGGCGGGCGAGGAAGCCATGATCGTGGCAGGCGTGGGCTGTCGTCGCGGCACATCGGCCGATGAGCTCGAGCGCGTGGTGCGCCTGGCGCTCGGCATGCACGAGCTGCCGGCCGAGCGCCTGCAGGCGATCGCCACTGAATCGGAGAAGGCGACCGAGTCCGCTTTTCCGGAAGTCGCGCGCCGACTGTCGGTCGAGCTGGTCGCCTGCACGGTGATGGACCTCGACCGCGTCGCGGGCCAGGTCCTGACGCCGTCCAAGTTCGTGCTGGAGGCCAAGGGCCTGCCGTCGATCGCCGAGGCCTCGGCCATCGTCGTCGCCGGCCGCAATGCCCGCCTGCTGGGCGCACGCGTCGCCACCGAGCGCGCGACCTGCGCCATCGCCACGGGAGAGGGCCGATGACGGTCCATTTCATCGGCGCCGGCCCGGGCGCGCCCGACCTGATCACGGTGCGTGGCCGCGACCTGATCGCGCGCTGCCCGGTCTGTCTCTATGCCGGCTCGCTGGTGCCCAAGGCGCTGCTGGAACATTGCCCGCCGGGCGCGCGCATCGTCGACACCGCGCCGATGTCGCTCGACGAGATCGTCGACGAGTGCAAGCGCGCGACGGCCGACGGCCACGACGTGGCCCGCCTGCACTCGGGCGATCTTTCGGTGTGGAGCGCGATGGGCGAGCAGCTTCGCCGTCTGCGCGAGGCCGGCATCGCGTATACCGTCACGCCGGGCGTACCGTCCTTTGCCGCGGCCGCCGCGGCGCTCGGCCAGGAGCTGACCTTGCCCGAAGTCGCCCAGTCGGTGGTGCTGACCCGCACGTCGGGCCGCGCTTCGGCGATGCCGCCTGCCGAGAAGCTGGAGGCCTTCGCTGCGACGGGCGCCACGCTTGCCATTCATCTGTCGATCCACACCATCGACAAGGTCGTGGCATCGCTGCTGCCGCACTACGGCGCCGACTGTCCGGCCGCCGTGGTCTATCGCGCGAGCTGGCCCGAGGAGCGGGTGATCCGCGCCACTCTGGGCACGCTCGCCGCCGAGGTCGCTAAAACTCCCATCGAGCGCACGGCGCTGATCCTGGTCGGCAAGGTTCTGCAGGCGCACGACTTCCGCGACAGCGCGCTCTACGACGCCTCCTATCAACGACGTTTCCGGGGCCGTGGCCAGTGACCTCGCAAGTGATCCCTAAAAACTTTCCGGCGCTGCCCGACTTCCCGGCCGGCGAGGTCTGGCTGGCGGGCGCAGGCCCCGGCGATCCGCGCCTGCTCACCGTGCTGGCGCTGCACGCCATCGGCCAGGCCGACGACATCGTCTACGACGCGCTGGTCGATCGCCGCGTCCTCGATCTTCGCCGTGACGGCGCCGAGCTGATCTCGGCCGGCAAGCGCGGCGGCCGGCCCTCGTCGCAGCAGCGCGACATCAACGAGGTGCTGATCGAGCGTGCCCGCGCCGGCCGGCGCGTGCTGCGGCTGAAGGGCGGCGATCCCTTCGTGTTCGGCCGCGGCTGGGACGAGGCCTCCGCGCTGACCCAGGCCGGCATCCGATTTCGCATCATCCCCGGTCTGACGGCGGGTCTCGCCGGCGCGGCGCTGGCCGGCATCCCGGCGACCTCGCGCGACACCAACCATGCTGTCGTGCTGGCCGCCGGCCATCGCGCCGAGGAAGGCGGGTCGGCCGCCGACTGGGCGGCGCTGGCCAGGCTCGGCCAGCCGATCGTGCTCTACATGCCGATGTCGCAGCTCGCCGAGATCACGGCGTCGCTGCTGCGAGGCGGGCTTGCATCGGACACGCCGGCGGCGCTGATCCAGTCGGCCGCCACCGACCAGGAGAGGGTGGTCGATAGCACGCTGGCCAGCCTCGTAGACGACGCGGCGCGCCATGGCGTCGGCTCACCGTCGATCGTCGTCATCGGCGCCACGGCGGGCCTGCGTCGCCATCTTCTGGGCTCGCTGGTCGGCTGGCGATGACAGCCGGGCTCATCGTCGCCGCGCCGCACTCGGGCGCCGGCAAGACCACGGTGACGATCGGCCTGATGCGCGCGCTCAGCCGCCAGGGGATGGCCGTGCAGGCCTTCAAGTGCGGGCCCGACTACATCGATCCCGCCTTTCACGCCGCGGCGACGGGCCGGCCGAGCTTCAATCTCGACACCTGGGCAATGGCCGAGACGACGCTGGGCAATCTCGTGGCGCGACACGCAGCCGACATCGCCATCGCCGAAGGCGTGATGGGCCTGTTCGACGGCGTCGCCGCTCCCGGCCAGATCGCGCGGGGCGCGACAGCCGATCTCGCCGCGTTGCTCGGCTGGCCGGTGCTGCTGGTGCTCGATGTCTCAGGTCAGACCGAGACGGCGGCCGCCGTGGCGGCGGGCCTGGCGCACTATCGCGACGATGTCGCCATCGCCGGCGTGATCCTCAATCGGGTCGCGAGCCCGCGCCATCTCGCGCTGATCACGCCGGGCTTCGAGCGCGTAGGGCTGAAAGTGTTCGGCGCGCTCGGCCACGATGCGCAATTCGAGTTGCCGGAGCGCCATCTCGGCCTGGTCCAGGCGGACGAGACCGACGATATCGACCGACGACTGGATGCCCTGGCTGACGCCATCGCAAGCGCCGTCGATCTTGCAGCCGTGCGACGGGCGGCGGCGCCGGCGAAGCCGATGGCCGGCGGTACGTCGCGGCGACCGCCCGGCCAGCGCATCGCCCTGGCGCGCGATCGGGCGTTCTCCTTCATGTATCCCCATCTGCTCGAAGACTGGCGGTCGGCCGGCGCGGAGATCCTTGCGTTTTCGCCGCTGGCCGACGAGGCGCCGGATCAGCGGGCCGACGTCGTCTGGCTGCCCGGCGGCTATCCCGAGTTGCACGGCGGCGTGCTGGCGGCGGCGCGCCGCTTCCAGGACGGATTGCACGTTCTGGCGGCGCGATCGGTACCGATCCATGGCGAGTGCGGCGGCTACATGGTGCTGGGGCAGGGGATCGAAGATGCCGAGGGACAGCGGCATTCCATGGCCGGGCTGTTGCAGGTCGAGACCTCGTTCGCCAAGCGCCGGCTTCACATCGGCTATCGCCGCGCCCGGCTTCTCGCCGACGGGCCGTTGGGATCGGCCGGCGAGTCGATCATGGGACACGAATTCCACTATGCCAGCGTGCTGCAGGCCGGCGACGAACCGTTGGTCGACTGCCGCGATGCCACCGGCGCGGTCGTACCGGAGGCCGGTGCCCGCCGCGGCTCGGTGAGTGGCACCTTCTTCCATGCCATTGATGGGCTAAAGACATGAAACCGTCGTTCGATCCGGCTTTTCGCGCGCAGTTCCGCGACCTCGTGTTGTGGCGGCGCGATGTCCGGCGCTTTCGCCGCGATCCCGTGCCGCGCGAGCGCATCGATGCGCTGATCGAGATCGCCACCCATGCGCCGTCGGTCGGCCTGAGCCAGCCGTGGCGCTTCGTGCACGTCGATTCACCCGAACGGCGGCTGGCCGTCATCAAGAGCTTCACCGACGCCAACGAACGCGCCCTGGCGGGCTACTCCGGCGAGAAGCAGGAGACTTACGCCGGCCTCAAGCTGGCAGGCCTCAAGGAGGCGCCGGTGCACCTCGCGGTGCTCTCCGACGATGGCACGCATACCGGCAGCGGTTTGGGTCAGCAGACAATGCCGGAGACGCTGCATTACTCGGTCGTGGCGGCGATCCAGACCCTGTGGCTGGCGGCGCGCGCCGACGGCATTGGCATGGGCTGGGTGTCGATCCTCGATCCGGCCCAGGTGACCAAGGCGCTCGATGTGCCGAAGGACTGGAGCCTGGTGGCCTATCTCTGCCTCGGGCTTCCCGCCGAGGAGCATCTCGATCCCGAGCTCGAGCGGCATCACTGGGAACAGCGCACGGATCTGAAGGACGTCGTGTTTACGCGTTAGGTCTTCCGGACCGCGCGCGTCCCGCGCGTCTCATGAGCGCGCGGGACGCGCGCGGTCCAGAAGAGCTTGACGCTCTTCACACCGGCTGCCAGTTTGGCCGCGGTGGTTCCCGCAAGGGATCAAAAGGGAACGCGGTGCATGTGCCTGCACATAACCCCGCGGCTGCCCCCGCAACTGTGAGCGGCGAGCTTGCGACCAAAATGCCACTGGCGGCCGAAAGGCCTCTGGGAAGGTGGTCGAAAGCGAGGACCCGCAAGCCAGGAGACCTGCCACCAGCAGCGGTCACGCGCGAACGCATTGGGCGGGGTGTCCTGATGTAGAAACTGACCCGAGTTCTGCGGCAAGCGCCGCGGCGTGGGCCAGCTACAGGTTCGCGGTGACGTCGTGGCGTCTGCCGTGGATTTGTCTTGTCGGTTTCTCTCAGCGATCCTGCCCAACGCGACATCGATCCGCTCGAGCTCTATGCCTCGGCGATCGATACGTCGGACTATGTCGCCGCGTTGGCGCCGTTGATCCGGCAGGCGGTGCCCGATGTCGGACGCCTGCTCGATGTCGGCGCCGGCGGCGGCCAGCTCGGCATGGCGATCCACGACCCGGCGCGATCATGGACCGCGATCGAACCCTCGCCGACCATGCGGTCACGCCTGGTAAAGCTCGCCCATCCGCCTCAGGTCATCGCCGCCGGTTGGCAACAGGCCGAAGTCGCGCATCGTCACGACACCGTCCTTGCTGCGACCATGCCGGCCTTCTTCGATCATCCGGAAGCCTTCCTCGCGCGTTGCCGCGACTGGGCGCGCACCGTCGTCTGGGTCGTTCCGGCGCATGCTGGCCCCAAGGGGCTGTGCTTCGCCGGTTGCCTGCTGCCCGAATGGCATCGCGAGGACGAGACGCCCGGCATCGACATCACCATGCGCGGCCTCCTGCCCTCGTCGTATCCGCCGCACGTCGCCTTCACCGATTGGACCTTCACCGGCGTCGTGCCCGATCTTTTCGAGCTTTCTGCTTTCCTCGCCGGTCGCTTGGGCTGGAGCCCGTCGGACGGCCGTCGCGAACAAATGACAGCGCATCTCGCCCGGCAGGCGAAGCGCACGGGGTCGGGCTATCGCCTCGACATCCCGAGAAGATCTGCCGTTCTTGTGTGGGGACAACAATGAACAAACGCACCCTGGCAATCGCCAGCCTGATGCCATTCGCCTTCGCGTCGACAGCGATGGCGCAGGATCAATCGCAACAGCCGTCGCCATTGAAGCCGATGGACCAGCCCGGCCAGCAGCAATATTTCCTGCCCGAAGGCTTCATCACCGCGACCGGCCGGCCCGAGCCGATCAGCCGCCTGGTCGGCACCGTGCAGGTGATCCACCAGGATCGCATCGCCAAGTCGACCGCCCGCTCGGTCACCGAGCTTCTGAACGAGAACGCCGTCGGCTTCATGAGCGAATGGACGCCCGGCCAGACCTCGATCAACATCCGCGGTGCCGCGACCGAGGGCCAGGGCCGCGATTTCAAGAGCCAGGTCCTGGTGTTGATCAACGGCCATCGCGCCGGCACCGCCAACACCTCCAAGCTGTCGAGCGCCGACATCGAGCGCATCGAGATCGTGCGCGGACCGTCCTCGGTGATCTACGGCAGCCAGAACATGGGCGGCGTCATCAACATCATCCTGAAGACCGGCCTGACGGCGCCGGGCAACGTCGTGACCGCCGATGCCGGCTCGTGGAACCTGCTCGAGGGCAAGCTCGCGAGCGGCGGTCTCTACAAGGGCTTCGACTGGTACGTCGGCGGTGCGGCCAGCACGCGCGACAACTTCGCCATCTCGGGCGGCGCGCCCGAGCTCAACACGGCGTGGACACGCTATGGCGCCACCGGCGCCTTCGGCTACCAGATCGACGAGAACAGCCGCATCGAGGGCACGGTGCGGTCGGACGGCATCTACAATGCCGGCTTCCGCGGCTCGAGCGCCAACCTGTTCGCCTTCGACACGCGCTACAACTACTCGTTCGACACGAGCTACCTCGCCAAGACGCGCGACGGGCAGGGCAACGTCTATTTCCAGGCTTACTTCGTTACCGACGTCGACGATCTCAACAATCCCTCGCCGCTCAGCGCGCTCAACGCTGTCACCGCGCGCACGACGACGGATCACAACCGCCGCCAGCTCGACATCCTCGGCGCCCGCTTCCAGCCGCGCTACAAGCTGTTCTCCGGCAACGAGCTCTTGTTCGGCCTCGACTGGGAACGCAGCTGGCTGCGTTCCGACCGCTATCGCGTCGGCGGCTCGGCGGTGACCCAGCTCTCGCCGCAGGACAACAACCAGACCGACAACGTCTTCGCCGTCTACCTGGAGGATTCGCAGAGCCTGCTCGATGACAAGCTGATCGTGCGCGGTGGCGTGCGCCAGACCTGGGGCACTTCCGCGCTCGACTGGACACCGTATGCGCCGACCCTGGTCCCTGGCACCAATCCGTACCAGGCCACGACCTATTCGGCGGGCCTGACCTATGCCTTCACCGACTGGCTCGCGGGGCGTGCCGGCGCGTCGAGCGGCTTTCGTGCGCCGACCGCCACCGAGATCGGCGCCAACTTCACGACCACGCCGATCGGCACCACCATCTTCGGCAGTCCGGGCCTCGGGCCCGAGACCAGCCAGCAATGGGAGGTCGGCGCCACGGCGACGTGGAAGGGCGGCCGCTTCGACACGGTGGTATTCCAGAACACCATCTCCAACCGCATCGTGCCGTTCACCGTCTCCTCGACCGGCGGCCGCGTCGTGCAGGTCCAGACCAACAGCCCGGCCAACCTCGTGGTCCAGGGCATCGAGTTTCAGATGCAGGCCGACCTGTTCCAGTCGTTCAGCTGGCGGCCGCCCGTCGAGGGCCTGTTCTGGAACGTGTTCGGCAACGGCTACTACAACTGGCAGATGACCGACTACGGCGCGAACCCGTTGGCCGGCACCGACGTCGCCTTGCGCATCAACAAATACGGCGCGTCGATCGGCACGCTGTTCGGCCAGATGGGTACGCAATATCCGTGGAGCCTGCAGCTGCTGGGCATCCTGCGCGGGCCGATGTGGTACAACACCGAGGAGAGCCTTTCGCCGGTGTTCTTCCCCGGGCAGAACCGCACGGTCAGCGTCTACGAGAAGGGAGCGTTCTGGATTTGGAACTCGCGCTTCGAGCTGGAGGTGATCAAGGACCTGAAACTGTTCGCGGCGGTCAACAACATCTTCGACGTGAACAACCATCCGATCTTCATCGCCCAGGACGCGACGCCATGCACTGCCTTGCGCGCCAACCAGAACGGCGCCTGCGGCAACTCCATGCCGGGACGAGAGGTCATCGCCGGATTCCAGTTCAGGTTTTGATCAGGACGGCGTCATTCCTTGCTGCACTGGCGCTTGCCGCGTCAGTGCAGGCCGGGCCCGTCACGGTGCGCGATGCCTTCGATCGCACCGTGACCGTGGCCGAGCCGCCGCAACGCATCGTCACGATCTTCGCGTCGAACACCGAGATGGTAGCGGCGTTGGGCCTTGCCGACCGCATTGTCGGCATCGAAGCCTATACGCGCTACCCGCCGGAGGTGCTGAAGAAGCCGCTGGTCGGCGGGCGGCTGGGCTTCTCGGTCGACGAGGTGGTGGCGCAGCGGCCTGATCTGGTCGTCGTCACGCCCTCGCGCCAGGCCGCCAACCAGCTCATCGATCCCATGCAGCGGCTGGGCATCCCCATCGTCGTGCTGCTGCAACGGAACGTGCCGGAGATCCTGTCGAACATCCGCCTGCTGGGACGCCTGACCGGCGTGGCGGAGCGTGGCGAGCAGCTGGCCGCCAGGCTGCAGGCCCGCCTCGACAAGGTCGAGCAGCGTGTCGCCGGTCGGAAGAAACCCAGCGTGATCATGATCACCGGCCGCCTGGGCAACGGCCTGCTGCTGGTGACGCGGCCGGGCACCTACACGGGCGACGCCATCGTGCGCGCCGGCGGCCATCTCGCCTTCGACGCCGGCACCATTGCCCAGGTCTCGCCCGAGGCCGTGTTCAAGGCCGATCCCGACCTGCTGCTGTTCGCCGGCAACGAAAAGGACATGAAGGAGCTGATCGGCCGGCCCGGCTGGGCCGACATGCGCGCCGTGAAGACGGGCCGCGTGCACGCCGTCAATCGCGCCGAGCTCTTGATCCCCGGTCCGCGCACCATCGACGGCATCGAGCGCCTGGCCAACATCTTCCATCCGATCGCCACGCAATGAGAGTCTGGCCGCTCCTCATCCTGGCGTTGCTGCTGTCCATCGTGATCGGCGCGGCGGCCGGCCACGACTGGATGAGCCCCGCCGATCTTTTGCGGGCGCTGGCAGGCGACACCGACCTGCGCAGCCGGCTGCTGATCGACTGGCGCCTGCCGCGTGTGCTCGCCGCCGCATGTGTCGGCGCTTTGCTGGGCCTGGGCGGCACGGTCTTCCAGGGCGTGTTCCGCAATCCCTTGGCCGAGCCTTACCTCCTGGGATCGGCCGGGGGTGCCGCGCTTGGCGCCACGGTGGCGCTGCTGGTGCCGCTCGCCGCCCCACAGTCGTTCGTGCTGCCCGTGCTCGCCTTCGCCGGCGCCTGGGGTGCCACCATGCTGGTGATCGGCATCTCGCGCGTCGCCGGCGCCGTCGATGCTGCTGGCATGCTGCTAGCCGGTGTCGCAGTAGCCGCGGTGTTGAGTGCGCTGCGGTCGTTCCTGATGCTGGCGCTGTCCGACGAGACGGTGAGCCTGCAGATCGTGCTGAGCTGGGTGCTGGGTGGCGTGCAAACGCCGACCTGGCCGATCCTCGGCCTGCTCGTCGCGATCTCGATCGCCTGCCTCGCGCTCACTCTGCTGCTGGCCGGGCGCCTCGACGTGCTGGGCCTGGGCGAGACCATGGCCATCGCCTTCGGCCTCAACGTCAATCGGTTCATCGCGTTCGCCGTGCTGGCAGGCTCGGTCGTTGTCGCCGCCGCCGTCGCCTTTGGCGGGCTTGTCGCCTTTGTCGGCCTCGCCTCGCCGCACATCGCGCGCTGGCTGGTCGGGCCGTTGCATCGACCGCTGTTGCCGGCGTCGGCGTTGGTCGGCGCCATCGTCGTCACCCTGGCCGACGCCATCGCGCGCTCGGCGCTGCCGCCCGCCGAGGTCCCGCTTGGCCTGGTCACGGCCGTTGCCGGCGGACCGTTCTTCATCCTTCTGCTGGCCCGCAGGCTGCGCACATGACGAGCATCGCGGCCAATAACCTGTCGGTCAGGCGCAACGGTGCGACGCTGCTCGACGGCCTGTCCCTGTCGCTCGGACCAACCGGGTCGGTCGCCATCATCGGCCCCAACGGCGCGGGCAAGTCCACGCTGCTAAAAGTGCTGACCGGCATCGACGAGCCCACGGCGGGCATGGTGCATGTCGGCGATCGCGATCTCGCGTCGCTCAGCAATGCCCAGCGCGCCAACAAGATCGGCTACTTGCCGCAGTACTTCGAGCCGCACTGGGATCTCAGCGTCGCCGAGCTGGTGCGCCTGGGCGCCGACCGCAGCGACCGGCTGGCCGCCGGTGCCATCGAAGCGGTGACCGAAAAGTTCGAGCTGACGCATCTTGGCCGGCGACGCTGGTCGACCTTGTCGGGCGGCGAGCGGGCGCGCGTGCTGCTCGCGGCCGTGTTGGTGGTCGATCCGCCGGTGCTTCTGGCCGACGAGCCGGCGGCCAGCCTCGACATCCGCCATCGCCTCGACGTGATCCGTGCGCTCACCACCCGACGGCCCGACCGCCTGTCGGTGGTGGTGGTGCACGATCTCGATCTCGCGTTCACCTTCTTCGAGCGCGTGGTCGTGATCGACCGCGGCAAGGTCGTGGCCGACGGGCCGGCCAAGGCCCTGATCGACGATACGCGCATCGACGAGGCCTTTTCCGTGCGCTTCGACCGCTTGAAGACGCCCGACGGCTGGCTGTTGCGAGCGTCGACAGGCCCCTGATCGACCGGCTTGCATTGGCCCCCGGTCTGCCTGATAGGGTGGGCCGATGACGACGATGTCGCCCAAGAAACTGGGCTTTTTCACCCGTTTGCTCGACGAAACCACTGCGGCCGAGCGCTATCGGCTGGCTACCGAGCAGATCATGCATGCCGAGCGCTGCGGCTTCGATTCGGCCTGGATCGCCCAGCATCATTTCCACGAGGGCGAGGGCGGCCTGCCGGCCCCGTTCGTGTTCCTCGCCCAGGCGGCGGTGCAGACCTCGCGCATTCGCCTGGGCACCGGCATCGTCACCCTGCCGCTGGAATTGCCGGTGCGCGTGGCCGAGGATGCCGCCGTCACCGACCTCATATCAGGCGGCCGCTTGGAAGTCGGCGTCGGGCCGGGCGGCAATCTTACGGCCTTCACCGCCTTCGGGCTCGATGCCAACGACCGCCACAAGCTGATGAACGGCAATCTCGAGCTGATGCGCACCGCCTGGGGCGGCGGCGCGTTGCCCGGTGGCGACAAGCTCTATCCCGCGAGCCCGACTCTGGTCGATCGCATCTGGCAGGCGACCTTCAGCGTCGAGGGCGCCCGCCGGGCCGGCCTTGCCGGCGACGGCCTGATGCTGTCGCGCACCCAGCCGCGCTCGGCCGACGCGCCCAAGGCGCTGTTGTCGGACATCCAGAACCCCATGATCGACGCCTATCTCGAGGCGCTGCCCAAGGGACGCGAACCGCGCATCCTCGCTTCGCGCACGATATTCGTCGCCGACGACACCAAGGAGGCGATGCGGCTCGCCGAGATCGGCGCGACCAAGATGCGCCACCGTCTTGCCGCCACCGGCAACCTGTCGTCCGGCAACCTGGTTGGCGACCTTATAGCGGCCTTCGACGTGCATCTCGGGACACCCGAGCAGGTGGTCGCCTCGCTGCAGGCCGACGACACGCTCAAGCGCGCCACCGACCTCACCATGCAAGTCCATTCGATCGACCCGCCGCATCCGTTCATCCTGCGCTCGATCGAGCTGATGGCCGAGCAGGTGGCGCCGGCGCTGGGCTGGGTGCGCAACGACTCTGCGGAAGGAAATGATGTCCGACGTCATCGACACGCTGGCCGGCATTGAGCCGGGATCGCCGCTCGAGGCGATCCGCAACGGGCGCCTGCAGGCGCGCACGCACGCCCAGGCGAGCTACGATTCGCTGTTCAAGCCATTGAGCGAGGCCGATGCGAGCACGCTCGAGCGCATCGCCATCGCCTGCTTCGTCGCGGGCCTGCATGGCCGTCCGGAGATGGAAGCCTTTTATGGCACGGCGCTGGCCGAAGCCGGCGCGCCGGCCGCCTGGAAGGGCGTGATCGCCGCTGCCGTGAAGGCGGCCAAGGGGCAGGGGCCGTACGGCCACTATCCAAAGGGACCGCTCAGCGCCGAGGACAAGGCTGGGCCGGTGTTCA
Organism: Reyranella sp.; assembly: GCA_021732285.1. Classification (GTDB taxonomy): domain Bacteria; phylum Pseudomonadota; class Alphaproteobacteria; order Reyranellales; family Reyranellaceae; genus Reyranella. The sequence continues at coordinate 30,842 of JAKFVH010000248.1, read as the reverse complement.
AGATCGACGCCGCCGAGCGCAGCGCCCTTGGCGCGCGGCTCGCCGCCGCGTTCGAGCACACGCACATGCTGGTGTTCCATCCGCGCGATGCCGCGCCAACCTACCTGCAGATGCTGGTCGATGCCGGCTGGTCGGCCACGGGCATCGTGGTGATCTCCCAGCTCGTCGCCTTCCTGTCCTACCAGATCAGGGTCGTCGCCGGCCTGCGCGTCCTGAAAGCGAGGCCCGCATGACCGACAAGGTCCTTATCGTGCCGCTGCATGTCGAGCCCGTGGTGTTCACGCGCGACATGCTCGACTGGCTGCCCTGGCTCGAGCCGATGGCCGAGCAGGACCTGACGGCGCGCCACATGGCGGGCCTGGTCGACGCGGCGCGCGCCAAGTCGGCGTATTTCCGGCTGCTGGTGCGCGATCCCGAGGTGCTCGAGCATCGCACCAAGACCGACAAGGACATCTTCTACAATCCCGAGGCCGGCCTGCCGCGCGCCGAGCGCGAGCTCGCCGCCGCCGCCACCTCGCGCTTCAACGGCTGTATCTACTGCGCTTCGGTGCATGCCCGCTTTGCCGCGACCTATTCCAAGCGCGTGGAGGATGTCGACCGCCTGCTCGACAAGGGCGTCGGCACCGATCTCGACGCGCGCTGGAACGCGATCGTTGCGGCCTCGGTGGCGCTCACCTCGACGCCCATCACCTTCGGGCCCGAGCATGTCGACGCCCTGCGCAAGGTCGGCCTGGACGAGGCGTCGATCGTCGACGTCATCAACGCCGCCTCGTTCTTCAACTGGGCGAATCGGCTGATGCTGTCGCTCGGCGAGCCCGCGGCGCCGGAAAAGGCCTAAGAGAGACGCAATCCGGGCTGATGGTCCCGGGCGGCGCGGATGATCGCCAGGAATTGCTCTTCCTGGCTCTGCGCCAATCGGAGCTGACCCAGCTCGCTCAGCGCCACTTTGCCGGCAAGCCGGTCGATCAGCCGTAGCCTGACGAGCTGATTGAGGTCGTCCGACGGCAAGTGCTTGGTGCTGGAAATGCCGTGGGCAATGAGCCGCAATGTGTCTTCTTCCTGACGGCTCAACGGGATAATGACCGAATGCTTCATCGGTAACCCCCACGGATCGCTAGAGGCAACGCGACACACCGCCGGACGGTTCCCCGCAGCGCAACCTTCGCCTTCACATCCCGTTGATTGCCGCAGCCAGCGGAGGGAGTGATGACAGTTGCGCGCAGGAAGGCCGCGCACGCCCAGCGGGGCAAGGCGGAGCTCAATCCGCACGATGCGCTGGTCCTTCTCACAGCCGAGCATAACGAGATCGACAAGCTCGCCCGCGAGTTCGAGCGCCTGCGCAAGGCCGCCGATCCCGTCGACAAGGGCAAGGCGGCGCTGCGGCTCTGCCACGCCCTGGAACGCTATGCCGCGATCAAGCACGAGGTCTTCTATCCGGCCGCCGACGCGGTGCTGACGGGCGAGGACAAGGAGCTGCTGGGCAAGTCGCAGGTGAAGCACGACGGCATCCAGGACCTGATCGAGAAAGTAGAGAACACGTCGGCCGGCGAGCCGTCCTTCGACGCCACGGTGACCGTGCTTGCCGAACAGGCGTCCCGCCTGATGAAGCAGGAAGAGGAGCAGCTCTTCCCGCGACTGCGCCACTCACGCCTCGACCTTTTGGGCACTGGCGAGCGGATGGCGGCGCGCAAGACCGAGCTTGGGACCGCGCCGATCAACCGCGAGCGTGTCCGGCAGGCCCGCAAGGTCATGGGTGGCCGCTAGGCCGCAACCGCGGCACCGCTGTTCCGTTGATTTCCTGTGACCATGCTGCGCGATGCGTGGTGGGAGGCGGGCGATTCCTGACAATGGCGTAGTACAAGACAGCACCCCCGAACCTGCTCCTCCGTCGTCGGTGCTGAGCCACGGCGGACGCGTCTTGCCGGCGGTGACGGTCGACACCTACAACGAGGAGCTGCGCGACGAGGACGGCTTCGTCGGCGATCGCGCCAGCGGCCGCGCCTTCCGCGCCATCCTGGAAGACTGGCGCGACAAGCTGCGTGCCCAGGGCGAGGACCCGTTCGGCGACACTCCGACCCGCGAGATCTCCAAGTCCAGGCTCGACAAGGTGCTGGCCGAAGGCGATCCGCTGGCGGCCGGCCTGGTCCATACCGCGGTCGAGGAGTTTGCCGTCGAGCTTGCCACCGTGGTGCGCCGCTTCCTGCGGCTGAAGAAGTGGCACGGCACGGAGCGCATCGTGATCGGCGGCGGCTTGAGCGCCAGCCACATCGGCGAGCTGGCGATGGGCCGCGCCGCCGTGCTGCTGGCCGGCGAAAACGTCGCGGTCGAGCTGCGCACGATCTCCAACCATCCCGACAAGGCCGGCCTGATCGGCGCCGTGCAGCTGGCGCCGAGCTGGGTGCTGGCCGGCCATGACGCCATCCTGGCGGCCGACATCGGCGGCACCAACCTCCGCATCGGCGTGGTCGATCTCAAGATGAAGAAGAAGGGCGACATCGCGAAGGCCGCCGTGTGGAAGCATCTGCATTGGCGCCATCGCGACGACGAGCCGACGCGCGAGGAGGCCCTGGAGCGCATGGCCAAGATGGCCAGGGAGTTGATCGAGCTGGCCGTCGCCGAGAAGCTCAAGCTCGCGCCCTTCGTCGGTGTCGGCTGTCCCGGCCTTATAGACGAGCGCGGCGTGATCGTGAGCGGCGGCCAGAACCTGCCGGGCAACTGGGAAGGCGAGGATTTCAACCTTGCCCACGAGCTGACGCATCGCCTGCCGCAGCTCGAGGGCCACGAGCCCGTGGTCGTCATGCACAACGATGCCGTGGTCCAGGGCCTGAGCGAAGTGCCCAACATGACCGATGTCCGCCACTGGGGCGTGCTCACCATCGGCACCGGTCTGGGCAACGCCCGCTTCACCAACAGATCAGGCGAGCGCGAGCCTTCGTAGGTCATGGGAGCGCGGACCTCCGGTCCGCATCATGATCATGAGCGGACCGGAGGTCCGCGCTCCCTCAAGACATGAACCAGTCCAGCATCGCGCCGTTCTCGTCGCGCGGATACGTATGCGACAGGTCGGCGATCTCGCGGTAGGTCACTTTGGCGCCGGCCTGGCCCAGGGTCTGCTCGGCCTGACGCGCGAGCTGAGGCGGGAACATCCAGTCCTCGACGCCGTGCACGATGTAGACCGGCAGGTCGCGCAGGCGGGCCTCGTCGGCAAAGGTCAGCATCATGGGATGGAAGGCGGCCGCGACCGGCGCGATATGGGTGAACCGGCAGCCGCCGCGCAGGCCCAGCACGTAGCTGAAGGTGCCGCCGTCGCTCATGCCGATCAGCAGCTGATGGCTCGCGTCGATGTTCCACTGCTCGGCCACATGCTCGACCATGGCGTCGATGCTGGGGCCATCGGTGTCGGGGTCCATCAGCGACCAGGTCGAGCCGATCGCCGTCGGTGCCAGCACGATGAAGCCGCGCGTGCGCGCTTCGCGGACCCAGCTCCACAGGAAGGCCCCGCCATTGCCGCTGCCGCCATGTAGCGCCACCACCAGCGGATAGGCGCGGCCCTCGTCATAGGTCTCCGGCACATAGAGCGAAAAGCCGCCGCGGGTACCGGGCGGCCCGCCGGCATGCATCACACCCACCTTCTCGCGCGCCGGATCGACCGCGGCGAGGCGGGCAGCCAGGGTCGCATCGCCGCGCGCCGACTGCTCGAGGAAGAACTGGCTGACCGGCTTCAGGAACGCCGCCATGGGATAGATCGCCTGGGCGGCCTGGGCGTAGTTGCGCAGCGCGCGGTAGGCCGCGACGATGGGTTGCGGCGCCTCGTTGGCCGAGCGCAGCCCGGCAATGCCGGCGGCCGCCGCCGCGGCGGCGGGCTCCAGGCAGGCCCGCACCGGCTTCAGCCGCTCCGGCCAGTCGAGCGTGCGTGACAAGGCGAGCGCTGCCTTCGCCTCGTCGTCGCGGCCGGCCATGGCTTCGACGATCTGCGGCAGCGAGGTGGGCGAAATATGCCGGCCGGCGAATTCCAGCGCATGCATCGCCTTCAGAGTCGCCGGCACGAGCTGGCTGACGGCGCCGACCGCGGGTTCGGTGTCGGCGTCGGCCATCCGCTCAGTCCCTCAGCACCGCCGCCTCGAGAGGCGGCTTGCCGCGGATCATGTCGGCGGCCTTCTCGGCGATCATCAGCACGGAGGCGTTGAGATTGGCCGACGGCATGGTCGGCATGACCGAGGCGTCGACCACGCGCAGCCCCTCGATGCCGCGCACCCGGAGCTGGTCGTCGACCACCGCCGTCGGATCGTTGTCCGGCGCCATGCGGCAGGTGCCCATGAGATGGAAGGTGGTCGTGCCGCGCTGCTTGGCGGCGGTCAAAAGATCGTCGTCCGATTGCGCCTGCGCGCCGGGGAATTCCTCGCGGTCGTAGTATTTGCTGAGCGCTTGGGAGCCGAGCAGGCGGCGGGCGAGTTTCATGCCGGCCAGCAGCACGCGGCGGTCGCTTTCGGCCGCCAGGTAGTTGGGCTGGATGACCGGATGCTCGAACGGATCGGCCGAGCGGGCGCGCACATAGCCGATGCTGTCGGGCCGCTGCTGCCAGGAGGCGATGGTCATGCCCGGGAAGTCGTCGAGGGTCGACTGCACGCCTTCCTTGTAGGAGGCGGGCGTGAAGGTGAGCTGCAGGTCGTAGTTGTCGACCCGCTCGTCGGACTTCCAGAAGACGTAGATCAGCGTCGGATTGAGCGCGAGGATGCCCTTGCGGGTGAAGGCGTATTTCAGCACCTCGTTCACCAGCTTCAGCCCGTGCGATTTCTCGTTGATGGTCTCGGCGTTCTTGACGCGGGCGACGAAGCGCGGCGCGTAGTGGTCGCGCAGGTTCTCGCCGACGCCCGGCAGGTCGTGCTTCACCGCGATGCCGAGCGATTTCAGGAGCGGCGCCGGGCCGATGCCCGAGACCTGCAGGAGCTGCGGGGAGTTCACCGTGCCGCCGGCAAGGATCAGCTCGCGGCGCGCCCGCACCTCGACCGGGGCGCCGTTGCGGCCACCCTTGCGGTAGCGCACGCCGACCGCCCGCTTGGCCTCGAGCACGATCTCGGTGGCATGGGCGTTGGTGCGGACCGTGAGGTTTTTTCGCTTCATGGCCGGATGCAGGTAGCCGCGGGCGGCGCTCTTGCGCAGGCCGTTCTGGATGATGCGCTGCACGTAGCTCACGCCCGCCTGCATGGTGCCGTTGTAGTCGCGGTTGCGCGGGATGCCCAACTGGACGGCGCCCTCGATGAAGGCCTCGCAGATCGGGTCGCGCCAGTCGAGGTCGGTGATCGGCAGGTTGCCGTCGCGGCCGCGGAAGGTGTCGTCGGCCTCGCCGACCCGCCGTTCGCTGCGGCGGAAGTAGGGCAGGACGTCGGCATAGCCCCAGCCGCGGTTGCCGCGCTGGGCCCAGCCGTCGAAGTCGAGCCGCTGGCCGCGATTGTAGATATGGCCGTTGATCGAGCTCGAGCCGCCCAGGGTCTTGCCGCGTGGGGCGGCGATGGCCCGGCCGCCGGTCCATTCGCTGGGCTCGGACTTGTAGAGCCAGTTCACCTTGGGATTGACCAGGGTGTACATGAAGCCGGCCGGGATATGGATGAAGGGGTGCCAGTCCCAGGGGCCTGCCTCGAGCACGCAGACCGTGACGCCCTCGTCCTCGCTCAGCCGTGAAGCCAGTACGCTGCCGGCCGATCCCGCGCCGACGATGACATAGTCGAAAGTTTCCATGCGATGACGACTGTGCGGCAAGTCGGCCGATTCGGCTAGAGCCGGATTTTCCTCCCCACGCGCAGCGTGGGGAGGTGGCCCGAAGGGCCGGAGGGGTCATGGGCTTCCACGTTGACACCCATGACCCCTCCGTCGCCGTATGACGGCGACACCTCCCCATCGCGGAACGCGATGGGGAGGCATGAGTTGTTACGTTCGCAACAAATCTGAGTGCAAGAACCCATCTGCAGGTCCCATGCAGGCGTAGTGCTGTGATACAGTGCAACTGATGGGGGCGGGGCGTAGTGTGACGATCGACAGGGAGCGGCTGATCCGGCTGCTGCGGATGACCGAAAGCGACCGGGACGCGGAAGCCCTGATCGCCATCCGGAAAACGAACGCGATGCTGCGGAAGAACGGCATGAGCTGGTCGGATGTGATCGACCTGCCTCAGCCCGCCGAGACGCCTTTCGTATCGACCGACTGGTCCGAGGTCTCGCTTGCCGGCTACGAACGGTCGGACGGCATCCGCCGCTCGATCCGCCGGGAATTCCCGATCACGCTGGCGTTCTTCCCGCTGTGGATCGCGGCCGAGCTGATGGCGATCTTCTATCCCAACACCTACTGGAACAAGAACGGCAAGCGGGTCATCGTGGCCTTCTGGTCGCTGTGCTGGCTCGGCCTGCTGTCGTGGCTGGGGGCGGGGACCTGGCTGCTGTTCGCGATCGGCACTTGAGGGCAGGCCAGGGTTGATGCGATAGGTCGAGTAGTGGAGGCGCGTGCATGGCGTATACCGAGCTGCCGAACTCGTCGTTCATGGATTTCACGAGCTGGCGCAGTGGGGCCAGCGGGCCGACCGGCGGCCCGGTTCTCACCAGCTTCACGCTCAACGTCGCCCTCATCCTCGACCGGGCCAACGATCCGTCGGCCCTGCTCAACGCCAACTGGGCATCGCGCCAGAAACAACTCGATACCCTGAACGACAACGGCACGCTGTGGTCGACCTACGGTGCTGATGCCGCCAAGTACAATCAGGTGAAGGCCGAACTCGCCGGGTTGGGCATCAAGACGGTCGAGCAGGTTGCGGCCGAGCAGGGCGTCCAGAGCGGCTATATCTCGTCGGCCGAATCGCGCACCATCTGGGTGCAGGTCAACCAGACCAATATCGACAAGCTGTTCGGCCCGGGCGTCGCCCTGCGCGGCGAGGGCAGCAACTGGCATTGGGAAGGCAACCTCTCGCTCCCCGACGGCTGGGCGAGCACGCTCGGCGTCAAAGGCCTGTGGTTCGACACGACCAACTTCAACCCGGTGGTGCCCAATCCCGGCAACGGCACGCTTGTGACCCTGCCACAGGGCTGGCAGAGCCCGGGCAACGCCAGCACCAGCCCGACCAACATCTTCCCGCAGCAGATCGCCGATCAGTACTACAATTTCCCGTTCTCCGGCGATCTCTGGAATCCCGCTTCCGGTATCGCGCCGCAAACCGGCACGATCGGTCTGGTCGAGTCGGGTGTCGGCACCGCGGTCCCCAACGGCTCGTTCGGCGCGCTGCTCAACCACTATCGCGCGCAGGCGGGCATAGCCGCGCCGGCGCAATGGACTTCCGTCGCGCCGGGCGGCGAGGCGTATCCCATCGTCCAGCCGCCAGCCTTCAATCCCGCGGGCGAACGATCGCTCGATGTCGGCGTCGTGACGACAATCAATCCGCAGAGCCCGATGGTGCTGTATGCCGGTTCGGGCTACTCGCCCGGCGCGCCGTCCAACAACTTCGGCCCGCAATCCAGCACGTTCACCGCCTACCAGTCGTCGTTCTGGGACCTCGCCAACAATCCCTCGGTCATCACCTCGTCGTTCGGCTTCACGCCGCAGGTGACGCCGGGCTCGCCCTTCTATTTTGCCGCGCAACAGCTCTTCGTCGACGCGGCGCTGCGCAACATCACGGTGTTCAACGACGCAGGGGACGGCGGCTCGGGCAACCAGAATGGCAATGGCCTTACCAACGTCGTCACCAGCCGGGCCAGTCCTTACGCCTTCCTGGTGGGCGGCACGGCCTACAGCACCGTCGAATCGGCGTTGGCCGACGAGACGCTGACCGACGTCGTCTCGCAGGCGATGGCGCATGACAAGGCGACCATCTGGCAGCTCATGGCCGGCGGCCTGACGCAGATGCCCAATCCGTCCAACGTCAGCGCCACGCTGATCGAGGCGGTGTGGAACGAGTACTACGTGACCGGCACGACCATCGCGTCGAAGGCCAATGGGACCGGCTATCAGCACAACAACACGGGCTCGGGCGGCGTCGATCCCAGCCGGCCCGCGCCCTGGTACCAGACGGCGTTCGGCCTGGACCCCAGGACATCGGATCCCTCGGCGCTGCCCGGGCGCGGCGTGCCGGATGTCGCGGCTGACGCCGGTGGCAACATGCATTACCTGGTGCCTGGGCCGGCGATGACGGCGCTGGGCGCCGACAGCGGGACCAGCGCGGCGACGCCCTTGTGGGCGGCACTCGCCTCGCAGATCGACACCATCTTCAACGATCAGGGCCTGCCCAATCTCGGCTACGCCAACGACCTCTTCTACATCGCCGCCGCCATCGCGCCCGGCGCCTTCAACGACGTGACACTGGGCAACAACACCTCGTCGTTCACCAAGGGCGGGATCTACACCAGCGACAGCGAGCCGATAACGCCGACGGGCTACGGCTACCATGCCGGGCCGGGCTACGACCTGGTGACCGGCCTCGGCACGCCCAACGGCACCTTGCTAGCGCGGGCGGTGTCGACGATCGCCCACACGCAGATGTACGGCACCAGCCCGGCGATGCTCGATGTCGACGGCTCGGGTTGGGACAGCGGCGCCAACCAGAGCCTGATGTTCCAGACCATGTCGCGCTCGGACGCCTCGGTGCATCTCGATCTCGGGAGCGGCGCGCTCGACTTCACCAGCGGCGCTTCGGGGAGCTTCGCCTGGACCATGCGGCTGGCGCAGCAGTCGCTGCAGTCCGACTTCGATCCCAACCTGGTGCGCATGTTCGACAAGTACGCCCATGGCTGGGTCGGCCAGACGGTGGTGGCGTCAGGCGAGAGCGTCTCGGTGTCGGTCGACGGCGTGTCGGCGCGGGCGATCCAGGGCCTGCTCACCAGCGACTTCGGCTTCGCCGACTTCGTGACCGACACGGCCGCGGTGCGCGTGGCGCGGCCGGTGGCGGTGGCCGACACGGCGGGCGGCGCCAACGACGTCACCGCCATCGTGCGGCTGCGCCAGAACGGCGAGAACAACCTGCAGCTCTCGTTCTACAAGGTCGACGATCTCGCCGGCACGGTCGACGGCAAGCGTCCGGGTGAGGTGGGCTATGAGGCGGCGGCCGCTGCGCACACCTACGAGCTGGCGTCAGGCGGCAGGTCGATCAACGGGCCGGGCTACGGCAACTACGGCCAGACCGGCATCCTCAAGGTTGACGCCGGCGACATCATCGCCATGAAGCTGGTGAACGCGACCACCGGTGCCCACTACTGGGCCTTCGCCAACGCCAACGAGCAAGCAGACGGCCGCGCGGTCGGCCATCTGTGGAACTACGGTCTGAACACCTGGGGCTGGGAAGACCAGCACGGCGGCGGCGACCGCGACTACAACGACCTGCTCGTGCAGCTCGATTTCACCAGCAGCGCGGGACACGGCTGGCTGGTTTCCTGATCGTCATCCCGACCGGAGCCGAGCGCAGCGAGGCGAAGCGAAGGGACCTGTTCTTGTCGACGTTGCGACAGAACAGGTCCCTCCACTCCGCTTCGCTCCGGTCGAGATGACGGGTTTTACAGAATGTCGTACTGATGGAAGATGCTCGCGAACTCGTACGGGTCCTGGGCAATGCCGCTGCTGTCCGGCGTGGCGGCGGGGACGCCGGCCGTGTTGCCGTTGTCGCGGGCGACCGACCACATCGACAGCATGGCCACATCCGGATCGTTCGCCGCGTAGTCGACCAGCATCTGCGCGTCGGAGAGCTTGAAGACCTCCGAGACGATGTCGTTGACGCCGATCATCGGCGTGATGCCGATCTTGGCGTCGAGGCCGATTGAGGCGAGCTGCTGCTGCGTCGACTCGGAGGCCTGGATGGCTGAAAGCCCCATCTGGCCGTTGTTGTCGACGGATGTGCCGTAATCCATGGCCATGATGTTGACCAGGTCGACCCGCACGCCGTCGGCCATTGCCTGCTGCAGCACGTGCAGGCCGTCGGCGGTGAGTCCAGTCGGCAGCACCGGCAGGGTGAACGACACCTTCAGGTCGGGATTGGCGGCCTGCAACCCCGCGATCGCCTGGTCGCGCAGGACGAGCGAGTTTTGGTTCTGCACCGCCGCGCCCTCGATGTCGAAGTCGATGGAATCGATGCCGTAGCGGTCGATCACCGACTGGTACTGTGCCTGCAGCTGCGCCGCACTGGTGGCAACCAGCGCCGCCTCCGTGCCCGCGGCGCCGCCGAAGGAGATGGTGATGTTGCCGCCGGCCGCCTGGATGTCCTGCACGTGCTGCAGGATGGTCGTGCCGTTGAACAGCGTATCGTCGTCGACGCTGCCCCAGCCCTGCCAGCCGATGCCCTCGTTGGAGGCGAGCACGAACGCCAGCGTGAAGTTCGTTATGCCCGATGCCGCGGAAATGCCCGCGAGATCGGCGGCGTTCGACATCGCCATGTCGATGTAGGGCGAGAACATGTGCCCATCGTCGGCATCCGGAAGCGGTAGCGTCGTGTGCACCGAAACCGGGCTCGTCTGCGCCGACGACCCGGCGGCGTCGATCGCGGCCACCGAGAACTGGTAGTCGGTGTCCGCCGACAGGCCGGTTACGCGGTAGCTCGTGCTGGTGGTGGTGGCGACCTGTTCGCCGTCGACGAAGATCGCGTAGCCGGTGACGAAGCCGCCGCCCGGGACGCTCGACGCATCCCAGCTCAGCATCGTCGAGGTGGCGGAGACGGCGGTGGCGGCGAGGTCGGTCGGCACGGTCGGCACCGAGTCCGGCACGTCGTCGTCGCCGACGCCATGGACCTGTATGGCCGCGGCGTTGAACTGCCCGGAGGCGACGAAGCCGAAGCTCGTCTCGCCGCCATTGGCGAGCGTGCCGTTCCACGGCGACGGCCCGATCACGTAGCTGTTGCCGACGTGGCTCAGGATCTCGGCGTTCCAGATGTCGGTGATCTGGTACGGCATGTCGATCACGATCTGCCAGCCGGCGGTCGAGCTGCCGCCGTTGTGCACCAGCACGTTGCCGTTGAAGCCGCTGCTCCAGGAATCGACCAGCGAGAACGCGGCCTCGAGGTCTCCCGACGGCGGCGGCGCGACATCGTTGTTGACGATGGTGCCGGTCGCCGAACCGTCGGCGATGGTGGCGCCGGAAGCGCCCGCCAGGCTGATGGTGAAGGTCTCGTTGCCCTCGACGGCGGTGTCGCCGGTGATCGGCACGGTGACGGTCTTGGTGGTCTCGCCGGCGGCGAAGGTGAGGGTGCCGGACCGCGCCGTGTAGTCGCTGCCTGCCGTCGCCGTGCCGTTGGCGGTCGAATAGTTGACCGTGACCGGCCCGCTGGCGGCCTGCGAGAGCGTCACCGTGAAGCTGAGCTGCGCGGTGCCGCTGTCGCCTTCAGTGATCGAGGCGTCGTTGATGGCGAGCGTCGGCAGCACCGGCGGCGGCGTGTCGTCGTCGACGATGGTGCCGGTGCCGCTGCCGTCGGCGATGGTGGCGCTGCGGGGGTTGCTCAGCACCACGCTGAATTGCTCGTTGGCCTCGACCAGCACATCCGGCGTGATGGCGATGCTGATGGTCTTGCTCGTCTCGCCGGGCGCGAAGGTCACCGTGCCACTGGCGCCGGTAAAGTCCGCGCTGCCCGCTGTGCCCGACACCGTGTGATAGTCCACCGTCACCGTCTCGGTCGCCGGGGCCGACAGCGTTACCACGAAGGTTGCGTTCGGGCCGCCGCTCGACACGTCGCTGTCGAGGTCGAACTCGATCGGCGTCAGATACGCCATCTTGTTCTGGTTAACCGTGCGCCAGTCGTTGGCTAAAATGCCGCCGGTGTCGCCCGAGTTGGGGTTCCACGACCAGAAGGTCCAGCTCACGCCCTTGTTGCCGGCCGCGATGTCGGTCGTGCCGTTGTTGTCGAGATCACCCGCCATGTAGGAGGTGATGGCGTCGAGCCAGGGTGCGTCCTTGGGATCGGTGAGGTTGGTGCCGAACTCGCCGATGTACACCGGCGCGATCCCCTCCTTGTAGATGTAGCCCCACATCTGGTCGAACTTGGCCGGCAGGTTCGCCGGGAAGTCGCTGCCCTGGAACCACGGCTGGGCCCACACCGAGTTCGGGTAATCGTGCGCCGAGTAGACCAGCTTGTTGTCGACGTTGAGGTCGATCGGCCGGTCGCGCACGCCCATCAGGTTGCCGCCCCACCAGTAGGGCTGGCCCTGATAGTTGGCGACGCCCTCGACGAAGATCAGCCAGTTGGCATTGACCGAGCCGATGGCGTTGCCGGCGCGCTCGGCCGCAGCCGCCCAGTCGGTCGGCCCGCCGCCGCCCCAGGTGCCGTTGTAGGGCTCGTTGTGCAGGTCCGCGCCGATCACCGTCGGATCGTTGGCGTAGCGCCCCGCCAGCATCTGCCAGTCGGAGATCCACTGCGATTCGGGATGCTGGGCGTCGTACCACAGGCCGTTGGACGAGGGGCCGGGGCCGGAATCGTTGCGATGATGATCGAGGATGATCTTCAGTCCGATCTCGCCGGCATAGGCCACGATCTTGTCCATGATCTGCATGGCCGTGAGGCCCTGCAGGTCGGGGTTCTTGGAGAAGTCGATGCCGTTGGGCGTGCCGGTGCTGTGGATGGTGTCGTTGGAGAAGGGCAGGCGGATCGTGTTGAACCCGAGATCCTTCATCTGGATCATCATGTCCTGGTAGCCGCGCGTCCACAGGCCATGCGGCGCCAGGTTCGAGGATTCGAAGCCGAACCAGTTCACGCCGGCGATCTGCACCGAGTGGCCGGCCGAATCGATGATCTGGTTGCCCGAGGTGCTGAACCAGCCCGGCGTGGCGCCGCCGCCCGCGCCGGGATTGCCCTCGGCAACCGAGGCATCGGAGATGCTGATCGTCGGCAGCGGCGCGGTGTCGTCGTTGGTGATGGTGCCGATGGCCGTGCCGTCGGCGACGGTGGCGCCGCTCGGCGACGACAGGGTGAGCGTCAGGGTCTCGTTGGCCTCGACCGCCATGTCGCCGCTCACCTGCACGTGCACCACTTTGGAGGTCTCGCCGGCGGCGAAGGTCAATGTGCCGCCGGCTGCCGTGTAGTCGCTGCCTGCCGTCGCCGTGCCGTTGCTGGTGGCGTAGGCCACGGTGACCGGGCCCGTTGCCGCACTGGACAAGGAGACGGTGAAAGCGAGGTCCTTCGCGCCACTGTTGCCTTCGCTGACGGTGGCATCGGCAACGGCAAGGGTCGGCAGCGGTGCGGTGTCGTCGTTGGTGATGGTGCCGATCGCCGTGCCGTCGGCGATGGTGGCGCCGCTCGGCGACGACAGCGTGAGCGTCAGGGTCTCGTTGGCCTCGACGGCGGTGTCACCCGACACCTGCACGTTGACGACCTTCGAGGTCTCGCCGGCGGCGAAGGTGAGCGTGCCGCTGGCTGCCGTGTAGTCGCTGCCTGCGCTCGCCGTGCCGTTGCTGGTGGCATAGGCCACGGTGACCGGGCCGGTCGCCGCCGCCGACAGGCTGACGGTGAAGGCGAGGTTGCGCGTGCCGCTGTTGCCCTCCGTCACCGTGGCGTCGGCGACGGCAAGCGTCGGCGTCGGCGCGACATCGTCGTTGGTGATGGTGCCGACAGCGGTGCCGTCGGCAATGGTGGCGCCGCTCGGCGAGGAGAGCGTGAGGGACACCGTCTCGTTGGCCTCGACGGCCGTGTCGCCCGACACCTGCACGCGCACGACCTTGGAGGTCTCGCCGGCCGCAAAGGTGAGCGTGCCGCTGAGGGCGGTGTAGTCGCTGCCGGCGGTCGCCGTGCCGTTGCTGGTGGCGTAGGCCACCGTCACGGGGCCCGCTGCCGCGGCCGACAGCGTCACGGTGAAGGCGAGCTCGTGCATGCCGCTGTTGCCTTCCGCCACCGTGGCATCGGCCACCGACAGCGTTGGTACCGGCACCGGGTCGGTGCCCACGGCCGTGCCGTTGATGGTGAAGGCCGAGGCGGCCGTGCCGCCGCTGCCCGGCGTCGCCTGGAAACCGAATGCCGTCTCCTTGCCGCCGGCGACGGTGCCGTTCCAGTCGGCGTTCTTCACCACGTAGTGGTTGCCGACGTGGCTGACGATCGTGGCGTTCCAGATGCTGGTGATGTTGAACGAGGCGTCGAACGCGACGGTCCAGCCGTTGAGCGCGGCGCTGCCGGCGCCGACCGCCATCGAGGCGGTGAAGCCCGAGCCCCAGTTGCTGACGATGTCGTAGTCGAGCGACAGTCCGCCGGTCGCGGGTGGCGGGGGCGGGGCCACGTCGTTGTTGACGATGGCGCCGGTGGCCGCGCCGTCGGCAATGGTGGCGCCGGACGGGCTCGCGAGGTTGACGGTGAAGGCCTCGTTGGCCTCGACCGTGGTGTCGCCGGTGACCGGGATGGTGATGGTCTTGGTGGTCTCGCCGGCGGCGAAGGTGATCGTGCCGGTGAGTGCGGTGTAGTCGGAGCCGGCGGTGGCCGTGCCGTTGGCGGTCGAGTAGCTGACCGTGACCGGCCCGCTTGCGGCCTGCGAGAGCTTGACGGTGAAGGTGAGCAGGCTGGTGCCGCTGTCGCCCTCGGTGATCGCGGCGTCGTCGATGGAAATGGTCGGAACGACGACCGGCGGCGGTGTGGGCGTGTCGGCCGTGCCGTTCAAGGCGAAGCCGGTAGCCGTGGTGCCGCCCGAACCGGGCTTGGCTTCGAAGCCGAAGCTCGCCTGGCTGCCTGCGGCGACGTCGGCGGTCCAGGCGGCGTTGCGGATCACATAGTGGTTGCCGACATGGGAGACGATTTCGGCGCCCCAGATGTTGGTGATGTCGAAGGTGGCGTCGAACTCCAGGGTCCAGCCGTGCAGCCCGCTGGTCCCGCCCGGCACCTTGATGTTGCCGATGAACCCCGACCCCCAGCTGTCGCCAACGGTGTAGTTGATAGCCATTCCCCGCTCCTCCTCCTCCTGCGTCGCCGTGTCACGGCGGTATGTCATGTCGATCGCAGGACGGCATTGGGGTGCGGCCCGACTCTCGGCGAAGCGGGCAGATTAGTCGGTGAACCAAGTGGTCAATTGGTGACCGAGCTGTGACCGCCGGCTTGCCCGCCGCCGGCAAATGGCTTTTCATGCGGTGTGCCGCCTACTCGGCGGCTTTTGGGGGATCACCGGAACCGCGATTTTGCGCGAAAACGTGCTCAGCATGGCTGCCGGGTCGGTCGGCGCCTGGTGGACGGGCCGCCTGTCGGTGTTCTGGCGCGCGCAGATCGTCGGCTGGGGCCTGTTCTTCCTGGTCGATCTGGTCAATCGCGTTCTGACCTACCGCAGTTTCCATATCGCGCTTGCCATCACGCTTCTGGTCACGCCCTGCCTGGTGGTGGTCTCCGCGGGCATGCGCACGGTCTACACGTCGCACGCCTTCAACAATCGCCTCACGCCCCATTCGATCGCGCTGATCGGCGCGCTGTCGGCCGGTGCCGCGGCAATCACCGTCGGCATCGTCTTCGCCGTTCGCCAGGCCTTCGACTGGGACATGCCCTACTGGGGACCGATCGAGGCCGTGATCGTGCCGTGGATCCACTACACCTTGACGCTCGCCGGCTGGAGCCTCTGCTATTTCTGGATCCACGCCGAGATGGCCGAGCAGGCTGAGCATCGGCATGCGGTGCGCGCCGAGGCCGAGGCTTTGCGTTTCGAACTCGAGGAGCTGCGCCTGCAGCTCGATCCGCATTTCCTGTTCAATGCGCTGAACGGCGTGGCCGAGGAAATCCCCGAGCGTCCGGCCGCGGCGCTCGCCATGCTGCGCAATCTCACGGCCTACCTGCGCAACTCGCTCGACAGTATCCACCAGCCGATCGTGACGATCGACACCGAGGTCGAAGGGCTGTCGGCCTACCTCGGCGTGCAGAAGGCGCGCTTCGGCGATCGCCTCAGGACGCACATCCATGTCGAGCACGCCGCCGGCGGCAGGCGAATCGCAAGCTTCCTGCTGCAGCCGCTGGTCGAGAATGCCGTCAAGTATGGCCGGCGCGAGGACGGTCTCGACGTCCATATCGACATCCGCGCCCAGGGCGACACGCTGCACATCCAGATCGACAACACCGGCTCGCTCGAAGACAGCGTGGGCTCGCGCCGGCGCCGGTCGGGTATCGGCCTGGAGAACGTCAAGCGCCGGCTCGATCTGCACTATCCCGGCCGCCACACGTTCACGCTGGGCGACAGCGAAGACAGGGTGGTGGCCAGGCTCACGCTGGAGGGCGAACCGTGCTCCGGGTCCTGATCGTCGACGACGAGCATTTGGCCCGCCAGGCCATGCGCCGGCTGCTGGCGGCGCACTCCGAGATCGAGATCGTCGGCGAAGCAGAAGGCGTGGCGCAGGCCCTGCAGGAGATCGAGCGCATCCGGCCACAGGCGATCTTCCTCGATATCGAGCTGGGCGGAGGCGACGGCTTCGACCTGCTGGCGGCGTTGGACAGGCCGCCGGTCGTGGTGTTCGTCACGGCCTATGCCGAGCATGCGGTCGAGGCCTTCGCCGTGAACGCGGTCGACTATCTGCTGAAGCCCGTGGCGCCCGAACGGCTGGCCGAATCGCTGACGCGCGTCGAGCGCCAGCTCGCGCGCGGCGAGGAGCCGGCAGCCACCGGCCGCGGGGTGATCGCGCTGCGCACGCCCAAGCGCACGCTGCTCGCCCAGACCGACGAGATCGTGGCGGTGCGCGCCGACGGCGATTTCACCCATGTCTTCGTCGCCGACCAGCCGGCGCTGATGATCTGGCGCACCCTGGCCCACTTCGAGAGCCTGCTGCCGTCGCCGCCCTTCCTGCGGCTGGGACGCTCGCTGATCGTCAATCGCGACCGGCTGCGGCGAGTGGAAACCCAGTCGCGCGAGAGCGCGCGCATCATGCTGCAGGGCATGGAGGAAGCGCTGACCTTGGGCCGCGCCGCGGCGGCGCGGCTACGCGAGGCCTTGGCCGGCGAAGCTTAGACAAAGATCTTCCTCCCCTTCGCGGATGCCGCGAAGGGGAGGTGCCCGCGTAGCGGGCGGAGGGGTCATGAGCCACAGGTCGTCGCCCATGACCCCTCCGTCGGCGTAAGACGCCGACACCCACGCGTTTTGGCGCGACGCGCCAAAATCGCTCGGCAGTCGCGGAATTCCGCGACGGGGAGGAACGAAATGTTGCCCTGCGGGACCGCAAGTTTGACTCGTCTAGGTCCGGTTGCAACGATCCTCGCAATAAGCGGAGGAAATCGGGCATGGCGGTCGACTGGGCGAGCTCCACCATCGAGGCCGGCGGGACCAAGCTCCACGTGAAGCGCGCCGGCCGGGGGCGCCCGGTGCTGGTCCTGCACCACGAGACCGGCACGCTCGACGATCTGCCCTTCTACGACGCGCTCGCGGCAAACCACGCGGTGATCGTCCCGCATCATCCCGGCTACAGTCGCTCCGAACGACCCGACTGGATGCGCAGCGTGCGCGACATCGCCGTGGTCTATCGCGGCCTGCTCAGCGAACTGAAGATCGCCAAGCCGGCGCTGGTCGGATTGGGCTTCGGCGGCTGGATCGCGGCCGAGATGGCGACCATGGCGCCTGCCGACCTCTCGCATCTGGTGCTTGTCGGGGCCATGGGCATCAAGCCGCCGATGGGCGACATCCTCGACCTCGCCGTCACCGGCTATATGGATTACGCGCGCGCGGCCTTCCACGACCAGAAGGCGTTCGACCACGTCTATGGCGCCGAGCCGTCGGTCGATCAGTTGGAAATGTGGGACATCTGCCGCGAGATGAGCTTCCGCATCGCCTGGAAGCCCTACATGTACAGCCAGACGCTGCCCCATCTGCTCAGGACCATGCGCGCGCCGGCCATGGTCGTGTGGGGCGACGACGACAAGGTGGTGCCGATCAGCGCCGGCAAGCGCTATCTTGAATCGCTGCCCGATGCCCACCTGGAGATCGTCCGCTCGTGCGGGCATGCCGTCGACATGGAGCAGCCCGAGGCGCTCGCCAAGCTGGTCACCAATTTCATCGGTCGGGAGTAGACGCCATGCACCTGATGTACTTCACCGAGCAGCCCATGTCGGCCTACGACGAGCAGGCCGGCCGCGACTTCGGCGCCACCGCGCTGATGTTCTCCAACAAGCACTTCGACCCGGTGGCGGGCTCGCGGCTCTACAACAACTATATCGAGCAATACATGCTGGCCGAGGAGGTCGGCATCGATGGCATCATGCTGAACGAGCATCACAATGCGCCGTTCTGCATGCAGGCCAAGGCCAACATCTTCGCCGCCATCTTGGCCGGCATGACCAAGAAGGTGAAGATCGTGATGCTGGGCAATCCGCTGCCTCTGGCGGAGAACCCGATCCGGCTCGCCGAAGAGCTCGCCATGATCGACATGATCTCCAAGGGCCGCCTGGTCTCGGGGTTTGTGCGCGGCGGCGGCCAGGAGCAGCTCGCCACCGGCGTCAATCCCGCGTTCAACCGCGAGCGCTTCGAGGAGGCGCACGAGCTGATCACGCAGGCCTGGACCAGGACCGGGCCGTTCCGCTTCGAGGGCACGCACTACCAGCATCGCGTGGTCAACCCGTGGGCGGTGCCGCTGCAGAAGCCTTATCCTCGCGTCTGGATCCCGGGCGTGATCAGCAAGGAGACGATCGTGTGGGCGGCGCAGCAGCGCTATCCCTACATCGCCCTCAACACCTCGATCGAGCAGACCAAGAAGATCTGGGAGCTCTACGACCAGGTGGCGCTACAGTCGGGCTATGTCGGTGGCCCCGAGAACCGCGGCTACCTGATCCAGGTCCACATCTCCGACAACGAGGACAAGGCGCGCGAGAACGCCAAGCAGTTCCGCTGGATGCAGGGCGAGTTCACCGGGCTCGCCCATCCGGTGTGGAGCACGCCGTCGGGCTACGGTTCGCCCACCAACCGACGCGCCTTCGTCGAGTTCGCCGCCGGCCGCGCCATCAACCCGCGCGGCAACACCAGCTTCGAGCAGCAGGTCGAGGATTTGCGCATCATCTACGGCACGCCCGATCAGGTCGTGGCCAAGCTGAAGCGCATCCTCGAGCAGACCCGACCCGGCATCCTGGCCCTGTGGGGCAACGACGGCCGCGTCAGCCAGGAAGACTCGATGACCTGCGTCCGGCTGATGGGCCAGGAGGTCTTCCCGGCGATCCGCGAGATCGCCAAGAGCCTCGACCTCAAGAGCCCGTTCGAGTCGAACGCACCGGTGCATCTCAAGTATTCGACCGATTTGAAGCCGGCAAAGGCGGCGGCGGCAGAGTAAGCTCATGTTCGGACCGCGGGCGTCCCGCCCGCTCATGAGGCGGGCGAGACGCCCGCGGTCCGAATAAGAGGGGGAGGAAACATGCAACTCGGCGCTTCACTACCGGTCGGTGACATCGGCACCGGCGCCACCGTCCTGCGCGACTATGCCCAGGCGGCCGAAGGGCTGGGCTTCACCTACCTGCTCGGTCCCGACCATGTGCTGGGTGGCAATCCCAGCATCGACTACGGCGGCAAGCGCGTCGGCACCACGGCGACCGCCTATCACGATCCCTTCGTGCTGTTCGCCTTCCTGGCGGGCGTGACCAGGAAGGTGGGCTTCGCCTCCGGCGTCGTGATCCTGGCGCAGCGCCAGGCCGCCCTGGTCGCCAAGCAGGCGGCGTGCCTCGACGCCTTGTGCGAGGGCCGCGAGTTCCGCCTCGGCATCGGCGTCGGCTGGAACGAGATCGAGTTCCAGGCGCTGGGCATGGATTTCCACACCCGCGGCAAGCGCTCCGAGGAGCAGGTGCGCTTCATGCAGGCGCTGTGGGCCGAGCCGCACGTCAAGTTCAAGGGCGAGTTCCACCAGCTCGACGACGGCGGCATCAACCCGCGGCCGAAGTCGGGCCGCGTGCCGATCTGGTTCGGCGGTCATGCCGAGGCGACCTTCCGGCGCGCCGCCAGGTACGGCGACGGTTTCATGCCGCTGGCCTATCCCGCCGGCGACGAGGCGCTAAAGGCCTTCGACAAGCTGCGCGGCCTGATCCGCGCCGCCGGCCGCGATCCCGCCTCGGTCGGCCTGGAAGTCTGGGTGTCGCCCGGCATCGGCAAGGAAGACGACTGGCGGCGCGAGATCGGATTCTGGAAGAAGGCGGGCGTCACCCACGTCACTGTCCACACGACCTACGTCAGCGGCCATCACAAGCGCATCGCCGGCAAGAGCTACGCCGAACATCTCGACGCGATCACGCGCTATCGAAAGGCTGTAGCGGATCTTTTGTAATACCTCATGGCACTTGACTTTCTGTAGCCTATAGACTACATTTGGTCCAGTGATCGAAGTACGCCAGACGGACGAGTTCCAAGGATGGCTGCGTAACCTCCGGGATGACAGGGCGGTTGCGCGAATTGCTACTCGCATTCGTCGTCTCGAGCAGGGCAATCCAGGTGACGCCAGGTCGCTTGGCGCGGGTCTGCTCGAAATGCGTGTCGATTACGGGCCTGGTTGCCGCGTCTATTATGTCCGTCGAGGAGCGGTGATCGTCGTGTTGCTGTGTGGCGGTGATAAGCGCACGCAACAACGCGACATCAAGCGCGCGCTAGCCTTGGCGGCGGAGTTGGAGGAGTAATGGCGATGGTCAAGACGACACGTTTTGATGTGGCCGAATATCTCGATACCCCGGAGCGACAGGCCGAGTACATATCAGCGGCCTTGGAGACCGGCGATGCGGCGTTCGTCCGTGATGCAGTCGGTATCGTCGCTCGTGCTCGCGGCATGAGCGATATTGCCCGTGCCGCCGGCCTCAATCGTGAAAGTCTCTACAAGGCGCTTGGCGAAAAAGGCAATCCGGAGTTCGGCACGATGCTCGGCGTACTTCGTGCCCTTGGGTTGGAGTTGGCAGCGCGTCCGCTTAAGGGCAGGCCTGCCCGGCAACGTCCGCGCAAAGCTGCATAAAGGGGGCTCCATGAGCATTGCGTTCACGGTCAATGGTGAGGCGAAGCGCGTCGAGGTGCCGGAGACGGCGACACTGCTCGACGTCCTGCGCAATCATCTCGGCCTGATGGGCACGCGCTACGGCTGCGGCCTGGAGCAGTGCGGCTCCTGCATGGTGCTGGTCGACGGCCAGCCCGCCCACGCCTGCACGCGCGAAGTCGGCACGGTCGCCGATCGCAAGGTCACCACCATCGAAGGCCTGGGTACGCCGGCCAGGCCGCATGCGCTGCAGCAGGCTTTCCTCGACGAGCAAGCCGGCCAATGCGGCTATTGCCTGAGTGGCATCGTCATGTCAGCCAAGGCGCTGCTCGATCGCAATCCCACGCCGAGCCGCGGCGACATCGTCGCGGCCCTCGACAAGCATCTCTGCCGCTGTGGCGCGCATCAGCGCATCCTGCGCGCGGTCGAACGCGCGGCGGCCACCCTGCGCAACGGAGGCCGGGCATGAACGCGCGTTCGCTGCCGGCAAGCCTGGTCGACAATCCGCGGCTCGACCGCTGGATCCATTTCCAGCCCGACCGCACGGTGCGCATCGCCACCGGCAAGGTCGAGATGGGGCAGGGTGTGGTCACCGCCATCGGCCAGATCGCGGCCGAGGAACTCGACCTGCCAATCGACCGCGTCGTCGTGCTGTCGGGCGACACGACCAACGGTCCGGACGAGCTCTACACCACGTCGTCGCTCTCGGTCGAAGTGTCGGGCGGCTCGGTGCGCCTGGTCTGTGCCGAGGTGCGGGCCAAGGCGCTGGAGCGCGCGGCGCTCCGCCTCAACTGCAGCCGCGACGATCTCAGCGTGGTCGACGGCCAGTTCCTGCAGAACGGTGCGGCGACCGGGCAGGATTACTGGACCGTCGCCAGCGAGATCGACCTCACCCAGGCAGTTACCGGGACAGCCCCAGTCAAACCGGCGTCGTCGTATCGCGTGGTCGGCCACAGCGTGCCGCGCCTCGACCTGCCGGCCAAGCTGAGTGGCGCCGCCTTCGTGCACGATGTCCTGCCGAAGGATGTCCTGCACGCCCGCACGCTGCGTCAGCCCAATCGCGGCGCCACCCTGGCGTCGCTTGACGAGGCCGCGATCCGCCGCGCCGCCGCCCGTCATCATTTAGGGGGTGAGCTGCAGATCATCCGCGAAGCCAACTTCGTGGCCTTCGTCAGCCCCGTCGAGAGCGTTGCGCAGGCAGCTGCGGCCGCCGCGCCGGCGCACGCACGGTGGGACAATGTCCGCCGTCTCGAACCTGCACATCAGGAAGCGGCCTGGCTGAAGGGCCAGCCAAGCGACGATCGCCGCATCGGCGCCTGGCCCGCGCCCGCCACGCCACCCAAGCGCCTTGTGCAGATGACCGTCTCGCGGCCCTACATCGCGCACGCCTCGATGTCGCCGTCGTGCGCATTGGCCGAGTTCCGCGACGGACATCTGACGGTGCGCTCGCATGGCCAGGGCATGCATCCGTTGCGCAAGAACCTCGCGCCCGTGCTCGGCCTGCCGGTCGAGGCGATCACCGCGCAGCATCTGCACGGCGCCGGCTGCTATGGCCACAATGGCGCCGACGATGCGGCCCTCGATGCCGCGCTGGTCGCCATGCGCATTCCCGGCCGCTGGATCCGCCTGCAATGGCGTCGCGAGGAGGAGTTTGGCTTCGAGCCGGTCGGTCCCGCCATGCTGGTGACCCTGCATGTCGATCTCGACGAGCGCGGCCGTCCGGCAGACTGGACGACGGAGATCTGGAGCCCCACCCATGTCCAGCGGCCCGGCAGCGGCAGCGGTTACCTGCTGGCGTCGGAGGCCTTGGCCAATCCGCCGTCGGATGTCGCCCCGTTCGATCCGCCGGAAGAGCGCGGCGGCGGCGGCACCCGCAACGCCGTGCCGCTCTACGACGTGCCGGCACATCGCATCCTGCATCATCTCGTGATGCGCCCGCCGGTGCGCACCTCGGCGCTGCGCGGGCTGGGCGCGTTGCCCAACGTCTTCGCCATCGAATCGCTGATCGATGATCTGGCGGCGCGCGTTGCCGAGGATCCCGTCGCCTACCGGCTGTCGATCCTGTCCGAGCCGCGCGCGCGGCGTCTGGTCGAGTTGGTGGCCGAGCGCGCCGGCTGGGCCTCGCGCGGCCCGTCCGGCACCGGCAAGGGCCTCGGTCTGGCGTTCGCCCGCTACAAGAACCGCGCCGCCTACGCCGCCGTGGTCGCCGCCGTCACCGTGCAGGAGACGGTGAAGGTCGATCGCGTCTGGTGCGTCGCCGATGCGGGCCTGGTGGTCAATCCCGACGGCGCCCGCAACCAGCTCGAGGGCGGCATCGTCCAGGCCGTGAGCTGGACGCTGAAGGAGCAGGTCAAGCTCGACGCCGAAGGCATCGCCTCGCGCGACTGGGAGAGCTATCCCATCCTGCGCTTCAGCGAGGTGCCCGAGATGCAGGTCGAGTTCGTCGACGGCGCCGGCAATCCCACCCTGGGGGGCGGCGAATGCACGGTCGGCCCGACTGCCGCCGCCATTGGAAATGCCGTGAATCATGCTCTCGGCGTGCGCATTCACGACATGCCGCTCACCCGCGAGCGCATCATGGCGGCGTTGCTGAAAACCTGAGCCGGGCCTGCTATAACTTGGCCTGCCGAGCGGCGGAGACGAGGAAAAGGGAATTGGCGATGCGCGTGCTGGTCTTGTTGGCTGTCCTGCTCGGCATGCCGCTCCTCGCCTGGGCGCAATCGGCCCAGATTCAACAGCAACAACAGCAGCAACAGCAGCTCGAACAAGAGCAACTGCAGCGCTACAACCAGCAAAGGCAGCTGCAACAGCAGGAGCAGCAGGAACAGCAGCGAAAACAGAACCATCAGCAGAAATATCCAAGAGAGACGATGCAACGTCAGCCCGGAGACTATTGTTGCCGCCATTGCCGGGCCAGCGAGCTCCCCTGCGGCAACAGCTGCATACCGCCAGGGGGCAAGAAGCAGATCTGCGAGGCGAAGGTGACCTGCGCCTGTAGCGGCAAGCCCTGATCGAATTAGGCAGCGACCGCCTGAGCCGCCGTCGGCCCGTCGCCGGCAAGCGTCGTGCGGCGCATGTCGCGCGGCTCGTGCGCCGGGAACGGCCGGGCGCGGTGCATGGTCTGGCGATTGTCCCACATCACCAGGTCGCCGACCCGCCATTTGTGGGTGTAGACGAACTCGCGCTGCGTAGCGTGCTCGATCAGGTCGCGCAGGTAACCGCGCGCCTCGGGCATCGGCCAGCCGATGATGCCGCCGGCATGTGACGAGAGATAAAGCGACTTGCGGCCGGTCACCGGATGGACGCGCACCATGCACTGGCGCACCGGCCGGAAGCGCTCGCGCTCCTCGTCGGTGAAGTCGGTGAAGCCGATGATCTGGCGCGAGAACATCTGCGAATGCTCGCACACCATGCTCTCGACCTCGGCCTTGGTCTCGTCGTCCAGCGCATCGTAGGCCGCGCGCATGTCGGCGAACTGGGTGTTGCCGCCTTTGGACGGGATGCTGAGGGCGTGGAGCAGGGAGTACTTCGCCGGTACCACCTTGAACGAGGAATCCGAATGCCACAGCCGGTTGCCGATGGCGAACAGCCGGCGGCGGTCGTCGCGCGGGTACGGCGTGTTGTTCTTGTCGAGGTTGGAGACGTCGGCGAAGGTCGTGGGCAGGCGGGTTTCGCTGGCCGCGCGCAGGCTGGTGCCGATCGCGTGCTCGATCTCGCCCAGGCTCCGCGTGAAGGCAAGCTGCTGGGCGTCGTCGATCTTCTGGTCGCGGAACACCAGCACGGCGTATTTGTCCATGCCGGCATGGATCGCCGCGACTTCTTCCTTGCTGAGCGGGCGCCGCATGTCGACGCCCTCGACCTCGCCGGCGAAGCACGGCCCGACCTGGCGAATGGAGATGGTCATGCTTTCCCTCCTTCATGCTCTTCCGGACCGCGCGCTTCCAGCGCGCTCATGAGGTGCGCTGGAAGCGCGCGGTCCGGAAGATTTACCGCAACGGCGACCAGCTCGCCGGCACGGCGAACTTGTTCTCCTGCTTGAGCAGGGTCACGCTCTCGTGCCGCGGCGGCGGCCAGACGCCCGGCTTCATCGCCTGGGCGCGTCGCGTCTCGCGGTCGGCCATGTTCTTGTAGGCCCAGACATGGACCCACTGGTTGAGCGCGCCGATGTCGGTGTAGCCCGCGAAGATCAGCGGTGAGATGGCGGACCGCGCCTTGATCAGCGGCGTCCACGCCTCGATCACCTTGGGGATGTTGCCCGGACCGTAGGTGTAGGTGCGGAACTCGTAGATGCTGCCATGCTCGCCGGGTTCGAAGTGCGGCGAGAACGGCGCGGCATGCAGGATCTTGCTCTCCATCTCCAGGACATTGTCGGCGATCTTGGGCGGCCACACGCCGGTCCGGATGGCCTCAGCGCGGGTATGGTCGCGATCGTTGAGGTCCTTGTAGGGCCAGACATGGATGATCTGGTTGAGCGTGCCGACCTCGGTGCGCCAGAAGCCGCCGAAGCGCGACAGCTTGGTGCGCGCCGGCATGCCCGCACCGAACAGCTCTTCCACCTTGGGAATGCTGCCCGGCTTCATGAGGTAAGTGCGCATTTCAAAGATCATCAGTCTCTCCTTTTCAATCCGCCGCCGCCGCGGCCCGTGCGGGCCGGAACGCCGGTATCACTTCCTTGGCGAAGCGGTCGAGCTGCTCCAGCGTGTCGCCAAGATGCGTGCCGAGCGGCATGGTGCAGATGACCCGCTCGAGGCCGGGATAGCGCTGCTCGACCCGCTTCAGCTCCTCGATGATGTCGGCCGGCGTGCCGGCCAAGAAGCCGCCCGCCTTCACTGCATCCTCGATGCGCGGCAGCTTCGTGTTGGGCACCAGGCTGGGATCGCGCATGGCGGCGATCTGCTGGTCGGTGATGGCGCGCACCAGCCGCAGCTCGCCGAACATCTTCATGTTCTCTTCGTAGAAGTTGGCGGCCTTGGCGACGGCCGCCTCGCGGCTTTCGGCGATGCAGAACTGGTAGCCCAGCGCCAGGCGCTCGCCCGGCTTGAGCTCGATGCCGCGGCGCTGGTAGGCGGCGCGGAACTCGGTCATGTGCCGGTCGACGGCGCCGCCTTCGGCCGAGCCGCCGCCGATCACGCCCGAGATGCCGTACTTGGCCATGAAGTCGAAGGCGCGCTGCGAGCCGCTCTGGATGGGCTGCCAGCATTCCACCGGCCGGCGCAGCGGCCGCGGCACCAGGGTCAGCTCCTTCAGCGTGTAGCCGCGATAGGGCACCTCGGGCGGTATCGTGAAGTACTTGCCCTTGTGGCTGAAGCGCTCCTCGTTGAAGGACCTGAAGATGACGTCGACGCCTTCCTCGAACAGCTCGCGGTTGGCGTCCTGGTCGATCAGCGGCGAGCCGAAGGTCTCGACCTCGCGGGTGTGATAGCCGCGCCCGATGCCAAAGATCACGCGGCCGCCGGTCAGGATGTCGGCCATGGCGTAGTCTTCGGCCAGCCTGAGCGGATGCCACATCGGCACGATGTTGAAGCCGCAGCCGATCTTGAGGTTTCTGGTCACGCCGCAGAGGTGCGTTGCCATCATCAGCAGGTTGGGGATGCACTCCGTCCCCTCCGGCTGGAAATGGTGCTCGGCCATCCAGAAGGTGTCGTAGCCCAGCCGGTCCATCTGCTTGGCGTAGGCCACCGTCTTGTGCATGACGTCGGCCAGCTCCTCGTTGGAATACCACCGGTCGTTGATCGGCGTGCCGAGATAGCCGGCATTTTCCAGGTCGACCGAGCCGACATACGAACTGTCGAATTTGGTGATCATGGCCTGTTCCTCCCGGGCCTTAATTTGCAGGCAGTTCCGCATTTTTTGCAGGGGCTGCCAATGAAGAATCGTGCAAAGCTCCCCTTCCCCTGATGGAGGCGAGCCCCATGACTCAGGTTAGGCCGAAGGACGGCAAGCAGTACGACCGCAGTGCCGAGGATCTCGGCAACATCGTCGGTCTGGAGCACGTCAACCTGCAGGTCGAGGACCAGGGCCTGACCACGCTGTTCTACATCAGCGGCCTGGGATTGACCCGCGATCCCTACCTGATGACCAGCATCGACAACATGTGGGTCAATGTCGGCCACAGCCAGTTCCACCTGATCACCGCCAAGCCGCAGCATCTGCGCGGCCGTACCGGCCTGGTCATCCCCGATCGCGAAGCGCTGCTGGCCCGCCTGGAGAAGATGAAGAAGCCGCTCGAAGGCACGCGCTTCGCCTTCAAGGAGCACGAAGACCATGTCGAGACGACGTGCCCCTGGGGCAACAAGCTCCTGATCCACGAGGCCGGCAGCTTCGGCCGCATGCAGCTCGGCATGCCCTATGTCGAGTTCGACGTGCCGTCGGGTTCGGCCAAGGCCATCGCCGACTTCTATCGCAAGGTCTTCGAGACTCCGGCCAGAGTCGACGAGACGGGCGACATGCCGGCGGCGCGCGTCTCGGTCGGCCCCTCGCAGGAGCTGGTGTTCCGCGAGACCAAGTCGAAGCTTGCGGCCTATGACGGCCATCACATCCAGGTCTACGTCGCGAACTTCTCGCGGCCGCACAAGCGCCTGCTCGAACGCAACCTGATCACTGAAGAGAGCAATCAGTACCAGTACCGCTTCGTCGACATCACCGACCTCGAGAGCGGCAAGCCTCTGTTCCAGATCGAGCACGAGGTGCGCTGCATGACCCATCCGCTCTATGCGCGGCCCCTGGTCAATCGCAACCCGGCCCAGACCAACCGAAACTACGTGCCCGGGCGCGACGCGTGGGTCGCCGAGCCTATGGAGCCCGAGATGGACGATCCGCGCACGGCCATGCGCGAGCGCCGGTTCGACGCGGTGGCGCGGCGGCGACAGGCGGCGGAATAGCGGCTGCAGGCTTCAGCGCGTCGCGGCCGGCGATACCTTGTCCTTCTGAAAGTCGAGCTTGCGGACCACGACGTCGGGACGCGGCGCGTCGAAGCGCAGCCTGACCGCCCATTCGCCCGTCATCTCCAGCGTGATGCGGGCCTGGTAGCGGCCCGGCCGGCCGGCAACCGGCTCGGCCTTCACCGGCCTGACATTGTGCGCCATGGGCATCGACGGCATGTCGGCCGAGAGCGTGACCTCGACGCCCTCCACGGCCTTGCCCGCCGGATCGGCGACGTCCACCGTGCACAGGAACACCAGCGATGCCTCGGTCGGCTGGCAGCCGAGGTCGACGCGCAGGCGCGGCACCTGTGCCGAGGCAACGGACACCAGCACGGCGAGACAAGCGGCCACCGCCACGCGCCTCACCGCCGCTCTCCCAGATAGCGGTCCGCCAGACCGGCATCGTCGAGCAGGGACCGTGGCGCGCCCTCGGCGACGATGCGGCCGGCGCTCATCGCGAGCGCCCTGTCGGCGACGCCGAGCGCCAGGGCGGCGTTCTGCTCGATCAGCAGGATCGCCGTGCCGGACGCCCTGAGGCCCGCGATGACATCGAGCGTCTCGCGCGCCGCCCGCGGCCCCAGGCCGAGCGTCGGCTCGTCGATCAGCAGCAGCCTGGGCCGTGCCATCAGGGCGCGTGCCACGACCAGCCACTGCCGCTCGCCGCCGCTCAGCAGCGCCGCCGGCTGGTCCAGCCGGGTGGCGAGCGCCGGGAACATGGGCAGGACCTCCCTCAGTCGCTCGTGCGCCCGCGCCATGGATCCCAGGACGTAGGCGCCCGAGAGCAGATTGTCGCGCGCCGTCAGCGTCAGCGCCAGCGGCCGCCCCTCGGGCAGGTGGGTGAGGCCAAGGGCGCTGATCGCGGGCGCGTCGAGCCTGGTGATATCGATGCCGGCAAATCGGATCACACCCCCGGCGGGCCGATGCGCGCCGGCGATGGCGCGGGCGAGCGAGCTCTTGCCCGCGCCGTTGGGGCCCACCAGGGCCACCAGCTCGCCGGCGGTGACGCTGAGCGAGACGTCGCGCACGGCGATCGTGGCGCCATGCCGCACCGTCACGTGCTCGAGCTCAAGCATGACGGGTCCCCGGGTAGAACCAGGCCCGCAGGCGACCGACGGTCGCTTCGTCCAGAAGGCCGCGCGGGCGCCAGATCAGCAGCAGGGCGACCAGGCCGCCGAAGACGACCATGCGCCAGCCGTGGAACAGGCGGCTCGATTCCAGGATGCCGATGTCGATCATCACGCCGATCAGCGGCCCGAGCGCGGTGCCGAGGCCGCCGATCAGCCCGTAGGCCAGCGCATGCACGCCCAGCATGACGTCGAACAGCCGGGGCTCGATGTAGGTGTTGAGATGGGCATAAAGCCCGCCGCCGAGGCCGGCGATGGCGCCGGCCGCGGCGGCGATCGCCACCCGCAGGCGCGCCACGTCGGTGCCGAGCAGGCTCGCCAGCACGGGATCGCCACCGGTTGCGCGCACGGCGATGCCGGCGCGGCTACGCTCGAACAGCATCAGCGCCAGCAGGGTCGCGGCAAGCAGCGTCCAGATCAGGATCATGAAGGACTGCGGAGTCCAGCCCTCCTCGAAGGCGCGGCGGATGCCGTTAAAGCCGTTGGGTCCGTCGGGGCCTAAAAGCTCGCCGCCGATCGCGCGCTGGTAGCGCCACAGATCGAGCGCGACGCGCGTGACCTCGGCGAAGGCAAGCGTGGCGATGGCGAAATAGACGCCGTGCAGCCTGCGCGTCAGCAGGCCGACCAGCCCGCCGCCCACGCCGCCCAGCAGCGCGCCCAGGCCCAGCGCCACCGCCAGCGGCCACTCCCACAGGGCCGTCGCAATGCCGGCGGCGTAGGCGCCCAGGCCGAAGTACGCCTGCTGGCCAAAGGAGATCGAACCCGAGATCAGCAGCAGGTAGGCCGACAGCGCCACGAAGGCGATCATGCCGACGTTGCTTAAAAGGCCGATCTGGAAATCGCTCATGTCACAGGCGCTCGCGCGCCGCGAGGTCGAGATCGACTTCGGCGCGGCCGTAGAGGCCGCCGGGGCGCACCACCAGCACCACGAAGAGCAGTCCGTAAGCGACGAGCTCGCGAACCTGCGGCCCGAACAGGGCCTGGCTGGATGCCTCGACGAGGCCCAGCAGCAGGCCGCCCGCGACGGCGCCGGGAATCGAGCCCAGGCCGCCCAGCATCATGGCGACCAGCCCCTTCATGGTCGACCACATGCCGAACATCGGCGTCACCTGCTGGTCGGCCGCCAGCACCAGCCAGGCGCCGACGCCGCCCAGCGCCGAGGCCAGCAGGAAGGCAAGCAGCGTGATGCGACGCGCGTCGATGCCCACCGCCTGCGCCGCCGCCTCGCTGTCGCTCAGCGTCCGGAGCGCCAGGCCGAAGCGCGACCGGGTCAGCAGGCGGTGCAGGAGGAGGGCCGCGATCGCCGCCACGGCGAAGGTCAGCAGATGCTCAGGCCGCAGCGTCAACCCGGCGACGTCGATCGAAGCGAGATCGATCGGCGCCGGGTACCGGTTCGTGTGCAGCGGCAGCAGCAACCCGGTCAGCTCCTCGATCTGCATCCAGACGGCGAAGCTCGACACCATCGCCGCCACCCCCGATCGGCCGCGCAAGGGGGCGAAGCACAGGCGCTCGACGTAGAGGCCGGCCAGCGCCGCTCCTGCCACCGTGACGATGGCCGCGAGGAGGGCAAGCACGCCGCCCGGCAGCGCGCTGCCGGCTTTCGCGGCCAGCAGCGCGCCGAGATAGCCGCCGAACATCAGCGTGGCGCCGTAGCTCAGGTTGAGCCGGCGCATGACGCCGAACATCAGGGTGAAGCCGACGCCCAGCAGCGCGTAAGCCGCACCGGCCGAGAGGCCGTTGATCAGGGTCTGGAGAATGTCGGCGACCATCGCCTATTCCTCCCCAGCGAAGCTGCTAGGGTATCTACACATCTTCGCGCGTCAAATTGACTCGGCGGCCGCTTTGGACTTCCACCGTGGCCTGGAGTTGTGAGTCTATGTCGGGCACTTTGGTCAAGCCGGAGTGTCGCCATGGTGATCGA